>NZ_JBIWPP010000006.1:0-152270 GCF_044768335.1 Streptomyces sp. NPDC101151 | reverse complement strand
GGGATTCGGCGGCGCCGGAACGCACCGGGGGGGCTGAGCACCGTCACGGCGGGATCAGGCACCGCCGCAATGCACCGCGAGAGCTGAGCACCGTCGCGGCGGAGCAGTTCTGGGCGCCGGTGCCCGTGAGCAGCGGCCGGTGCGGAGGCGGAGGTGCGTCGCCCCCGTGTACGGGCAACACACCTCCGCCGGATCGCCGAAGGCTAGTGCGCCGCGGACTCCCAGTCCGGGCCCACGCCCACCGAGACGTCGAGCGGGGCTCTCAGGTGGACCGCGTCGGCCATTTCGCGGCGGACGATCTCCTCGGTGGCCTTGCGCTCGCCGGGGGCGATCTCCAGCACGATTTCGTCGTGGACCTGGAGGAGCATGCGGGACTTGAGATCCGCTTCGCGCAGGGCCTCGCCCACCTTGAGCATGGCGATCTTGACGATGTCTGCCGCGGTGCCCTGGATCGGCGCGTTCAGGGCCATGCGCTCGGCCGCCTCGCGGCGCTGACGGTTGTCACTGTTGAGGTCGGGGAGGTAGCGGCGGCGCCCGAAGAGCGTCGCCGTGTAGCCCGTCGCCCGCGCCTCGTCGACCGCCCGGCGCAGATAGTCCCGTACGCCGCCGAACCGCTCGAAGTAGGTGTCCATCAGAGCGCGCGCCTCGCCCGCCTCGATGTTCAGCTGCTGGGAGAGACCGAAGGCGGAGAGGCCGTACGCCAGGCCGTACGACATCGCCTTGATCTTGCGGCGCATCTCCGCGTCCACCGCGTCCCGCTCCACCGAGAAGACCTGGGAGGCGACCGTGGTGTGCAGGTCCTCGCCGGAGGTGAACGCCTCGATCAGGCCCTCGTCCTCCGAGAGGTGGGCCATCACGCGCAGCTCGATCTGGCTGTAGTCGGCGGTCATCAGAGACTCGAAGCCCTCGCCGACCACGAAGCCACGGCGGATCGCCCGGCCCTCGTCGGTGCGGACCGGGATGTTCTGCAGGTTCGGGTCCGTGGAGGACAGCCGGCCGGTCGCGGCCACCGTCTGGTTGAAGGTGGTGTGGATACGGCCGTCACCGGCGATGGTCTTGATCAGGCCCTCGACCGTGACGCGCAGCTTCGCCTGCTCGCGGTGCCGGAGCATGATCACCGGCAGTTCGTTGCCGGTCTGGGTGGCGAGCCAGGCGAGGGCGTCCGCGTCGGTGGTGTAGCCGGTCTTGGTCTTCTTCGTCTTGGGCAGGGCCAGCTCGCCGAAGAGGACCTCCTGGAGCTGCTTGGGCGAGCCCAGGTTGAACTCGTGCCCGGCGGCCGCGTGTGCCTCTTTCACGGCCTGCTGGACGGCACCCGCGAACATCTGCTCCATCGCTTCGAGGTGCGCGCGGTCGGCGGCGATGCCGTGACGCTCCATGCGGGCGAGCAGGGCCGAGGTGGGCAGCTCCATGTCCCTCAGGAGGTCCCCGGCGCCCACTTCCTGCAGGCGGTCCTCGAAGGCCTCGCCCAGGTCGAGGACGGCACGAGCCTGGATCATCAGCGACTCGGCCTCCGCGCCGTCGTCCGCGCCGAAGGCCAGCTGGCCGTCGGCCGCCGCGGCGGGGGCCAGCTCACGGTGCAGATACTCCAGGGACAGCGCGTCCAGGTCGAAGGAGCGGCGGCCCGGCTTGACCAGGTAGGCAGCGAGGGCGGTGTCCATGGTGACGCCCTCGACGCACCAGCCGTGCTCCGCGAACACGCGCATGGCGCCCTTGGCGTTGTGGAACACCTTGGCGCGGCCGGCGTCGGCCAGCCAGGCGGCGAACGCGTTCTCGTCGGCCTCGTCGAGCTCGGCAGGGTCGAACCAGGCGGCCGCTCCCTGGGCCGCGGCGAGCGCGACCTCGGCGACCGAGCCGGTGCCCAGCGCCCAGGTGTCGACCGTGGCGACGCCGAGGGTCCCTGTGCCGTGCTCGGCGAGCCAGGGGCCCAGCTCCCCGGCGCCGAGGGTCTTGCCGTCCACCTCCACGCCGTCCGCGGCGACCGGCGTGACCTCGGCCTCCTCGGCGCCCGGGTCGACCGCGAAGAGCCGCTCGCGCAGCGAGGGATTGCGGATCTCCAGGGTGTCCAGGACCACCGCGACGGTCTTGCGGTCGTACGGGGCCCGCTCCAGGTCGGCGACCGTCCTCGGCAGCTCGACCTGGCGCTCCAGCTCGGTGAGGCGGCGGTTGAGCTTGACCGACTCCAGGTGGTCGCGGAGGTTCTGCCCGGCCTTGCCCTTGACCTCGTCGACGCGCTCGACCAGCTCCGCGAACGAGCCGAACTGGTTGATCCACTTCGCGGCGGTCTTCTCCCCGACACCCGGGATGCCGGGGAGGTTGTCGGAGGGGTCGCCGCGCAGGGCCGCGAAGTCGGGGTACTGGGCGGGGGTCAACCCGTACTTCTCGAAAACCTTCTCCGGGGTGAAGCGGGTCAGCTCCGAGACGCCCTTCGTCGGATACAGCACGGTCGTGTGCTCGGTGACCAGCTGGAAGGAGTCGCGGTCGCCCGTGACGATCAGCACCTCGAAGCCCTCGGCCTCGGCCTGGGTGGCAAGGGTGGCGATGACGTCGTCCGCCTCGAAGCCCTCGACGGCGAAGCGCGGTGCGTGCATCGCGTCGAGCAGCTCGCCGATCAGCTCGACCTGGCCCTTGAACTCGTCCGGGGTCTTGGAGCGGTTCGCCTTGTACTCGGTGAACTCCGCGGAGCGCCAGGTCTTGCGGGAGACGTCGAAGGCCACCGCGAAGTGCGTGGGTGCCTCGTCACGCAGGGTGTTGGCCAGCATCGACGCGAAGCCGTAGATCGCGTTCGTCGGCTGGCCCGTCGCGGTCGTGAAGTTCTCCGCGGGCAGCGCGAAGAACGCGCGGTAGGCCAGCGAGTGCCCGTCCATGAGCATCAGCCGGGGACGGCTGCCGCCGGGGTTCTTGTCGGTCTTCTTCGATGCTGTCTCTGCCACGCCCCCGATCCTGCCACGCCCCACTGACAGTCCGGTGCGGGGCGGCTCCCGCGGAGGGGGCGAGGAGGCCCCGGCGGAGGTCCCGGCCGCCCCCTCCGCGGAACGGGAGAGGACCGGTCCTCGGAGCGGGAGAGAACGGAAACCACGGCCGAGACCGGCTCGGCACCGGCGGTCGGCGCCGTCGGGACGGGTCACTGTCGGGAAGGGGCGGGTCACCATCGGGAAGGATCGCCGTCGAGGCGCATCACCGTCGAGGCGGGCAGGCGCCTGCGCGGGCTCCCCGTAGGACCCGCCCGAGCATCGGCCCCGGCCCTCGTACGCCCTCCCGCCACGGTTGTCCGTGCCCCGTGGGAGGATCTGCGGCGTACTACTCACACGCAGTCGAAGGAGAGCGTGCGATGGCGACGAAGCCGCCCATGGGGGATCCGGTTCAGGACGCGCCGGAGGTCGCGGAGCCGAAGCACGCGGCGGCGGGGCTGCCCGCCATCGGGCACACGTTGCGCATCGCCCAGCAGCAGATGGGTGTGAAGCGCACCGCGCTGACGCTGCTGCGCGTGAACCAGAAGAACGGCTTCGACTGCCCGGGCTGTGCCTGGCCGGAGCCGGACCACCGGCACAAGGCCGAGTTCTGCGAGAACGGCGCCAAGGCGGTGGCCGAGGAGGCCACCCTGCGCCGGGTCACCCCGGAGTTCTTCGCCGCGCACTCCGTCGCCGATCTGGCCACCAGGAGCGGGTACTGGCTGGGGCAGCAGGGGCGGCTCACGCATCCCATGCATCTCCCCGAAGGGGCGGAGCACTACGAGCCGGTCAGCTGGGAGCGCGCCTTCGACATCATCGCCGAGGACATCTCCGCGCTCGGCTCCCCCGACGAGGCCGTCTTCTACACCTCGGGGCGGACCAGCAACGAGGCCGCGTTCCTGTACCAGCTCTTCGCGCGCGAGCTGGGCACCAACAACCTTCCCGACTGCTCGAACATGTGCCACGAGTCGTCGGGATCGGCACTCTCCGAGACGATCGGCATCGGCAAGGGCAGCGTGCTGCTGGAGGACCTCTACAAGGCCGACCTGATCATCGTCGCGGGGCAGAACCCCGGGACGAACCATCCGCGCATGCTCTCCGCGCTGGAGAAGGCCAAGGCGAACGGCGCGAAGATCATCAGTGTCAACCCGCTGCCCGAGGCCGGCCTGGAGCGGTTCAAGAACCCGCAGACCCCTCAGGGGATGCTCCGGGGCGCGGCCCTCACCGATGTGTTCCTGCAGATCCGTATCGGCGGCGACCAGGCCCTGTTCCGTCTCCTCAACAAGCTGATCCTGGAGACGAAGGGCGCGGTCGACGAGGAGTTCGTGCGGGAACACACGCACGGGCACGAGGAGTTCGCCGAGGCGGCCCGTGCGGCCGACTGGGACGAGACGCTCGCGGCCACCGGCCTCGCACGCGCCGAGATCGAGCAGGTGCTCGGCATGGTCCTCGGCTCGCAGCGGACCATCGTCTGCTGGGCCATGGGTCTCACCCAGCACAAGCACTCCGTCCCGACCATCCGCGAGGTGGTCAACTTCCTCCTGCTGCGCGGCAACATCGGCCGCCCGGGCGCGGGCGTGTGCCCGGTGCGCGGGCACTCCAACGTGCAGGGCGACCGCACGATGGGCATCTTCGAGCGGCCCGCCCCGGCCTTCCTGGACGCGCTGGAGAAGGAGTTCGGGTTCGCGCCCCCGCGTGAGCACGGCTTCGACGTCGTACGGGCCATCCGCGCGCTGCGGGACGGCGAGGCGAAGGTGTTCTTCGCCATGGGCGGCAACTTCGTCGCCGCCTCCCCCGACACGGAGGTGACCGAGGCGGCCATGCGGCGCGCGCGGCTGACCGTGCACGTGTCGACCAAGCTCAACCGCTCGCATGTCGTCACGGGCGCGCGTGCCCTGATCCTGCCCACGCTCGGCCGCACCGAGCGCGATCTGCAGGGCAGCGGCGAGCAGTTCGTCACGGTCGAGGACTCCATGGGCATGGTGCACGCCTCGCGCGGACGGCTCGCGCCCGCGAGCGGGCAGCTGCTGTCCGAGCCGGCGATCGTGTCCCGGCTGGCGCGGCGGGTGCTCGGCGCGGCCAGCACGGTGCCGTGGGAGGAGTTCGAGAAGGACTACGCGACGATCCGCGACCGCATCGCGCGCGTGATCCCCGGTTTCGAGGACTTCAACGCGCGCGTGGCCCGCCCCGGCGGCTTCACGCTGCCGCACGCGCCGCGCGACGAGCGCCGCTTCCCGACGGCGACCGGCAAGGCGAACTTCACGGCGGCGCCGGTGGAGTACCCGGAGCTGCCCGAGGGCCGGCTGCTGCTGCAGACGCTGCGCTCGCACGACCAGTACAACACCACGATCTACGGCCTGGACGACCGCTACCGGGGCATCACCAACGGCCGCCGGGTGGTGCTGGTGAACCCGGAGGACGCGCGGGCGCTGGGGGTCACCGACGGGTCGTACGTCGACCTGGTGAGCGAGTGGAAGGACGGCGTGGAGCGGCGGGCGCCCGGCTTCCGTGTCGTGCACTATCCGACGGCCCGGGGCTGCGCGGCGGCGTACTACCCGGAGACCAACGTACTCGTGCCGCTGGACGCCACCGCGGACACCAGCAACACCCCGGCCAGCAAGTCCGTGGTCGTGCGTCTGGAACAATCGGCGACCGACTGAGCGTTTGCTCAGCGACGAGACAGGTGTACGACGAACGGAGCCGGGCCCATGGGTGAGCAGCAGCAGGTGAGATTCCCGCAGGAGGTCATCGACGAGTACGCCGCGCTCGGTGTGGACCTGCCCGCACTGTTCTCGGCGGGCCACCTCGGGACGCGGATGGGCGTGCAGATCCTGGAGGCCTCGGCGGAGCAGGTCGTCGGCACCATGCCGGTCGAGGGCAACACGCAGCCCTACGGGCTGCTGCACGGGGGCGCGTCCGCGGTGCTGGCGGAGACCCTGGGCTCGGTCGGCTCCATGCTGCACGGCGGCAGCTCGAAGATCGCGGTCGGCGTGGACCTGAACTGCACGCACCACCGCGGGGTCCGCTCGGGCCTGGTGACCGGCGTGGCCACGCCCGTCCACCGAGGGCGGTCGACGGCGACGTACGAGATCGTGATCAGCGACGAGGAGGGCCGCCGGGTGTGCACCGCGCGGCTGACCTGCCTCCTGCGGGACGTGCGCAAGGGCGACGAGGCGCACGCCCAGGGCGCCGGCGCCTGACAGTGTCCCGGCCGGCGGGGCCGTCGCGCCCCGCCGGCCCTTCGCGCGCGGCCGGCCCTTCGCGCGCGGCCGGCTCTTCGCGTGTGGTCAGGTCTTCGCGTGCGGCCGACGGAACCGCCCGTCCGGGAGGCAGGACGACATGCCGCGGCGGAGCGGTCGGCCGCGCGGCGCGCCGACCCAAGTCGCAGACAGGGGGCCGGAGTCGCGACCAAGCGGACCGAAAGCGCGGACCAGTGGACCTCGAAGCTCTGACAAGAGGCCGCAACAGCCGATGAGTTGACGAGCCGTCGGACGCTCCGGGCCCCGCCGACAGGGACCGCGGACAACAGATTCCCCCAGCGGACCGGAGCGCGCCGCCCCCGCTGCTCCTCACTCCGCCGACGCGCACACCGTCGCCCCCACCCGCGCGCACGCCCGCGCCCCCGCCCGGGCCGCCGCGGCCTCCCCGCGGGGCACCGGAACCCCGGAACCACCCCCTCCCGCAGGGATATGCGGAGAAGTTCCGAAGCCTCAACTCCCTTTCCTCGGCGTAACTCTACGTAATACGCGTGCAATGCACATTCGTGGTTTCACCCCTGGTTCCCCCTGCGCGCAACAGCCCTCGACGACCCCGAAAGTCGCCCGCAGCAACAGTGGTGGGTAATCACCAAAACCCCCGAGACGCCTGAACGGATCACGGTGAGTCCTGCAGGTTCTCAGAATGTGGACGGGGCGAATCGGCCTGAATTCCTGCTTTCCCCCCACGCTGTACCGCTCTGCATTACCTCGTGTCATAACAAGAGCGTCACAGCCTTGGTCAAGCTCTCCTCCACGTTCCCATCACACGCTTAGAGTCACGGCCAGTCACCGCTCCATCGGGAGTTCGGTACCGGCGCGGCACCCGCCGTCCCCCGCAGGGGGCGGGCGTGCCTGCGGAAAGGATCGATTGTGCGACAGCGTTCTCTGGTGATTCTTACCTCCGTGCTGACCACCGGAGCTCTGACCCTCACCGCTTGTGGCTCCCGCGACAACGACAGCAAGGGCGGCGACAGCGGCAATGTGACGGTCACGATCGGCGTCGACGCCCCCCTGACCGGCCAGAACTCCGCCACGGGTCTCGGCATCCAGTACGGCGCCCAGATCGCCGTCGACGACGCCAACAAGAACAAGACCGTCCCCGGCGTCACCTTCAAGATCAAGGCACTGGACGACAAGGCGATTCCCGCCACCGGCCAGCAGAACGCCTCCCAGTTCGTCGCCGACAAGGACGTCCTCGGTGTGGTCGGCCCGCTCAACTCCGGTGTGGCCACTCAGATGCAGCAGACCCTCGCCACGGCGAACCTGGTGCAGATCTCCCCCTCCAACACCGCGCCCGAGCTGACCCAGGGCAAGAACTGGCAGACCAAGCCGGCCCGCGCGTTCAAGACGTACTTCCGTACCGCGACCACCGACGCCCTGCAGGGTGCCTTCGCCGCGGACTACGCCTACAACGGCCTCAAGAAGAAGAAGGCCTTCGTCGTCGACGACAAGCAGACCTACGGCGCGGGCCTCTCCAAGATCTTCAAGGAGCAGTTCGCCAAGCAGGGCGGCAAGGTCGTCGGCACCGACCACGTCAACACCGGTGACCGTGACTTCTCCACCCTGGCCACCAAGATCAAGAACTCGGGCGCCGACCTGCTGTACTACGGCGGCCAGTACGACGAGTCCCAGGTGCTGACCAAGCAGCTCAAGGACGCCGGCGCCAAGATCCCGCTGTTCGGCGGTGACGGCATGTTCACCCCGACCTACATCAAGACCGCCGGCAAGTCCGCCGAGGGCGACCTGGTGACCTCGATCGGTGTCCCGGTCGACACCCTGCCCGCCGCCAAGGAGTTCGTGGCCACCTACAAGGCCAAGAAGTACCCCGGCGACTACGGCACCTACGGCTCCTACGCCTACGACGCCACCACCGCGATCATCAAGGCCGTCGGCCAGGTCGTGAAGGACGGCAAGATCCCCGACGACGCCCGCGCCAAGGTCGTCGAGGGCGTCCAGAGCAGCTCGTTCGACGGCATCTCCGGCAAGATCTCGTTCGACGAGTACGGCGACACCACGAACAAGCAGCTGACCGTCTACCAGGTCACCAAGGGTGAGTGGAAGTCCGTCAAGAGCGGCACGGCCAACCCGAAGTAACCCACTGCAGCACAACGCACCACCAGGGCCGCGCGGCGCAGACCACCGTCACCGCGCGGCCCGCCTTCTACCGCCCCCCTTGACTCTCCCCACCACATGGAGGCCATGCGGTGAACACCCTGCCGCAGCAGCTGGCCAACGGGCTGTTCCTCGGCTCGATGTACGGGCTGATCGCCATCGGTTACACGATGGTGTACGGCATCGTCCAGCTCATCAACTTCGCCCACGGCGAGATCTTCATGACCGGAGGTTTTGGCGCCCTCACGGTCTACCTCGTCCTGCCGGACGGCATATCCATGTGGATAGCCCTTCCGGCGATGCTCATCGGCGGCGCACTGGTCGCCGTGCTCATCGCCGTCGGCGCCGAGCGCTTCGCCTATCGTCCCTTGCGCGGCGCGCCACGCCTCGCGCCACTGATCACCGCGATCGGTCTGTCGCTCGCGCTGCAGCAGGCGGTCTTCAACTGGTACCACGTCGACGGCGACGCCAAGTCGGCCCGGGTCTTCCCGCAGTTGCCGTTCGGCCCGCTGCACATCGGCTCCGTGACCGTGCAGAGCGGTGACGTCTTCCTGATCATCGCCGCCCCGCTGTGCATGGCGGTCCTCGCCTTCTTCGTCCGGCTCTCCCGCACCGGCCGCGCCATGCAGGCCACCGCCCAGGACCCGGACACCGCGCAGCTGATGGGCATCGACACCAACCGCATCATCGTCATCGCCTTCGCCATCGGCGGCTTCTTCGCGGCCGTCGCCGGTGTCTCGTACGGGCTCAAGTACGGTTCCGTCTCCTACGACATGGGCTTCATCGCCGGTCTGAAGGCGTTCACCGCGGCCGTCCTCGGCGGCATCGGCAACATCTACGGCGCCATGCTCGGCGGCCTCGTCCTCGGCGTCGCCGAGGCCATGGCCACCGCCTACATCGCCGACATCCCCGGCATGCAGCAGCTCGGCGGAGGCGGCTGGGCCGCCGTGTGGGCCTTCGTCCTCCTCATCCTCGTACTTCTGTTCAGGCCACAAGGCCTGCTCGGCGAACGCGTCGCGGACAGGGCGTGAGCAGCATGACCGACACCACCACCAAGGCTCCGGCCGTGGCTGGGCGCGGGCCCGTCCCGCTGTCCCCCGCCGTCGCCCGTCTGCTCATCGCCGTCGGCGCCGTGGGCACCATCGCCAGCACCTTCCTCAGCTGGACCTGGACGCCCGAATTCCCCGGCGATCTGACCGTCTACGGCTACCCGGCGGGCCTGCAGATCCTCGCCCTCGTGGCCGGCGCCCTCACCCTGCTGTTCGGGCTCACCCTGTGGAACGTGAAGGGGCTGCGCTGGCTGAACCCGGCGAGCGCCACCTCCCCCGTTGCGCTGACGGCCCTGTCGGCGTTCGCCGTCTGCTGGTTCACCGGCATCGCCATCGCCGTCGACCTCGGCGGCCTGGTCAACCTCGACCCCGGCGCCTACGTGGCGATGGCGGCCTCCGCGCTTCCCGTCGTCGGCGCCCTGGCGCTGCCGCACCCGGCTCCGGGCACCGGCATCCGCGGCTACCTCACCAAGCCCCAGCAACCCCGCCCCGGCACGCTGTCCCCGCTCGCCGAGCGCGGCATCATCACCGCCGGCACCGCGATCGCCCTGGTGGCCTTCACCTACGGCATCGGCATCGACAACGACGCGAGCGAGACCTTCATCGGGTACCTGCTGCTCCTCGTCTTCGCCGCCTGGGGTCTGATGCACACCGGTCTCGTCGACCGCTTCGCGACGATGTCGGCCCAGCACAAGGCGTTCGCCTCGACGCTGGCCTTCGCCGCCGCCGTGATCTTCCCCTTCACCCAGAGCGACGACCACAACGCCAACGTCGGCGTGAACATCCTGATCTTCGCCACCGTCGCCCTCGGTCTGAACATCGTCGTCGGCCTCACCGGTCTGCTCGACCTCGGTTACGTCGCCTTCCTCGGCGTCGGCGCCTACGCGGCCGCCCTGGTCTCCGGTTCGGAGTACTCCCGGTTCTCCGGTGTGCACTTCCCGTTCTGGGCCGCCGCCCTGACCGGCATGGCCGCCTCGCTGATCTTCGGTGTGCTGATCGGCGCGCCGACCCTGCGGCTGCGCGGCGACTATCTGGCCATCGTCACGCTCGGCTTCGGTGAGATCTTCCGTATCACCGTCAACAACCTCGACGGTGACTCCGGACCGAACATCACCCGCGGCCCCAACGGCATCACCCAGATCCCGGACCTGAACATCCTCGGGTTCAACCTGGGCGAAGCGCACGAGATCGGCGGGTTCACCCTGGGCCGGTTCGCCAACTACCTGTTCCTGATGCTCATCGTCACGGCGATCGTCGTGCTCGTCTTCACCCGTGCCGCGGACTCCCGCATCGGCCGCTCCTGGATCGCCATCCGCGAGGACGAGACCGCCGCCACCGCCATGGGCATCAACGGCTTCCGGGTCAAGCTGATCGCCTTCGCCCTCGGCGCCTCCCTCGCGGGCCTCGCTGGCACGGTGATGGCACACGTCAACTACAGCGTGAACCCGCAGCCGTACCAGTTCGCCGGCGCCGCCCCGCCCAACTCGGCCTTCCTGCTGGCCGCCGTCGTCCTCGGCGGCATGGGCACCGTCAGCGGCCCGCTGCTCGGCGCGAGCGTGCTCTACCTGGTCCCGGAGAAGCTCCAGTTCCTGCAGAACTACGAGCTGTTCGCCTTCGGCATCGCGCTGATCCTGCTGATGCGCTTCCGACCGGAGGGCATCATCGCCAACCGCCGCCGCCAGCTGGAGTTCCACGAGATCGGCCAACTCGACGTACCGGCGCAGAAAACGCTGACCGACGATCCGGCCGTCACCAAGGCAGGGGCGTAAGAACCATGACGACACCTGTACTCGAAGCCCGTGACGTCACGATGCGCTTCGGTGGTCTGACCGCCGTCCGGTCCGTCGACTTCACCGTCAACAGCGGCGAGATCGTCGGCCTCATCGGCCCGAACGGTGCCGGCAAGACCACCTTCTTCAACTGCCTCACCGGTCTGTACATCCCCACCGAAGGCACGGTCGCCTACCAGGGCAAGGTGCTGCCGCCCAAGCCGCACATGGTGACCCAGGCGGGCATCGCCCGTACGTTCCAGAACATCCGGCTCTTCGCCAACATGACCGTTCTGGAGAACGTCCTCGTGGGCCGCCACACGCGGACCAAGGAGGGCCTGTGGTCGGCCCTGCTGCGTGGCCCCGGTTTCCGCAAGGCCGAGCGGGAGTCCGAGGCGAAGGCCATGGAACTCCTGGAGTTCGTCGGTCTCGCCGCCAAGCGTGACCACCTCGCGCGCAACCTGCCCTACGGCGAGCAGCGCAAGCTGGAGATCGCGCGGGCACTGGCGAGCGAGCCGGGCCTGCTGCTGCTCGACGAGCCGACGGCCGGCATGAACCCGCAGGAGACCCGGACCACCGAGGAACTGGTCTTCGCCATCCGGGACAAGGGCATCGCCGTCCTCGTCATCGAGCACGACATGCGCTTCATCTTCAACCTGTGCGACCGCGTTGCCGTGCTCGTCCAGGGCGAGAAGCTCGTCGAGGGCACCTCCGAGGTCGTACAGGCCGACGAGCGCGTCGTCGCCGCCTATCTGGGTGAGCCCTTCGAGGGCGACCCCGGGGAGGCGGAGGCCGCCGAGGTCGAGGCCGCCGAGGCCGCCGCCGACGCCGTCGCGGCATCCGCGGAGGCCGCGGCCGACGCCGAACCGTCCGGCGAGGAGAGCGCCGAGGCGGACAGCACCACCGGCACCACCAAGGGAGAGGCCCAGTGACCGCACTGCTGGAGGTCGAGGACCTCAGGGTCGCCTACGGCAAGATCGAGGCCGTCAAGGGCATCTCGTTCAGCGTCGAGGCCGGCCAGGTCGTCACCCTCATCGGCACCAACGGCGCCGGCAAGACGACGACCCTGCGCACCCTGTCGGGTCTGCTCAAGCCCGCCTCGGGAAAGATCGTCTTCGACGGCAAGCCGCTCACCGGCGTCCAGGCGCACAAGATCGTGGCGCTCGGGCTCGCCCACTCCCCCGAGGGCCGGCACATCTTCCCGCGCCTGACCATCACCGAGAACCTTCAGCTCGGCGCGTTCCTCCGCAAGGACAAGGAGGGCATCGAGAAGGACATCCAGCGCGCCTACGACCTCTTCCCCATCCTCGGGGAGCGCAGGAAGCAGGCCGCGGGCACCCTCTCGGGCGGTGAACAGCAGATGCTGGCGATGGGCAGGGCGCTGATGTCCCGGCCCAAGCTCCTGATGCTGGACGAGCCCTCGATGGGTCTGTCGCCGATCATGATGCAGAAGATCATGGCGACGATCTCCGAGCTGAAGTCCCAGGGCACGACGATCCTGCTGGTCGAGCAGAACGCCCAGGCGGCGCTCTCGCTCGCCGACCAGGGTCATGTCATGGAGGTCGGCAACATCGTCCTGTCCGGCACCGGCCAGGACCTGCTGCACGACGAGTCGGTACGCAAGGCGTACCTCGGCGAGGACTAGCTCCGCCGGAAGCGCCGCTCGACCGCGGCGGGTCCGTTGTGGCTGGTCGCGCAGTCCCCCGCGCCCCTCATGGGACGCACGGAGGCCCGCGCCCCCTTCTCCGGGGCGCGGGCCTCGTGGCGTGCTCAGGCCTTCTTGGCGGCCTTCTTCTCCTCGCTGTCCGCGATGACCGCCTCGGCGACCTGCTGCATCGACAACCTGCGGTCCATGGAGGTCTTCTGGATCCAGCGGAAGGCGGCCGGCTCGGTCAGTCCGTACTCCGTCTGCAGGATGGACTTGGCGCGATCGACCAGCTTGCGGGTCTCAAGCCGCAGGGTGAGGTCGGCGACCTCTTTCTCCAGCTGCTTCAGCTCGGTGAAGCGGGAGACGGCCATCTCGATGGCCGGCACGACGTCGCTCTTGCTGAACGGCTTCACCAGGTAGGCCATGGCACCGGCGTCCCGAGCGCGCTCGACGAGGTCGCGCTGGGAGAAGGCGGTGAGCATGAGCACCGGGGCGATGGACTCCTCGGCGATCTTCTCGGCCGCGGAGATGCCGTCCAGCTTGGGCATCTTCACATCGAGGATCACCAGGTCCGGACGGTGCTCGCGGGCCAGCTCCACGGCCTGTTCCCCGTCCCCGGCCTCGCCGACGACGGTGTACCCCTCCTCCTCCAGCATCTCTTTCAGGTCGAGCCGGATCAGGGCCTCGTCCTCGGCGATGACGACTCGGGTCGTCAGCGGAGGCACGTGCGACTTGTCGTCGTCGGGCGCGTCTACGGGCTGGGGCGACTCGGCGGTCACGGGGGCTCCTCGTTCAGGGCAGGGGTACTGCTGACAAGAGCCTACCTAGCTACGGTATGGTGGACGCGCGGAGGGTCGGGGGACACCTTTGATTCTGCGAGCCCCGGTAGCCCAATTGGCAGCAGGCAACGGATTCAAAACCCGTACAGTGTCGGTTCGAGTCCGACCCGGGGCACTTTTCCTTGGATTCCAAGGTCAGCCCATTGGCAGGGCCCCTCGTGGTGAGGGGCCCTTTTTCTTCACCCGGGATCCGCTATCGGGGGCTGTCGTCCTCGCCGATGTGGTGCACCCGGACCATGTTGGTCGAGCCCGACACACCGGGTGGGGAGCCCGCCGTGATGACCACGACGTCACCCTTCCGGCAGCGGCCGTACTTCAGCAGCAATTCGTCCACCTGGTCGACCATGGCGTCCGTGGAGTCGACGTGCGGGCCGAGGAAGGTCTCCGCGCCCCAGGTGAGGCTGAGCTGGGAGCGGGTGGCCGGCTCCGGGGTGAAGGCCAGCAGCGGAATGGGCGAGCGATAGCGGGACAGGCGACGTGCCGTGTCTCCCGACTGGGTGAACGCCACCAGGAACTTCGCCCCGAGGAAGTCGCCCATCTCGGCGGCGGCCCGGGCCACCGCGCCGCCCTGGGTGCGGGGCTTGTTCCGCTCGGTCAGCGGCGGCAGGCCCTTGGCGAGCATGTCCTCCTCGGCCGCCTCGACGATCTTCGCCATGGTGCGCACGGTCTCGATCGGGTGCTTGCCGACGCTCGTCTCGCCGGAGAGCATCACGGCGTCCGTGCCGTCGATGACCGCGTTGGCCACGTCCGAGGCCTCGGCGCGGGTCGGACGGGCGTTGTCGATCATCGAGTCCAGCATCTGGGTGGCCACGATGACCGGCTTGGCATTGCGCCGGGCGAGCTTGATGGCGCGCTTCTGCACGATCGGGACCTGCTCCAGCGGCATCTCCACGCCCAGGTCACCGCGCGCGACCATGATGCCGTCGAAACAGGCCACGATGTCGTCGATGTTCTCGACGGCCTGCGGCTTCTCGACCTTGGCGATCACCGGGAGGCGGCGCCGCTCCTCGTCCATGATGCGGTGGACGCCATCGGCGTCCTTGCCGCTGCGGACGAAGGAGAGGGCGATGACGTCGAAGCCGATGCGCAGCGCCCAGCGCAGGTCGTCCTCGTCCTTCTCGGAGAGGGCGGGCACGGAGACGGCGACGCCCGGGAGGTTCAGGCCCTTGTGGTCGGAGACCACGCCGCCCTCGACCACCCGGGTGAGCACCCGGGGTCCGTCGACGGAGGTGACCTCCAGGCAGACCTTGCCGTCGTCCACGAGGACGCGCTCGCCGGGAGTGACATCGGCGGCGAGACCGGCGTAGGTGGTGCCGCACTCGTGGCGGTCGCCCTCGACGCCCTCCTCCACGGTGATGACGAAGGAGTCGCCGCGTTCAAGGAGTACGGGACCTTCGCTGAAGCGGCCGAGCCGGATCTTCGGACCTTGAAGGTCGGCGAGGATCCCGACGCTGCGACCGGTTTCGTCGGCCGCCTTTCGTACGCGCTGGTAACGCTCCTCGTGCTCGGCATGCGTGCCGTGGCTGAGGTTGAAACGGGCTACGTCCATTCCGGCCTCGACCAGTGCCTTGATCTGGTCGTACGAGTCGGTGGCGGGACCCAGAGTACAGACGATCTTTGCTCGGCGCATGATTCGAGCCTAGGCCTTACCCGTCGGTAGAAAATCCGGGCTACATGACTACTCAACAACCTTTAAGTAAAGGGCTATTGACAAGTGTTGAATTGTGCGGTCGTCCGCTCCTATGAGCGATTCATTTCGGGGGCCGGTTCTCGGCCCGGAAATTCACAGTCGCGGGGGAACCAGCGTGAATTGGGCGCTGACCTGAGCGATCACTCGCAGACGCGAGGGTTCCAGGTCGAGGGGCTCGGCGGACTCGGCCGTGTCGGCCATGCTCATCCGCCGGACACCACGCCCGAAGGCGGCCCCGCCGGCCCGCGGGCGCTCGGCCCCGGTGTCGGCCAGTTCGACCAGGGCGGCGATCGAGGTGCCCAGCGCCTCGGCGTACTCCCGGGCCCGCTGGACCGCGTCGCCGACCGCCCGCCGCCGGGCCTCGGCGTGTACCGGCGAGCCGGGGCGCAGCGACCACCAGGGGCCGTCGACCCGGGTCAGCTCCAAGTCGGCGAGCCGGGTGGTCAGTTCACCGAGGACGGTGAAGTCGCTGAACTCGGCGCTGAGATTGACCCGGCCCTGATAGCTGCGCACTCGCTCGCCCCGGCCGCGCTCGGTGAGTTCCGGGGTGATGGAGAAGGCGCCGGTGGACAGCTCCTCCACCGCGTCACCGTAGGACTTCACAAGGTCGAGGACGGCGGCGTTGCGACGCGTGAGGTCGTCCAGGGTGGAGCGCCGGTCGCGGCCGCGGGCGGTCACGGTCACGCCGATGCGGGCGACCTCGGGCTCGACCTCGAGTTCGGCCTCGCCTCGGACCACGAGGAGGGGGGCGTCGGGGGTGCCGTACGGGGCGGTCGCCGGAGAGGTCATACGCCCCACTCTGTCACGCACTTTCCCCTTCGGCGGCCCGCGTTCACGCAATAGGTCACCGGATCGAAACCTCACGGACCTGTTGCCGTCTGTCATGACCGGGGCAGAATCTACGCGCGTTGTTGACCATTCGCCGAGGAGATCCAGAGATGCCGTTGAACCGCCGGAAGTTTCTGAAGAAGTCCGCCGCGACGGGGGCGGGAGTGGCCATCGCCGGTGCGGCGGCGGCTCCGGCGGCCGAGGCGGCCGAGCACAAGGGGCCCGTGAAGCATGTGAAGCGCTACTCGCTCACCGTCATGGGCACCACCGACCTGCACGGCCACGTCTTCAACTGGGACTACTTCAAGGACGCGGAGTACTCCGACAAGGCGGGCAACGCCCAGGGCCTGGCCCGCATCTCGACGCTCGTCGACCGGATCCGCGCGGAGAGGGGCCGCTGCAACACGCTGCTGCTGGACGCCGGCGACACGATCCAGGGCACCCCGCTGACGTACTACTACGCCAAGGTCGACCCGATCACCGCCAAGGGCGGCCCGGTGCACCCGATGGCGCAGGCGATGAACGCGATCGGGTACGACGCCGCGGCGCTCGGCAACCACGAGTTCAACTACGGCATCGAGACCCTCCGCAAGTTCGAGGACCAGCTGGACTTCCCGCTCCTCGGAGCCAACGCGGTCGACGCGAAGACACTGAAGCCCGCCTTCCCGCCCTACTTCATCAAGAAGTTCCACGTGCCGGGCGCCAAGCCGGTCAAGGTCGCCGTCCTCGGTCTGACCAACCCGGGCATCGCGATCTGGGACAAGGCCTATGTGCAGGGCAAGCTGGCGTTCCCGGGCCTGGAGGAGCAGGCCGCGAAGTGGGTGCCGAAGCTGAAGTCGCTGGGCGCGGACGTCGTCGTGGTGTCGGCGCACTCCGGGTCCTCCGGCACGTCGTCGTACGGTGACCAGCTGCCGTACGTCGAGAACGCGGCCGCCAACGTCGCCAAGCAGGTCCCGGGCATCGACGCCATTCTCGTCGGACACGCGCACGTGGAGATCCCGGAGCTGAAGGTCACCAACGACAAGACCGGGAAGACGGTCGTGCTGTCGGAGCCGCTGGCGTACGCGGAGCGGCTGTCCCTCTTCGACATCGAGCTGGTCTTCGCCAAGGGCCGGTGGACCGTCGAGTCCGTCTCCTCGAAGGTGCTCAACTCCAACACGGTCGCCGACGACCCGAAGATCACCAAGCTGCTCAGCGACGAGCACGCGAAGGTCGTCACGTACGTGAACCAGGTCGTCGGTACCGCGACGGACACCCTGACCACGGTCGAGGCCCGCTACAAGGACGCCCCGATCATCGACCTGATCACCAAGGTCCAGGAGGACGTGGTCAAGGCCGCGCTTGCGGGCACCGAGTACGCCTCGCTGCCGGTGATCGCACAGGCCTCGCCGTTCTCCCGCACCTCCGAGATCCCGGCCGGCAACGTGACCATCCGGGATCTGTCGAGCCTGTACGTGTACGACAACACGCTGGTCGCCAAGCTGCTGACGGGCGCGCAGGTGCGGGCGTACCTGGAGTACTCGGCGGAGTACTACGTCCAGACGGCCGCCGACGCCGCGGTCGACGTGGAGAAGCTGACGAACGCGGGCGACCGTCCCGACTACAACTACGACTACGTCTCGGGCCTGTCGTACGACATCGACATCGCGCAGCCGGCCGGTTCGCGGATCAAGAACCTCACCTTCGGCGGTGCCGCGCTGGACGACGCCCAGAAGTTCGTGTTCGCGGTGAACAACTACCGGGCCAACGGCGGTGGCGCCTTCCCGCACGTCGCCTCGGCCAAGGAGCTGTGGGCGGAGTCGACGGAGATCCGCACCCGGATCGCGGAGTGGGTCACCACGAAGGGCGTCCTGGACCCGAAGGACTTCGCGTCCGTGGACTGGAAGCTGACCCGGAACGGCACGCCGGTCTTCTAGCGGTCGGACAAGGTGACGTCCACGGCGCCGGCGACCGTCCTCGTGCCGGCGCCGTGGACGTGCGGTCCGTCGCTCTCGCGTCCGACGACTCATGACCGGTGCCGGCACCGCCGTCGGCGGCTTCTTGCGGTCGCCCCGCCTGTCACCGGCCCTCGACCAGCGGAGTCAGCCGCATCGCCTGCCTGACCTGCGGGACCCTGGGCTGCGGCTCCTGAAGTCCGAACGTCGTGAAGGCCGTTCGCGTGGGCAGTGGGTAGGGCTCCTTCCCGGTCAAGGAGTTGAGGACGGTGGCGCTGCGCCAGGCGGCGAGACCGAGGTCGGGGGTGCCGACCCCGTGGGTGTGCAGTCCGGCGTTCTGGACGTACACCGATCCGGTGACCGAGGGGTCGAGGACGAGCCTGAACTCCTCGTCGATACGCGGGCGTTCGCTGCTGTCGCGGCGCAGGTAGGGGTCGAGCCCGGCGAGCATGCGGTCGAGGGGGCGTTCGCGGTGGCCGGTGGCCAGGACCACGGCGTCGGTGGTGAGCCGGGAGCGGCTGCCCTGCTGGAGGTGTTCCAGGTGGAGTTCGACCTTGCTGGTGGCGATGCGGCCGGCGGTGCGGACGTGGACGCCCGGGGTGAGGACGGCATCGGGCCAGCCGCCGTCCAGGGTACGCCGGTACAGCTCGTCGTGGATGGCGGCGAGGGTGCCGGCGTCGATGCCCTTGTGCAGCTGCCACTGGGTGGCGATCAGCCGGTCGCGGACGGGCTCGGCGAGGGCGTGGAAGTAGCGGGTGTAGTCGGGGGTGAAGTGCTCCAGGCCGAGCTTGGAGTACTCCATCGGCGCGAACGCCTCGCTGCGGCCGATCCAGTGCAGCTTCTCGCGACCGGCGGGGCGGTGGCGGAGCAGGTCGAGGAAGACCTCGGCGCCGGACTGTCCTGAGCCGACGACGGTGACGTGCTCGGCGGCGAGGACGGCGGCGCGATGGTCGAGGTAGTCGCTGGCGTGGAGGACCGGGACGCCGGGCGCCTCGACGAGGGGCTTGAGGGGGTCGGGCACATAGGGGGCGGTGCCGACGCCGAGGACGACGTTTCGGGTGTAGGTACGGCCGAGCGCCTCGGCCTCGCCCTCGGCGTCGAGCTGGGTGAAGTCGACCTCGAACACATCGCGTTCGGGGTTCCAGCGGACGGCGTCGACCTGGTGGCGGAAGCGCACCCCGGGAAGGTTCTGGGAGACCCAGCGGCAGTACGAGTCGTACTCGGCGCGCTGGATCTGGAAGCGCTCGGCGAAGTAGAAGGGAAAGAGCCGCTCGCGGGTCCTGAGGTAGTTGAGGAAGCTCCAGGGACTGGTGGGGTCGGCGATGGTCACCAGGTCGGCGAGGAAGGGCACCTGGATCGTGGCGCCCTCGATCAGGAGGCCCGGGTGCCAGTCGAAGTCGGGGCGCTGTTCGTAGAAGACGGCGTCGAGTTCGGCGAGCGGGTGGGCGAGGGCGGCCAGGGAGAGGTTGCAGGGGCCGATGCCGATGCCGACCAGGTCGCGGGGGGACTCGGGCTCGTCGCGTGGGAGGAGGGTCATCTGGGGGTCGTTCCTTCTACGAGTTTGAGGAGCTGGGCCAGGTCGTCCGGCCGGGTATGGGGGTTGAGGAAGGTGGCCTTGAGCCAGAGGCGGCCGTCGAGGCGGGCGCGGCCGAGGACCGCCCGGCCCTCGTGCAGCAGCCCGCGGCGTACGGCGGCCACGGTGTCGTCGGCCGCGTCGACGGGCCGGAACAGGACCGTGCTGATGACCGGCCGGTCGTACAGCTCGAAGCCGGGGTGGCCCTGGACCAGCGCGGCGAACTCGCGCGCATGGGCGCAGACCGCGTCGACCAGGGCGCCGAGTCCGGTGCGGCCCAGCGTCCTCAGGGTGACGGCGATCTTGAGGACGTCCGGTCGGCGGGTCGTGCGCAGGGAGCGGCCGAGCAGATCGGGAAGTCCGGCCTCGGTGTCGTCGCCGGCGTTCAGGTAGTCGGCGCGCTGGTGCAGGACGGCGAGTTCGCTGGGCCGGGCCACGGCGAGAAGGCCGGCGGCGACCGGCTGCCAGCCGAGCTTGTGCAGGTCGAGGGTGACGGTGTGGGCGGCGTCGAGCCCGGTGAGCTTGTCCCGGTGGTGGTCGCTGAAGGCGAGGCCTCCGCCGTAGGCGGCGTCGATGTGCAGGCGGGCGCCGTGGGCGGCGCACAGTCCGGCGATCCCGGGGAGCGGGTCGACGAGCCCGGCGTCGGTGGTGCCGGCGGTGGCGGCGACCAGAAGCGGGCCCGAGAGCGCGGTGAGGGCCGCGTCCAGGGCGGCCGGGTCGAGGGTGCCGCTCGGGGCGGGGACGACGACCGGGTCGGGCAGGCCGAGCAGCCAGGCGGCGCGGGGCAGGGAGTGGTGGGCGTTGGCCCCGCAGACCAGCCGGACGCTGCCGCCGTGGGCCTCGCGGGCGAGCAGCAGGGCGAGCTGGTTGGACTCGGTGCCGCCCGTGGTGACCAGGCCGTCGGCGAGGCCGATCGCGTGGGCCAGGGCGTGGGTGACCTGGGCCTCCAGGGCGGAGGCTGCCGGGGCCTGGTCCCAGGAGTCCAGGGAGGGGTTGAGGATGCTCGCGGCGAGGTCGGCGGCGGTGGCGACGGCGAGCGGCGGGCAGTGCAGATGGGCCGCGCACAACGGGTCGGCGGGGTCGGCGGCGCCCTCGGCCAGGGCGTGCACGAGGGCCCGCAGGGCGTCGGGGTCGCCGTCGTCCGGCAGGACGTCCCCGAGGGCGTCGGCGATCCGCGCGGCGACGGCCTTGGGCCCGCCGGCCGGCAGCGGTCCGCCACGGGCCCGGCCGCCGCTCGCGAGCGCGTCGAGGACGGTGTCCAAAAGCGGCCGCAGGGCTCCGGGGCCTTCGGGTCCTGAGGCGAGGGGCGGCGTGCTCATGGGCTCTCCTCCGGGGCGCGGGGCAAGGGGGCGACCATGGGGGCTTCCGACTGTGCAGGGACCTCTGTACGCCGTCTTCCAGTTTGTACGGGAAGAGTCCAGCACGTCCGGAAAGCCCAACGATCTGAACCCGAAAGTGGGTACTGCCGTACGGGGAAAACGCGTTGGAGCGGTGGAGCGGTGAGGGCGCCGCGGCTAACGTCGGTCGGATGGTTGACGCGTGGATGATCGACGTGCCCGGTGAGCGGGTGGTGGTGCGTGAGCCCGGTCCGGCGGACGAAGTGCCGCTGCAGACGCTGTTCGAGGAGTGCGAGGACTGGTTCGTGGCGGCGACGGGGCTGCCGTCGGGCCCGGGTGATGTGCAGAGCCTGTTCTACTCGCTGCCGGAGGGCGCGAACCCCGACGACAAGGTGCTCCTGGTACTGGAGCGGGACGGCGTGGTCGCGGGCCTGGTGGACGCCGTGCGCGACCATCCGGAGCCGGGCGCGGTGGCGGTCGGCCTGTTCCTGCTGGCGCCGTGGGCGAGGCGCCGGGGCCTCGGCCGTGCACTGGCCGAATCCCTGCTGGCCCGCGCCGGGGAGGTGCCCGTGGTCACGGCGACGGTACCGGCCGGGTGGCGTTCCGGTGAGTGCTTCCTGGAGCGGCTCGGTTTCGCCCTGGACGCCGCCGCTCCCGCCCCGGCCACGGCGGGCGACCGGCGGACGGGCCCGCGCGAAGGGGGCCTGCGGCGCGCCGAGTTGCGGCGGGCGGGCACTCGCTGAGCCCGCCGCCGCCGGCGTGGCCGGTCCGCCGTGCGTCGTCGGGGACCGGCCGTGCGTCCGTGGTCGCTGCTACTCCCCGCGCACCCGCAACGCCCGGGCGAGGTCGTCGAGTTCGTCGACCAGCCTGCGGCGCAGGGCGACGACCGGGCCTGCCTCGCGCAGACAGGCCTCGCCGAGGGCGAGGTGCTCGGCGTCGACGGCGGCATGCGGGAAGGCCCAGCGGCCGATGGCCACGGCGATGGCGGGACCGCGGCGGGCGGCGACCGCGACCGCGTCCTCGTAGTAGCGCGACACGTACTCCCGTACCAGGTCGGCCTGTTCGGGCTGCCAGAAGCCCCGCGCGGTGGCCGTGAACAGGTAGTTGGAGAGGTCGTCCGTGGCGAACATGCCGTCCCAGGCCGCACGCTTGGCCTCCGGGTCGGGCAGGGCGGCGCGGCAGGTCGCTGCGCCCTCCTGCCCGGTGGCGGACGGGTCGCGCTCCAGCTCGCCGGCGATGGCGGCCTCGTCGGTGGCGCCGAGCGCGGCGAGCCGGCCGAGAATGCGCCAGCGCAGCTCGGGGTCGAGTTCCGGGCCGCCGGGCACCGTGCCGTCGGCGAGCCAGGCGGCGATGGTGTCGGGGTGGGCGGCGACGTTGATGAAGTGCCGGACGGCGACCAGACGCAGGCCGGGGTTGTCCCCGTCCTCGGTGCGGCGCATCAGGTCGCGGCACAGGGAGCTGAGGGTGGCGAGGGCGGCCGGACGGTCCTCGGGGCGCAGGTAGCGGTCGGCGACCTGGGCGGAGGCGAAGGCGAGGACGCCCTGCACGAGGGCCAGGTCGGTCTCCCGCGGGAGGTGGGCGCGGGCCGTCTCCAGGTAGGCGGCGGGCGGGAGTTCGCCGTCACGGACGGCGTCCCTGAGGGCGTTCCACACCACCGCGCGGGTGAGCGGGTCGGGCAGCCCCGACAGGCCCGTGCGGATCGACTCGAAGGAATCGGCGTCGAAGCGGACCTTCGCGTAGGTCAGGTCGCCGTCGTTGAGCAGGAGCAGCGCGGGACGCTTGCCGATGGGCTCCGCAGCGGTCTGCGGGACGTCGAGGCCGATGCGTTCGCGCAGGATGAGGCGGCCCTCGTCGGTGAGGTCGCGGTCGTACAGACCGACGGTGACGCGGTGCGGGCGGCTGCCCGCGCGGTCGACGGTCAGGGCGCAGGTGCCGTCGGCGGACTCGATCGCCGGGGTGAGCGTGTCGACTCCGGTGGTGCGCAGCCAGGCGTCGGCCCAGGCGTGCACATCGCGCTCGGTGGCCGCGGCGAGGGAGTCGATGAAGTCGGCGAGGGTGGCGTTGGCGAACCTGTGCCGCTGGAAGTGGATGTTGATGCCCGCGAGGAAGTCCTTCTCGCCGAGCCAGGCCACCAGCTGGCGCAGCGCGGAGGCGCCCTTGGCATAGGAGATGCCGTCGAAGTTCTGCAGGGCGGAGGCGGTGTCGTCGACCGCCTCGGGGGCGACCGGGTGGGTGGAGGGGCGCTGGTCGGCGTCGTAGCCCCAGGCCTTGCGGGTGACGCCGAACTCGACCCACGGTTCGGTGAACCGGGTCGCCTCCAGGGTGGTCTGGTAGCCCATGTACTCGGCGAAGGACTCGTTCAGCCAGATGTCGTCCCACCACTTCAGGGTGACGAGGTCGCCGAACCACATGTGGGCCATCTCGTGGGCGATGACCATGGCGCGGGTCTGCCGCTCGGTGTCGGTGACGGCCGACCGGAAGACGAACTCGTCACGGAAGGTGACCAGGCCCGGGTTCTCCATCGCGCCGGCGTTGAACTCGGGGACGAATGCCTGGTCGTAAGAGTCGAAGGGGTAGGGCTCCTCGAACTTCTCGTGATAGCGGTCGAAGCACGCACGCGTGATCTCGAAGATCTCCTCGGCGTCGATGTCGAGGTGGGGGGCGAGGGAGCGGCGGCAGTGGATGCCGAAGGGCAGGCCGCGGTGCTCGGTGCGCGCCGAGTGCCAGGGGCCGGCGGCGACGGCCACCAGATAGGTGGAGATCAGTGGGGTCGGGGCGGCCTGCCAGCGGCCCTCGCCGAGGTGCTCGGTGATGCCGTTGGCGAGGACGGTCCAGCCCTCGGGCGCGGTGACGGTGAGCTCGAAGACGGCCTTCAGATCGGGCTGGTCGAAGGCGGCGAAGACGCGCTGGACGTCGTCCATGAACATCTGCGTGTAGACGTACGTCTCGCCGTCGGTGGGGTCGGTGAAACGGTGCATGCCCTCACCCGTGCGGGAGTAGCGCATGGTCGCCTCGACGCGCAGTTCGTGCTCGCCGGCGGTGAGGTTCTTCAGCGGCAGCCGGTCGTCGTGGAAGGACTCCGGGTCGAGGGGCTGTCCGTCGAGGGTGACGGCGCGCAGCTCGGTGGGCTTCAGCTCGACGAACGTGTCCCCGTCGGACCGGGCGCTGAACCTGATCACGGTGCGGGAGCCGAAGGTCTCGTCCCCCGTGGTGAGGTCGAGCTCGATCGTGTAGCGGTGGACGTCGAGGAGCTGTGCTCGGAGCTGCGCTTCGTCGCGCGTGATGACGGACATGCAGGCCATGCTGCCTGATGGCACCGACAGCGCACAGGGGTGGTGCGGTACACGGCATATGTCCGGTCCGTGTCCTCTGCACCGCGGGGCCGGTCTCGTGCCCCGTGGCCCGCCCGGGCGGTGCCGTTCCCCCGGTCCCGCCCGGCCCGCGCCGCGGATCAGCCGGTCTCGGCCGGCTGCCCGTTGGCGGTGTCCTCGGCGATGGACTCGTGGTGCCGGATCACCTCGGCGATGATGAAGTTCAGGAACTTCTCGGCGAACGCCGGGTCGAGCTTGGCGTTCTCGGCGAGAGTGCGCAGCCGCTCGATCTGCCGGGCCTCGCGGGCCGGGTCGGCGGGCGGCAGCTGGTGTACCGCCTTGAGCCGGCCGACCTGCTGGGTGCACTTGAAGCGCTCGGCGAGCATGTGGACGACGGCCGCGTCGATGTTGTCGATGCTCTCGCGCAGCCGCTCCAGCTCCTGGCGGACCGCGGGGTCGACGTCACCGGTACCGGTGTTGCTGATGGTCATGGGCGTCAACCCTAAGGGGAACGGCGCCGCCGGATCACCGGCTGATCAGCATGCGATCAGTCGCCGATCATCGGAGGATCGTCCGGATCGGGGATCCGGTCGCTCCAGCCGCCGGGAACGCTGCGGCCCTGCTGGGCGCGGAAGCGGACGGGCGCGAGGCCGACCCGCCGGGTGAACAGGCGGGAGAAGTAGGCGGGGTCGTCGTAGCCGACCCGGCGGGCGACGGCCGCGACCGGCAGTTCGGTGGCGGCGAGCAGCTCCTTGGCACGGCCCAGACGGATGCCGAGGAGGTAGTCCTTGGGGCTGCATCCGGCGGCGCGGCGGACGGCGCCGCGCAGCTCGGCGGGGGTCATGCCGTGCCGGGCCGCGTGCTCGGCGACGCTCATCGGCTTGCAGGCGTCCCGGGCCAGGGCCTGGAGCACCTGGTCGCCGTCGGGGGCGAGATCGGCGCGGGCCCGGCGCAGGGCGACGAGGAGTTCGTGGACGGCGGCGCCGGTCTCGACCTCCAGCAGGGGGTTGCCGCGGCGGGCGGCGCGGGCGATGCGGGCGACGACCGCCCGGGGGCCGGCCGCGTCCGAGAGCGGGACGACGGGCCGCCCGGGCTCGATGTAGCCGAGTTCGGTGTAGGTCGCTGCGGCGGGTCCGGCGAAGTCGACGAAGCCCTCGTCCCAGCCGGTGTCCGGGTCGGGCCCGTAATGGTGCGGCACTCCCGGGGTGAGCCACAGCAGCGCGGGCGCGGTGACGGTCGCACGGCGGCCGTCGGCGCCCTGGTACCAGCCGCGGCCCGTGCTGATCACGACGGCGACATGGTGGTCGAGGGTGCGGGGGCCGACCGTGGGCAGCGCGCCGTACTGGAGGCCGACGCCGAGACAGACCAGGCCGAGGCGGTGGTGGGCCGGGCCGGGGCTGAAGAACCGCATCCAGGTGTGGTACATCGGTGCTCCTCCCGGCGTCGGCGGCGGCGGATTTTTGTCCAAGCAGCGCCGATCTTCGTCCATGGCGCCGATCGCCGCCAGGGCCGAGCCTTGGGTGCATGAGCGAGTTCACGGTGGGGGAATCCGACTTCCTGCTGGACGGGCGGCCGGTACGGCTGCTGTCCGGCGCCCTGCACTACTTCCGGGTGCACGAGGCGCAGTGGCGGCACCGGCTGGAGATGCTGCGGGCGATGGGGCTCAACTGCGTGGAGACGTACGTCCCGTGGAACCTGCACCAGCCGGGTCCGGGGACCTTCCGGGACGTGCAGGCGCTCGGCCGGTTCCTGGACGCGGTCCGCGAGGCCGGCCTGTGGGCGATCGTGCGGCCGGGGCCGTACATCTGCGCCGAGTGGGAGAACGGTGGGCTGCCGCACTGGGTGACGGGTGAGCCGGGCACGCACGCGCGTACCCGTGACGAGCGCTTCCTGTTCCACGTACGGAACTGGTTCCACCATCTGCTGCGCGAGATCGTGCCCCGGCAGATCGACCGGGGCGGCCCGGTGATCATGGTGCAGGTCGAGAACGAGTACGGCAGCTACGGATCCGACAGGGACTACCTGGAGCAGCTCGCGGGCCTGCTGCGGGTCAAGGGCGTCACGGCCGCGCTGTTCACCTCGGACGGCCCCGAGGACCACATGCTCACCGGCGGCTCGCTGCCGGGAGTGCTCGCCACGGTGAACTTCGGCTCCCATGCGCGCGCGGCCTTCGAGACACTGCGCCGGCATCGCCCCGAGGGCCCTCTGATGTGCATGGAGTTCTGGTGCGGCTGGTTCGACCACTGGGGCGGTGACCATGTCGTACGGGACCCCGGGGAGGCGGCGCAGGCCCTGCGGGAGATCCTGGAGTGCGGCGCCTCGGTGAACCTCTACATGGCGCACGGCGGAACGAGTTTCGCGGGCTGGGCGGGCGCCAACCGGGGCGGCGGCGAGCTGCACGAGGGCTCGCTGGAGCCGGACGTGACCTCGTACGACTACGACGCGCCGGTGGACGAGTACGGGCGTCCCACGGAGAAGTTCTGGCGCTTCCGCGAGGTGCTGGCCGAGTACCACCCCGGCCCCCTGCCCGAACTGCCGTCGGCACCCGCACCGTTGGCTTCTCCGGCCGAGGTGGCTCTCACCGAATGGGCGCCCATGGGCGACGTCCTGGAGGCGCTCGGCGGCGAGGAGACCGTCACGGCGGTACCGCCGTCCTTCGAGGAACTGGGCGTCGCCCGGGGCCTGGTGCGCTACGAGGTCCGCGTCCCGGGGCCGCGCCAGCCGTACCCGCTGACGGTGCGCGGGCTCAGGGATCTCGCGGTGGTGTACGTCGACGGCGAGCGGGCCGGGGTGCTCACCGAGGACGAACCCCGGCTGAAGGAGCCCGTCGCGGGGCCCGCGCGCGTGGAGCTGTGGGTGGAGTCCCTGGGGAGGGTCACCTACGGGCCGCGCTCCGGCGAGGCGAAGGGCATCACCGGAGGCGTCCTGCACGAGCGGCAGTATCTGCACGGGGTACGCGCGCGCGGGCTCGATCTGGACGGCTTCGCCGACGGCCTGGACGCGGTGCCCTTCGGCGCGCTGTCCGGGCCCTGCGCCCCGGGACTGTACCGGGGCACCGTCACGGTGCGCGGGGCCGGGGACGCGCGGCTGGAACTGCCGGGCTGGACCCGGGGCTTCGTCTGGGTCAACGGCTTCGACCTGGGCCGCTACTGGTCCGTGGGACCGCAGCGGTCCCTGTACGTCCCCGGGCCGGTCCTGCGGGAGGGCGGGAACGAGGTGTGGGTGCTGGAGCTGCAGGAGGCGGGGCCGCCGTGCGCGCCCCGCCTGCTTCCTGTCTGATCCCCTGCCGATCTGTTCCCCCGCCGACGGCGGCCGCTGCGCACATCGGTCCTTGCCGACGGCGGTCGCCGCGCACATCTCCTCGGGGGGAGGGCAGTCCCCTCGTGACGGGTCGGGCGGACCCCGGTACGAAGATCACGTGGAGTGCCTGCCGAGGACGGAGCCCACGCCCCGCCGGAGCAGCCGACCGGCGAAAATCCCCTCGCACCCGCCTAGAGTGGAATGGAGTTCCGGACGTCTTCTGGGGGTCGGACGTGGCGAACGGCGGACCGGTCGAGCACGGCTACCCGCATCTGGAGACGGTGCGGGCCGCCATCACCGCGCTGTACAAGAGACTGTCCTACGACACCGTCCGGACCTTCTCGACCAGCGTGGCACCCGCCGACGTGGCCTTCAGCGACACGGACGACCTGCATCTGGGCGCGCAGCGCGTGGCCCGCGAGATCGTACGGCACTTCCGGCTGCCGGACGCGCGGCTGATCGTCGGCTTCCGGGAGATGACCCATGCGGCCAACGTCGAACTGGCGGCGGGCCCCGAGTACTTCGTCGAGCTGAACGACCGTTTCCGCACCCACCGCAGGGACATCGGCGCGGCGCTCGCGCACGAGGTGACCCACGTCTACCTGCACCGCCTCAGCCTCGCCTTCCCGAGCACGGCGGAGAACGAGATCCTGACGGACACGGCGACGACCTACCTGGGCGCGGGCTGGCTGCTGCTGGACGCCTACCGTGAGGACGGGGCCTCCTCCCAGAAGCTCGGCTATCTCACCCCGGAGGAGTTCGGATACGTCCTCGCCAAGCGGTCGCTGCTCTTCCACGAGGATCCCGCCGTGTGGTTCACCAGCCCGCAGGCCTACACGGCGTACGGCAAGGGCATGGACCGGGCCCGGCGGGACGAGCAGCAGCCGCCGCTGACCGGGGCCGGCTGGGCGGGCCGCCGCCGCTACGCCCACGACCGCCGCCATGCGCCGGGCGTCCCGCCGGGCGCGCCCTACACCTTCAGCCCCGGCCCCTCCGGTGACCTCCGCGTCTCCTTCCCCTGCCCCACCTGCCACCAACGGATCAGGGTGCCGGTGCGAGGGCGGGTACGGGCGCGGTGCGGGTTGTGCAGGACGGTGCTGGAGTGCGACACGTAGGCTTCCCGCCCTTGCCGGCCGTCCCGGACTCTCCGGACTTGCCGTGCTTGCCGGCCCTCCCGTCCTTGCCGGAGGTTTCATCGGGCGCTTGCGGCGGGCCGGACGACGATTTCGTTGACGTCGACGTCCGACGGCTGGGAAACGGCGTAGGCGATGGCCTCCGCGACGGCGGAGGCGGGCAGCGCTACGGCGCGGTAGGTCTTCATGGCCGCCCGGGCAGCAGGATCGGAGATGCCGTCGGCGAGTTCGGACTCGGTGACGCCCGGTGAGACGAGAGTGACCCGGATGTTCCCGGTGGACTCCTGGCGCAGTCCTTCGGAGATCGCACGGACGGCGAACTTGGTGGCGCAGTAGACGGCGGCGGTGGGCGAGACCTCGTACGCGCCGACAGAGGCGATGTTCACGAAGTGACCGCCGCCCTGAGCGCGCATCACGGGCAGGGCGGCGGCGATACCGTGCAGAGCCCCCCGCACGTTCACGTCGATCATCCGGTCCCACTCGTCGGCCTTCAGCGCTTCCAGCGGCGAGAGCGGCATCACTCCGGCGTTGTTGACCACCACGTCCACTCGGCCGTGGCGCTCGCGGGCGGCGGACACGAAGGCCCGGACATCGGCGGCATCCGTGACATCCAGCCGCTGGAACGCCGCGGTGCTCCCTGCGGCGGTGATCTCCCTGGTCAGCGCATCGAGACGAGCGGTGCGCCGCGCTCCGAGGAGCAGGCGGTGGCCGTCGGCGGCGAGCCGGCGGGCGGTCGCCTCCCCGATCCCGCTGCTCGCTCCGGTGACCGCCACGACCTTGGCTGTGTCCGTCATGCCTGCTGTCCTTCTCGGTAGAGCACGAGGTGCTCGTGGTAGAGCACTCCGCCGCGGATGTCGCCCGTCGCGGTGAACCCGGAGTCGTCGACGTAGTCGATGTGGCTGCCGGTCACCGTGTAGCGGCCGGTGTACGCGCTGCGCCTGCTGCCACGGGCCTCGTCGTACCGTCCGTCCGCACACAGCTCCTGGCGGATGTGACCGTCCGCGGTCACCCACATGCCGACCACGCCGGCATGGCCCTCCTCCGTGTTTCCCGTCATGGCGGGCTCCCCTCGTCCTTGGGTGCTGGTCTGTCCTGCCCGACCGAGTCTGGGTAGGTCGCGGACCGCCGACCAGGACGTGTGCTGCCTGGGTGCGGTGCACCCAGGCAGCACACCGCCCCGCGGCCTAGCCTGAGGACATGACCGACAACCAGCTGGGAGAGTTCCTCCGCGCACGCAGAGCGGCCCTGCGGCCCCAGGATGTCGGCATGGCGAGCTACGGCGTGCGCAGGGTCGCCGGACTGCGCCGTGAGGAAGTCGCCGTCCTGGCCGGGGTGAACGCGGACTACTACACCCGCCTGGAACAGGGGCGCGAACGTCACCCCTCCGCCCAGGTGCTCGACGCGCTCGGCCGCGCCCTTCGACTGGACCCCGACGCCCACGCGCACCTGCACCAGTTGGCCGGGACAACGCCGAGCGAGCGGTTCACGCACACCACCGACCGGGTCGGTCCCGCCCTTCGCCAGCTGATGGACGGCTACCCGGGCGCCCCGGCATTCGTCATCAACCGGACCCTGGACATCCTGGCGGCCAACGCCCTGGCCGAGGCCCTGCACGCACCCTTCGAGCGGGCGGACAATCTGGCCCGCATGACCTTCCTCGACCCGGCGGGCCGGCAGTTCTACACCCGGTGGAGCTACACGGCGCAGGCCACCGTGGGCCACCTGCGCCAGACGGCCGGCCTCGACCCGGACAGCCCGCGGCTGCGGGAACTCGTCCGCGCCCTCACCGAGCGCAGCGCGGACTTCACCCGCCTGTGGAACTCCCACACCGTGCGGGGCAAGACCCAGGACGCAAAGCACTTCCTCCACCCGGACGTCGGACCCTTGACCCTCACCTACCAGGCCTTCGACGTACGTGACGCTCCGGGCCAGCAGCTCGTCGTCTACCAGGCCGAGCCCGGCAGCCCCAGCGCCCAGGCCCTGCACCTGCTCGGCTCCCTGCACGCCACCCCGAACCAGGCCGCCCTGTAGGGGAACCGGCCCAGGGGTTGCAGGGGAACCGGCGGTTGCGGAGGAGCCGTTCTTCTACAGGGGAACCGGCTCTGCGCTGCCGCCGCGGTACGAGCGCGAGGGCGGGCACCGGCTACGCGAGCCAGAGCACGCCGCGCCGGTGACGCGCAGGCGGTACGTCGACCATGTCCGCGGCATCGAGAGCGAGTTCGTCGGCGGCGGAGTTCACCAGCTTCAGGAGAGTCCCCACTTGGGCTCGAAGCCGCTGTCGCGCCCGCCTTTCCTCCAGGGTGGACCATCGGGCGACGGAGCGGTCCCGGTTGTGCCGAGGGAACGAGTGGACCGCCACGGCACGGCGGACCGGGCGAGGCTGGGGCCTTCTGGACTCCTGTGCCGCATCGGCGAAACTGCGAGCGCTGTACCTGAGGTCGTAGGAGACCACGCAATGCCAGGGCTTCCCTGGTGAGCAGTCCTGTGCACGCTCGCTGTGCGAAGGGGGACGATGGTGGGCGGTGCGTGCCATGGGGCTCCGATCGCAGCAACCGCCAGGTATCTCCTGGCGGACTACCTGAAGCCCGTTGGCCCTGCCGAACACTGGTGTTCCATGCGGGTGACCCTATCTCGCCGTCCAAGTCCCGTCCCTGCCCCAATGATTCCGGGAGGGGCGCCGGACGATGCCGACCGAGTCGGTCCGTCACGAGCGGGCGCCGGCGCGAGACCTCCGCCCCGCCGGACGGACCGGACTCCCCTACCCCTGAGCCCCGTACACCGCCCCCGGGCGCTCCGCCTCCGCCAGCAGTTTCAGCGCGGTGTCCCCCGCCTCGGCCGGGGTCCAGCGCGCTCCCCTGTCGGCGCCGGGACCCGGGCGCCAGCCCTCCATGACGGTGATCCGGCCGCCCTCGGCCTCGAACACCCGCCCGCTCACACCGGTACTCGCGGCGGAGCCGAGCCAGACGACCAACGGGGAGACGTTCTCGGGGGCCATGGCGTCGAATCCGGCGGCCGGGGCCGCCATGGTCTCGGCGAAGGCACGTTCCGTCATGCGGGTGCGGGCGGCCGGGGCGATGGCGTTGACCTGGACGCCGTAACGGGCCAGTTCGGCCGCCGCGACCAGCGTCAGCCCGATGATCCCGGCCTTGGCCGCGCTGTAGTTCCCCTGTCCGACCGAGCCCAGCAGGCCTGCCCCGCTGCCGGTGTTCACGATGCGGGCCGCGGGGGTGCGCCCGCCCTTGGTCTCGGCGCGCCAGTGCGCGGCGGCGTGCTTGAGGGGCAGGAAGTGGCCCTTGAGGTGGACGCGGATCACGTCGTCCCAGTCGTCCTCGTCGAGATTGACGAGCATCCTGTCGCGCAGGAAGCCGGCGTTGTTGACGAGCGTGTCGAGCCGGCCGTACGTCTCGACGGCGGTCCGGATCAGTGAGGCGGCGCCCTCGGTCGTCGCGATGTCACCGCCGTGCGCGACCGCCTCGCCGCCCGTCTCTCGGATCTCCGCGACGACGGCCGCCGCCGGGCTGTCCGGACCGGGCACCCCGTCCAGCCCGACACCCAGGTCGTTGACGACGACCCGGGCGCCCTCGGCGGCGAAGGCGAGGGCGTGCGCGCGGCCCAGTCCCCGCCCGGCGCCGGTGACGACGACGACTCGCCCTGCGCAGATTCCGCCCATCCCAGGCCTCCTTGTCAGCGGTGTTCGTTGTCCGTGGTGTTCGTTGTCCGTGGTGTTCGTTGTCCGTGGTGTTCGTTGTCCGTGGTGTTCGTTGTCAGCGGTCGTGCTGTCGGCGGTCTTCCTTGTCGGCGGTCTTGCTGTCAGCGGCCCGTTCTCGGTGACGGTCGTGCTGTCGGCGGTCTTCCTCGTTGACGGTCGCGGCGTCCAGGAAGGCGGGCCGCTCCCCGCCCCCGTGCACCAGCAGGCTCGCACCGCTGATGTAGGCGGCCGCGTCGGAGGCGAGGAAGAGGGCGGCCGCGCCGACATCGGAGGGGGCGGCCAGCCGTCCGAGCGGCACGGTGCGGGAGACCGCGGCGACGCCGTCCGGGCCGCCGTAGTGCAGATGAGACTGCTCGGTGCGGACCATGCCGACGACCAGCGTGTTGACGCGGACCTCCGGCGCCCATTCCACGGCCATGGACGCGGCCAGGTTCTCCAGGCCCGCCTTGGCCGCGCCATAGGCAGCCGAGCCGGGCGAGGGACGGCCGCCGCTCACGCTGCCGACCATCACGACCGAGCCGCGGGTGCGACGGAGGTGCTCGTAGGCGGCGAGGGAGGCGGTCAGCGGGGTGATGAGGTTCAGCTCGATGACGCGCGCGTGCCGCTCGGCGTCCGCGTCGGACAGCCGCCGGTAGGGGGTGCCGCCCGCGTTGTTGACGAGGACGTCGAGCCGGGGCAGCGCGGCGAAGAAAGCGCGGACGGCGGGCGGGTCGCGCAGGTCGAGGGGGGCGAACTCCACGCCGTCGACGGCCTGTTCGGGAGGACGCCGGGCGCAGGCCAGCACCTGGGCGCCGGCCCCGGCGAAGGCTTGCGCGATGCCCGCCCCCACGCCCCGGGTGCCGCCGGTGACGACGACGGTGCTGCCCCGCAGCGTGTTGTCCACAGGCCCTGCCGCGGAGTTTTCCACAGGCTCTCCCGCTCGTCTTCGGCGACTGCTAGCTTCGAAGCCTCACACCTAACAAATGTTTGGTGGAAAGGCGTTGAGTGCGAAGGTAGCTGATGCGTCCATGGGTGTCTCCATGTCGGTTCCGGAAAAGGGGATTTCCGTAGTCACCGTCGACTTCCCGCCGGTGAACGCGTTGCCGGTGCGCGGCTGGTTCGCCCTGGCCGAAGCGGTGCGCGCGGCGGGCCGCGACCCCGAGGTGCGCTGCGTGGTGCTGGCCGCCGAGGGGCGCGGATTCAACGCGGGCGTCGACATCAAGGAGATACAGGCGGCCGGGCAGGAGGCGCTGATAGGCGCCAACCAGGGCTGCGCGGAAGCCTTCGCGGCGGTGTACGAGTGCGAGACACCCGTCATAGCGGCGGTCCACGGGTTCTGTCTGGGCGGCGGGATAGGCCTGGTGGGCAACGCGGACGCGATCGTGGCGAGCGACGACGCCTTCTTCGGGCTGCCGGAGCTGGACCGGGGCGCGCTGGGCGCCGCCACACACCTGGCCCGGCTGGTCCCGCAGCATCTGATGCGTGCGCTGTACTACACCGCGCGCACGGCGAGCGCCGCCGACCTGCACGCGCACGGCTCGGTGTGGCGGGTGGTGCCGCGCGCGGAGCTGCGTGCGGCGGCGCTGGAGCTGGCCCGCGAGATCGCCGCCAAGGACGGACGGCTGCTGCGCATGGCCAAGGCCGCCATCAACGGGATCGATCCCGTCGACGTGCGCCGCAGCTACCGCTTCGAACAGGGCTTCACGTTCGAGGCGAACCTCAGCGGACTCGCCGACCGGGTCCGCGACACGTTCGGGAAGGAGGGTGCGTAGGTGGGCGACAAGACGATGACCGCCGACGAGGTGGTCTCCCGGCTGTCCAGCGGCATGACCCTGGGCATCGGCGGCTGGGGTTCACGGCGCAAGCCGATGGCACTGGTCAGGGCCCTGCTGAGAGCCGGGATCGGAGACCTCACGGTCGTCTCGTACGGCGGCCCGGACGTCGGCATGCTGGCCGCGGCCGGCCGGATCCGCAAGCTGGTCACCGCCTTCGTCACGCTCGACTCCATCCCGCTCGAACCGCACTACCGGGCGGCGCGCGAGCGCGGGGGCTTCGAGCTGACGGAGGTGGACGAGGGGATGTTCATGTGGGGGCTGCACGCGGCCGCCCACCGGCTGCCGTTCCTGCCGGTGCGGGCGGGCGTCGGCTCGGACGTCATGCGGGTGAACCCGGCGCTGCGGACCGTCACTTCACCGTACGAGGACGGGGAGACGTTCGTGGCGATGCCAGCCCTGCGGATGGACGCGGCCCTGGTGCACGTGAACCGCGCCGACCGGCTGGGCAACGGACAGTACCTGGGCCCGGACCCGTATTTCGACGACCTGTTCTGCGAGGCGGCGGACGCGGCCTACGTCTCCTGCGAACGGATCGTCGACACGGCCGAGTTGACGAAGGAGGCGACCCCGCAGTCGCTGCTCCTCAAGCGGCTCGCGGTGACCGGTGTGGTCGAGGCACCGAACGGCGCGCACTTCACCTCCTGCGCACCCGACTACGGCCGGGACGAGATGTTCCAGCGGGCGTACGCGACCACCCCCTGGCCGGAGTTCGCCGAGCGTTTCCTGGCCGGGGACGAGGAGGCGTACCGGTCGTCGGTGCGGGCCTGGCAGAAGGAGCGGGAGCAATGAGCGTCTCACTTGCCACGCGAGCCGAGTACTGCGTGATCGCCTGCGCCGAGGCCTGGCGGGGCGGCGGGGAGATCCTGGCCAGTCCGATGGGGCTGATCCCGTCGCTGGGTGCGCGGCTGGCCCGGCTCACCTTCGCGCCGGACCTGCTGCTCACCGACGGTGAGGCCCTGCTGGTCCGCCCGGACGGCACCCCCGAGGGCTGGCTGCCCTATCGGCAGCATCTGGCCCTGGTGGCGGGCGGGCGCCGGCACGTGATGATGGGAGCGAGCCAGATCGACCGGTACGGCAACCAGAACATCTCCTGCATCGGCGACTGGACGCGGCCCGGGCGACAGCTGCTCGGGGTGCGCGGAGCGCCGCTCAACACACTGAACAACCCGACGAGTTACTGGATCCCGAAGCACTCCCGGCGGGTGTTCGTGCAGCGGGCGGACATGGTGTGCGGGGTGGGATACGACCGGGCGGCGCAGCTGGGGAGTACGGCCCGCTTCCACCGCATCCCCCGGGTCGTCTCCGACCTCGGCGTCTTCGACTTCGCCACCTCCGACCGCTCGATGCGGCTGGCCTCGCTGCATCCCGGGGTGAGCGTGGAGCGGGTGCGGGAGGCGACGGGCTTCGCGCTCACCGTGCCGGACGAGGTGCCGTACACCCGGGATCCCACGACGGATGAGCTGCGGCTGATCCGTGAGGAGCTGGATCCGGCGGGGGCCCGCGCGCGTGAGGTGCCCGAGGGGGCGAGGGGGTGATGGAGACCGCGCTGACCCGGCTGGTCGGGATCCGGCATCCGATCGTGCAGACGGGGATGGGCTGGGTGGCCGGCCCGCGGCTGGTCTCGGCGGCGGCCGACGCGGGGGCCCTCGGCATCCTGGCCTCGGCGACGATGACCCCCGACCGGCTGCGTGCCGCGATACGGGAGGTCCGGTCGCGGACCCGGGCGCCGTTCGGGGTGAACCTGCGGGCCGACGCGGCCGACGCCGCCGACCGGGTGCAGATCATGCTGGACGAGGGGGTGCGGGTGGCCTCGTTCGCGCTCGCTCCCTCCCCCGAGCTGATCACCCGGCTCAAGGAGGCCGGTGTGGTGGTCATCCCGTCCGTCGGTGCGCGGCGGCATGCCGAGAAGGTGGCCGCGTGGGGTGCGGACGCGGTGATCGTGCAGGGCGGCGAAGGCGGCGGGCACACCGGCGAGGTGGCGACGACCGTGCTGCTCCCGCAGGTGGTGGACGCGGTGCGGATACCGGTCGTGGCGGCGGGCGGCTTCTTCGACGGGCGGGGCCTGGTCGCCGCGCTGGCCTACGGGGCGGCCGGCGTGGCGATGGGCACACGGTTCCTGCTCACCTCGGACTCGACGGTGCCGGAGGCGGTGAAGGCACGCTATCTGGCGGCGACGGTCAGGGATGTGACGGTCACCCGGGCGGTGGACGGGCTGCCGCACCGGATGCTGCGCACGGACCTGGTCGACGCGCTGGAGCGGTCGGGCCGCATACGGACCCTCGCCCACGCGGTGCGGCGGGCGGCGGGGTTCCGGCGGCTGTCGGGGCTCACCTGGCGGCAGATGGTCCGGGACGGCCTGGGCCTGAAGCACGGCAAGGAGCTGTCCTGGAGTCAGGTGCTGCTGGCGGCGAACACGCCGATGCTGCTGAAGTCGGCGATGGTGGACGGCCGTACGGACCTCGGGGTGATGGCGTCCGGGCAGGTCGCCGGGGTGATCGACGACCTGCCGTCGTGCGCCGGGCTGGTGGAGCGGATCGTGAAGGAGGCGGAGGAGGTGCTGGCGGGGCTCAGAGGCGTTCGATGATCGTCACGTTGGCCTGGCCGCCTCCCTCGCACATGGTCTGGAGGCCGAACCGGCCGCCGGTGCGCTCCAGTTCGTGCAGCAGGGTCGTCATCAGCCTGACACCGGTGGCGCCGAGCGGGTGGCCCAGGGCGATCGCACCGCCGTTGACGTTGACCTTCTCCGGGTCGGCGCCGGTCTCCTTGAGCCAGGCCAGCACGACGGGGGCGAAAGCCTCGTTGATTTCCACGAGGTCGACGGCGTCGATGGTCAGCCCGGTCTTCTTCAGGGCGTGGGCCGTGGCCGGGATGGGTGCGGAGAGCATGCGGATCGGGTCCTCTCCGCGCACGGAGAGGTGGTGGACGCGGGCACGCGGGCGCAGCCCGTGGTCCCGTACCGCCCGCTCGGAGGCGAGCAGCATGGCGGCGGCTCCGTCGGAGACCTGGGAGGAGCAGGCCGCTGTGACGGTGCCGCCGTCGAGGACGGGCTTGAGCGCGGCCATCTTCTCCAAGGAGGTGTCCCGGCGCGGGCCCTCGTCGACGGTGACCTCCCCGTAGGGGACGATCTCGCGCTCGAAGCGGCCCGTGTCGATGGCCCACACCGCCCGCCGGTGCGAGCGCAGGGCGAACTCCTCCTGGTCCTCGCGGCCGATGCCCCACTTGGCGGCGATCATCTCGGCGCCGGCGAACTGGTTGACGGGCTGGTCGCCGTAGCGGGCGCGCCAGCCGGTGCTGCCGAGGAAGGGGCCGTCCGTCAGGCCGAGGGGGTCGGCGGCCTGACGGGAGGCGAAGGCGATGGGGATCTGGGACATGTTCTGCACCCCGCCCGCGACCACCAGGTCCTGGGTGCCGGAGAGCACGGCCTGCGCGGCGAAGTGCACGGCCTGCTGGGAGGAGCCGCACTGGCGGTCGACGGTCACGCCCGGCACCTCCTCGGGCAGCCCGGCGGCCAGCCAGCAGGTGCGGGCGATGTCCCCGGCCTGCGGCCCGACCGCGTCCAGGCAGCCGAAGACGACGTCCTCGACGGCGCTCGGATCGATCCCGGACCGTTCCATGAGCGCCTTGAGCACATGCGCGCCGAGGTCGGCCGGATGGACCCGGCTCAGCCCTCCCCCGCGCCGCCCGACGGGCGTGCGGACCGCTTCGACGATGTAGGCCTCGGCCATGGCGACTCCCTCGCAGGAAAGGGGTGTTAACCGTGATGTCATTCGCGTACGGCGATCCCGTCCAGCACCATCGACAGGTACTGCCGGGCGATCTCCTCCGGGCTGTGCTGCCCGCCGGGCCGGTACCAGGACGCGGCGACCCACACCGTGTCGCGGACGAACCGGTAGGTGAGCCGGACGTCCAGGTCGGCGCGGAAGACGTGCTCGGCGACCCCGCTTTCCAGCGTGGACAGCCATGCCTTCTCGAACCGGCGCTGCGAGTCGGCAAGAAAGGCGAAGCGGTCCTGGGCCACGAGCTGCTTGCTCTCCTTCTGGTAGATCGCGACGGCGGCGCGGTGCCGGTCGATCTCCCGGAAGGACTCGACGACCAGGGCCTCCAGCGTCTCGCGGGGGCCGAGTCCGGAGGCCAGAACGGCGTCGTAGCCGTCCCACAGCTCGTCGAGGAAGGTCCGCAGGATCTCCTCCAGCATCGACTCCTTGGAGTCGAAGTGGTAGTAGAGGCTGCCCGCGAGCATCCCCGCGTGGTCGGCGATGGTGCGGACGGTGGTGGCGTTGTAGCCCTGCTCTGCGAAGACCTCGGCGGCGGTGCCGAGGAGTTCGCTGCGGCGCGCCTGGGCGGCGGCGGCCGTGGGCTTCTTCGGGGCGGTCACCTGGGGCTTCTTCTTGGTCGGCACGAACCCATTGTGGTCTGCCCGTCGTCAGGGATGCTGGCTGCTGACGGCGACGACCTCGCCGGTCAGGTACGAGGAGTAGCCGGACGCCAGGAACACGATCACGTTGGCCACCTCCCAGGGCTCGGCGTACCGCCCGAAGGCCTCCCGCTCGGTCAACTCCTCGAGAAGTTCGGCCGAGGTGACCTTCACCAGGTGCGGATGCATGGCGAGGCTGGGTGCCACCGCGTTGACCCGGACCCCGTAGGCGGCCGCCTCGATCGCCGCGCACCGGGTCAGCGCCATCACGCCGGCCTTGGCGGCGGCGTAGTGGGCCTGTCCGGCCTGGGCGCGCCAGCCGACGACGGAGGCGTTGTTGACGATCACCCCGCCACCAGTGTCCCGCATGGCGCGCAGGGCCGCCCGGCTGCAGCGGAAGGTGCCGTTCAGCGTGACGTCGAGGACCCGCGACCACTCTTCGTCGGTCATGTCGACGAGGTCGGAAGTCCCGCCGAGGCCCGCGTTGTTGACCACGATGTCGAGCTTTCCGTGCTTCCGTGCGGCAGCCTCGAACAGCGCCTGCACCTGGGCCTCGTCGGTGACGTCGCAGGGCACCGCGGCCACCGCTCCCGGGAACTCCCGGCCCAGCTCGGCCTCGTGCTCCTTCAGGCGGCGCGTGTGCGCGTCGCTGATCAGCACCCGGGCGCCCTCTTCCAGGAAGCGGCGCGCGGTCGCCCCGCCGATCCCCGCGCCGGCCGCCGCGGTGATGACGGCGGTGCGCCCTTTCAGCAGCCCGTGCCCGGGCACGTACACCGGACTCTCGACGCCTGTCATGGGGTCACGCTAACCTACCAAACACTTGTTAGGGAAGGACGGTGACGGCGACCGTGGACCTGACCCACGCCCCGGCCGACGAGGAGTTCCGCGCCGAGGTCCGCGCCTGGCTGGAGGCGCATGTGCCCCGCACCCCGCTCCCCTCCCTGGAGACCGCGGAGGGCTTCGCGGCGCACCGCACCTGGGAGGCCGAACTGGCCGCGGACCGCTGGTCGGTGGTGTCCTGGCCCGAGGAGTACGGCGGCCGCGCGGCCACCCTGTTCAGATGGCTGATGTTCGAGGAGGAGTACTGGGCGGCGGGGGCGCCGGGCCGGGTCGGCCAGAACGGCATCAGCCTGCTCGCACCGACCCTCTTCGACCACGGCACCGAGGAGCAGCGCGCGCGGGTGCTGCCGCCGATGGCCTGCGGCGAGGTGGTCTGGGCGCAGGCCTGGTCCGAGCCGGAGGCGGGCTCCGACCTGGCCTCGCTCACCTCCAGGGCCGTACGGACGGACGGCGGCTGGCTGCTGAGCGGCCAGAAGACCTGGTCCTCGCGGGCCGCCTTCGCCGACCGGGCCTTCGGCCTGTTCCGCAGCGCCCCCGACGCGCCGAAGCCGCACCAGGGACTCACGTATCTCATGTTCGACCTGCGGGCCCCCGGCGTCACCGTCCGCCCGATCTGCCGCCTGGACGGGAAACCGGCCTTCGCCGAGCTGTTCCTGGACGAGGTGTTCGTGCCGGACGAGGACGTGATCGGCGAGCCCGGCCAGGGCTGGCGGATCGCGATGTCCACGGCGGGCAACGAACGCGGCCTCACCCTGCGCTCGCCCGGCCGCTTCCTCGCCTCCGCCACCCGGCTGCTGGAGCTGTGGGAGGCACAGGGCCGTCCGGAGCACGCCCGCGCCCGGGTGGCCGATGCCCTGGCCGGCGCCCGCGCCTACCAGCTGTTCACCTACGCGGCCGCCTCCCGCTTCCTGGACGGCGCCTCGCTCGGCCCGGAGTCCAGCATGAACAAGGTGTTCTGGTCCGAGTACGACCTGGCGCTGCACGAGACGGCGCTCGATCTCCTGGGCGAGGAGGGCGAGTCGGCGGACACCGCCTGGGCGGAGGGCTACGTCTTCGCCCTGGCCGGGCCCATCTACGCGGGCACCAACGAGATCCAGCGCGACATCGTCGCCGAGCGCCTGCTCGGCCTGCCGAAGGGACGCCGCTGATGCGCTTCCTCCTGGACACCGAGCAGCGTGCCTTCGCCGACTCGCTGCACGCGATGCTGACGGCGGCGGACACCCCCGCGGCGATACGGGACTGGAGCCGCGGCGACCATGCGAGCGGCCGCGCGCTGTGGCGTCGAGTCGCCGGGGCGGGGGTGTTCGGTCTCGTGGTCCCGGAGGAGTACGGGGGGCTGGGGCCGCGCCCCGTGGACCTGGCCGTCGCCTTCGTGGAGCTGGGCAGACACGCGGTGCCCGGACCGCTGGCGGAGACGGTCGCGGCGGCCGTGCTGCTCGGCGAGGACCGGCCGGCCAAGCGGTTCCTGCCCGGGCTCGCGGCGGGCGAGACCATCGCGACCGTCGCGGCACCCACCGGGTACGCCCTGGACGGCGACGCGGCCACGCTCCACCTCACCCCGGGCGCCGAGGGACTGCACCTGTCCCCGGGTGCCGGGCCGGTCCGCCGCTCCCTCGACCCCGCACGCCGGCTGACCCCGCTGGCGCCCGGCGGCGAACTACTGACCCCTGGCCCATCGACCGCCCACGCCCTGACCTGGGCGCGCCTGGCCATCGCCGCCCAGGCCCTGGGTGTGGGACTCGCCCTGCTCGACCGGACGGTCGAGCACGTGCGGCAGCGCACGCAGTTCGGCGTCCCCATCGGCTCGTTCCAGGCGGTCAAGCACCGTCTCGCAGACGCAAAGATCGCCCTGGAGTTCGCCCGGCCCCTGCTCTTCGGGGCGGCGGTGTCGTTGCGCCCCGCGGACGTGGCCGCCGCCAAGCTGAGAACCTGCGAGGCGGCGTACGCCACCGCCCGCACCGCGCTCCAGCTGCACGGCGCGATCGGGTACACCGCGGAGTTCGACCTGTCCCTGTGGCTGACCAGGGCCCGCGCCCTGCGTACGGCATGGGGCACGCCCGCCGAGTGCCGGGACACGGTCCTCGAAGGCGCCGGCTAGACCGCCACCACGCCCGCGGCGCGTGCGGCCGTCAGCCACTTCGGGAACTCCCCGACGAGGCGGTCGTACAGCTCGGAGTCGGAGACGCGCAGTGGATCCTGGCCCGCGTGGAAGAAGCCGGCGTTGTCCACGAGCCGCCTGCCGGGCACCGCCAGCTCGTCCAGTTTCCGCAGGAACTCGAACTGCCGGCTGCCCGGGTCACCGAAGCCGACGAACTGCCAGAACAGCGGGAGCCTGGCCGCCTTGCACAGGTAGCGCTCCGCGGCGAGCTTGTTGATCGGGCCGCCGTCGGTCTGGAAGACGACCAGCGCGGGGTCGGTGGCGCCGCTGTCCAGGTAGTGGTCGATGACGGCGTCCATCGCCAGGTGGTAGCTGGTCTTGCCCATGTGCCCGAGCCCGGCGGCGATCCTTTCGATCCGGCCCTCGTGGCCGTCGAGGGCGATGTCGGTGACCGCGTCGATGTCCGTGGAGAAGAACACCACCGGCACCCGGCCGTCGTCGTCCAGATGCGCGGACAGGCCCAGCACCCGGTCGGCCAGCGCCTGCACGCTGCCGTCCTTGTAGTAGGGCTTCATGGAACCCGAGTAGTCGATCACCAGGTACACGGCGGCCCGCAGCCCGTCCAGGCCGTGCTTGCGCAGACAGACCCCGGCCGACCGGTACGGCCCGACGAGCGCGGGTGCGGTCTCCTCCACCTTGCGCAGACTGATCGCGGCCATGCCCGGCTCCCCCTCGCCTCGCGTTCCCGGAGGCCGAGCCTATGTGACCACCGGGCCCCGCCTCTCGCTCCCGTTCGAGCGGTTCGATATTTTGATCGGCGCCGTCCCCACCGGCTCACCCTGTCCCGAACATCCTCAGAGGAGCCGGCCGTGACCGCCGAGTCCGCCGTGACCACCTGCTTTCGTCACCCCAAAGTGGAGTCCCACGTCCGCTGCACGCGCTGCGACCGCTACATCTGCCCGTCGTGCATGCGGGAGGCCGCCGTCGGGCACCAGTGCGTGGAGTGCGTGAAGGAGGGCACCCAGTCGGTCCGGCAGGCGCGCACGGCGTTCGGCGGCCGGATCAGCGCGGTGCCGATGGTGACATACGTCCTGATCGGTCTCAACGTGCTCGCCTACCTCGCCGAGTTGGCCCGCCCCTCGGTCGAGGACCGGTTCGACATGCTGGGCACCGTGCCGGCGGGCTACTTGCCGGAGGGCGTCGCCCACGGCGAGTGGTACCGGCTGCTGACCGGTGCGTTCCTGCACCTGACGCCTGGCGAGGGCACGTTCGGCATCACTCACATTCTGTTCAACATGCTGGCGCTGTGGAACATCGGCCGGGTGGTCGAGGCACAGCTGGGCCGGGCCCGCTATCTCGCCCTGTACCTGCTGTCGGCGCTCGGCGGCTCGGTGCTGGTGCTGCTGATCGCCCCCGAGACCCGAACGGTCGGCGCCTCCGGCGCCGTCTTCGGGCTGGGCGCCGCCTACTGGGTCATGAGCCGCCGCCTCGGCTACGACATGCGCGCGGTCAACCGGTACATGGGCGGTCTGCTGGTGTGGCTGGTGATCTCCGCGTGGGCGACCTCCTGGCAGGGCCACCTCGGCGGACTGCTGGCGGGCGGGGCCGTGACCCTGGCGTACGCGTACGCGCCCCGGGACGCGCGACGCACCCTGGTCCAGGCGGGTGCGTGCGTGGCCCTGCTGGCCCTGCTGCTGGTCCTCGCCTGGGTCAAGGTGTCGGGACTCACGGGCGGGGCGGCCGGATGAAGCGAGCCGGAATCCTGCTGTTCGCGGCCGTGCCGGTCCTCGTCACGGCGACGCTGTACGCCGTCGGCCCCGGATCGTCCGGCGACGCGCAGGACAGCCACGTCTCCGCCGCCCAGCAGACCCGCCAGAAGGCCAAGGCGCGGGCGGAGTCGGAGCGGTCCCAGGACGCGGAGGCCGTCGCCGACGCTCCGCCGGGCCTGGCCGCGCCCGACAGGAAGGAGCTGGCGCAGCGGATCGTGGCGAGCGCGGAGAACTCCACGCTGAACTGGCGCAGCGCCTACGGCTACATCGAGGACATCGGCGACGGGCAGGGCTACACCGCCGGCATCATCGGCTTCTGCACCGGCACCCACGACCTGCTGACCCTGGTGAAGCGCTATACCAAGGCCCACCCGGGCAACGGTCTGGCGGAGTACCTGCCGGCCCTGCGCAAGGTCGACGGCACGGACTCCCACGAGGGCCTGGACCCGGGCTTCACCGCGGCCTGGAAGGCGGAGGCGAAGCTCCCGGCCTTCGGCAGGGCCCAGGAGGAGGAGCGCGACCGCGTCTACTTCGACCCGGCCGTCCGCCTCGCCAAGCTCGACGGCCTCGGCGCGCTGGGCCAGTTCGTCTACTACGACGCGATGGTCTTCCACGGCCCGGGCACCGGTCCCGACAGCTTCTACGGCCTGCGCGAACGCGCCCTGAAGGAGGCCGACACGCCCTCCGAGGGCGGCAGCGAGAAGAACTACCTCGACATCTTCCTGGACATCCGCCGCAAGGCCATGAAGAGGAAGAAGCCCACCATCGACACCACGCGCATCGACACGGCCCAGCGGGAGTTCCTGTACGACGGCAACCTGGAGCTGCGCACGCCGCTGGAGTGGCGGGTGTACGGGGAGACCTACCGGATTCCGTAGGCGCGGGGCTCGGGGCGTTTGCACGCCGAAAAGGCGGCGGCGCCTGCCCAGTCCGGTCGGGGACTGCGGGCAGGCGCCGTCTGTGTTCCGTACGCCTTTGTACGGGACGTCTTCGATGAACCGTCAGACCATCAGTGCGCGGTCCGTCGGGCGGATCGGGGCCGGCAGGTCGCTGACTCCGGTCAGGTGGCGGTCGACACCGCGGGCGGCCGAACGGCCCTCCGCGATCGCCCACACGATGAGGGACTGGCCGCGGCCGGCGTCGCCGGCGACGAACACACCCGGCACGTTGGTCTGGAAGTCGGCGTCGCGGGCGATGTTACCTCGCTCGTCCAGGTCCAGGCCGAACTGCTCCACGAGACCGTTCTCGCGGTCGGTGCCGGTGAAGCCCATGGCGAGGGTGACCAGCTGGGCCGGGATCTTGCGCCCGGTGCCCGGCTTCGGGGTCAGCTTGCCCTCGACGAACTCGACCTCGGTGAGGTGCAGCCACTGGACGTTGCCGTCCTCGTCGCCCTCGAAGTGGGTGGTGGAGACGGAGTAGACCCGCTCACCGCCCTCCTCGTGGGCCGAGGTGACCTTGTAGAGCATCGGGAACGTCGGCCACGGCTGGGAGACCGCGTTCCGCTCGTCGCCCGGGCGGGGCATGATCTCCAGCTGGGTGACGGAGGCCGCGCCCTGGCGGTGGGCGGTGCCCACGCAGTCCGCGCCGGTGTCACCACCGCCGATGACGACGACGTGCTTGCCCTCGGCCGAGATCGGGGCGGTGACGTAGTCGCCCTCCTGGACCTTGTTGGCCAGCGGCAGGTACTCCATCGCCTGGTGGATGCCCTTGAGCTCGCGGCCGGGGACCGGCAGATCACGGGCGGTCGTGGCGCCGGCCGCGATGACGATCGCGTCGTACCGCTTCTTCAGGTCGGTCGCCTTCAGATCGCGGCCGATCTCGACACCGGTGCGGAAGCGGGTGCCCTCCGCGCGCATCTGCTCGATGCGGCGGTTGATGTGCCGCTTCTCCATCTTGAACTCGGGGATGCCGTACCGCAGAAGGCCTCCGACGCGGTCCGCGCGCTCGTAGACGGCGACCGTGTGGCCGGCCCGGGTCAGCTGCTGGGCGGCGGCCAGGCCGGCCGGACCCGAGCCGATGACCGCGACCGTCTTGCCGGACAGGCGCTCGGGCGCCTGCGAGGCGACGTCACCGGTCTCCCACGCCTTGTCGATGATCGAGACCTCGACGTTCTTGATGGTGACGGCGGGCTGGTTGATGCCGAGCACGCACGCCGACTCGCAGGGGGCCGGGCAGAGGCGACCGGTGAACTCCGGGAAGTTGTTGGTCGCGTGCAGGCGCTCGGAGGCGGCCGCCCAGTCCTCGCGGTAGGCGTAGTCGTTCCACTCGGGGATCAGGTTCCCCAGCGGACAGCCGTTGTGGCAGAACGGGATGCCGCAGTCCATGCACCGGCTGGCCTGCTTGCTGATGATCGGCAGCAGGGAGCCGGGGACGTAGACCTCGTTCCAGTCCTTCAGGCGCACATCGACGGGACGGGACTTGGCGACCTCGCGGCCGTGGTTCAGAAAGCCCTTCGGGTCAGCCATTGATCGCCGCCTCCATCATCTTCTCGGTGATCTCGGTCTCGGACAGACCGTCTCGCTCGGCGGCGTCCTTGGCGGCGAGCACTGCCTTGTACGTGCTGGGGATGATCTTGCTGAACCGCTCCACGGCCGCGTCCCAGTCGGCGAGCAGCTTCTCGGCGACCGTCGAGCCGGTCTCCTCGGCGTGGCGGCGCACCGCGCCGTGCAGCCACTGCCTGTCCGTGTCGTCCAGCGCCTCGACCGCGTCGGCGTTGCCGACGTTGACGTTGTCGCGGTCGAGGTCGATGACGTAGGCGACACCGCCGGACATGCCCGCGGCGAAGTTGCGGCCGGTCGGGCCGAGGACCACCGCGCGGCCGCCGGTCATGTACTCGCAGCCGTGGTCGCCCACGCCCTCGGAGACGACCAGCGCGCCGGAGTTGCGGACGCAGAACCGCTCACCGGTACGGCCGCGCAGGAACAGCTCGCCGCCGGTGGCGCCGTAGGCGATGGTGTTGCCCGCGATGGTCGAGTACTCGGCGAGGTGGTCGGCCGCGCGGTCCGGGCGGACGACGATCCGGCCGCCGGACAGGCCCTTGCCGACGTAGTCGTTGGCGTCGCCCTCCAGGCGCAGCGTGACACCGCGCGGCAGGAACGCGCCGAAGGACTGGCCGGCGGAGCCGGTGAAGGTGATGTCGATGGCGTCGTCGGGCAGGCCCGCGCCGCCGAACTTCTTCGTCACCTCGTGGCCGAGCATGGTGCCGACCGTGCGGTTGATGTTGCGGATGGCGACCTGGGCACGCACCGGCTGGGCCTCGGTGGCGTCCGAGGCGGCCAGGGCGTCGGCCGCCAGCTTGATCAGCTCGTTGTCGAGGGCCTTCTCCAGGCCGTGGTCCTGCTCGACCACCTGGTGGCGGACCGCGCCCTCGGGCAGCTCGGGCACGTGGAAGAGCGGCTCCAGGTTCAGTCCCTGGGCCTTCCAGTGGTTCACCGCCCGCTCGACGTCCAGCACCTCGGCGTGGCCGACGGCCTCCTCGATGGAGCGGAAGCCCAGCTCGGCCAGCAGTTCGCGGACCTCCTCGGCGATGAACCGGAAGAAGTTCACCACGTACTCGGCCTTGCCGGTGAAGCGGTCGCGCAGGGCCGGGTTCTGGGTGGCGATGCCGACCGGGCAGGTGTCCAGGTGGCAGACGCGCATCATGACGCAGCCGGAGACGACGAGCGGCGCGGTCGCGAAACCGAACTCCTCGGCGCCGAGCAGCGCGGCGATGATCACGTCACGGCCGGTCTTCAGCTGGCCGTCCGTCTGGACCACGATCCGGTCGCGCAGGCCGTTGAGCAGCAGCGTCTGCTGGGTCTCGGCCAGGCCCAGCTCCCAGGGGCCGCCCGCGTGCTTCAGGGAGGTCAGCGGGGAGGCACCCGTACCGCCGTCGTGACCGGAGATCAGGACCACGTCCGCGTGCGCCTTGGAGACACCGGCCGCGACCGTGCCGACGCCGACCTCCGACACCAGCTTCACGTGGATACGTGCCGCCGGGTTGGCGTTCTTGAGGTCGTGGATCAGCTGGGCCAGGTCCTCGATGGAGTAGATGTCGTGGTGCGGCGGCGGGGAGATGAGACCCACGCCCGGCGTCGAGTGACGCGTCTTGGCGACCCACGGGTAGACCTTGTGGCCGGGCAGCTGGCCGCCCTCGCCGGGCTTGGCGCCCTGGGCCATCTTGATCTGGATGTCGTCGGCGTTGACCAGGTACTCGCTCGTCACGCCGAAGCGGCCGGAGGCCACCTGCTTGATGGCGCTGCGCCGGGCCGGGTCGTAGAGACGGTCCGGGTCCTCGCCGCCCTCACCGGTGTTGGACTTGCCGCCCAGCTGGTTCATGGCGATGGCGAGGGTCTCGTGCGCCTCCTTGGAGATGGAGCCGTACGACATGGCGCCGGTCGAGAACCGCTTGACGATCTCGGAGACCGGCTCGACCTCCTCGACCGGGATCGACGGGCGGTCGGACGTGAAGCCGAACAGGCCGCGCAGCGTCATCAGACGCTCGGACTGCTCGTTCACCCGGTCCGTGTACTTCTTGAAGATGTCGAAGCGGTTGGCACGCGTCGAGTGCTGGAGGCGGAAGACCGTCTCCGGGTCGAACAGGTGGGGCTCGCCCTCGCGGCGCCACTGGTACTCGCCGCCGATCTCCAGCGCGCGGTGCGCCGGGGCGATGCCGGAGGCGGGGTACGCCTTGGCGTGGCGGGCGGCGACCTCCTTGGCGATGACGTCGATGCCGACGCCGCCGATCTTGGTGGCCGTGCCGTTGAAGTACTTCTCGACGAAGGCCTCGTCCAGGCCGACGGCCTCGAAGACCTGGGCGCCACGGTAGGAGGCGACGGTCGAGATGCCCATCTTGGACATGACCTTCAGGACGCCCTTGCCGAGGGCGTAGATCAGGTTGCGGATGGCCTTCTCGGGCTCGATGTCCGACAGGAAGGTGCCGGCGCGGACGAGGTCCTCGACGGACTCCATCGCCAGGTACGGGTTGACGGCGGCGGCGCCGAAGCCGATGAGCAGGGCGACGTGGTGGACCTCGCGGACGTCGCCGGCCTCGACCAGCAGGCCCACGTGGGTGCGCTGCTTGGTGCGGATGAGGTGGTGGTGGACGGCCGCGGTGAGCAGCAGCGACGGGATCGGCGCGTGCTCGGCGTCCGAGTGGCGGTCCGACAGGACGATCAGGCGGGCGCCGTTCTCGATGGCGGCGTCGGCCTCGGCGCAGATCTCCTCGATGCGCGCGGCGAGGGCGTCACCGCCGCCGCTGACCCGGAACAGACCCGACAGCGTCGCGGCCTTCATGCCGGGCATGTCGCCGTCGGCGTTGATGTGGATGAGCTTGGCCAGCTCGTCGTTGTCGATGACCGGGAAGGGCAGGGTCACGCTGCGGCAGGACGCTGCGGTCGGCTCGAGCAGGTTGCCCTCCGGACCGAGCGAGGAGCGCAGCGAGGTGACCAGCTCCTCGCGGATGGCGTCCAGCGGCGGGTTGGTGACCTGCGCGAACAGCTGGGTGAAGTAGTCGAAGAGCAGCCGCGGGCGCTCGGAGAGGGCCGCGATCGGCGAGTCCGTACCCATGGACCCGATCGGCTCGGCGCCGGCCTTGGCCATCGGCGCGAGGAGGACGCGCAGCTCCTCCTCGGTGTAGCCGAAGGTCTGCTGGCGGCGGGTGACCGAGGCGTGGGTGTGGACGATGTGCTCGCGCTCGGGCAGGTCGCCCAGCTCGATCTCGCCGGCCTCCAGCCACTCGGCGTAGGGCGCCTCGGTGGCGAGCTGCGCCTTGATCTCGTCGTCCTCGATGATGCGGTGCTCGGCGGTGTCGACGAGGAACATCCTGCCGGGCTGCAGCCGGCCCTTGCGGATGACCTTGGCCGGGTCGATGTCGAGGACGCCGACCTCGGAGCCGAGGACGACGAGGCCGTCGTCGGTGACCCAGTAGCGGCCGGGGCGCAGGCCGTTGCGGTCGAGGACGGCGCCGACCTGGGTGCCGTCGGTGAAGGTGACACAGGCGGGGCCGTCCCAGGGCTCCATCATCGTGGAGTGGAACTGGTAGAAGGCGCGCCGGGTCGGGTCCATGGAGTCGTGGTTCTCCCACGCCTCCGGGATCATCATCAGCACGGAGTGCGGGAGCGAACGCCCGCCCAGGTGCAGCAGCTCGAGGACCTCGTCGAAGGAGGCTGAGTCGGAGGCGTCCGGCGTGCAGACCGGGAAGATGCGCTCGAGGTCGCGGTCGCCGAAGAGGTCGGAGACCAGCTGCGACTCGCGGGCGCGCATCCAGTTGCGGTTGCCCTTGACGGTGTTGATCTCACCGTTGTGCGCGACGAAGCGGTACGGGTGCGCGAGCGGCCACGACGGGAAGGTGTTCGTGGAGAAGCGCGAGTGGACGAGCGCGACGGCCGAGGCGAAGCGGCGGTCGGACAGGTCCGGGAAGAAGGGCTCCAGCTGGCCGGTGGTCAGCATGCCCTTGTAGACGATCGTGCGGGCGGAGAGGGACGGGAAGTAGACACCGGCCTCCCGCTCGGCGCGCTTGCGCAGCACGAAGGCCTTGCGGTCGAGCGCGATGCCCTCGCTCGACCCGTCGGCCACGAACACCTGACGGAAGACCGGCATGGTGGAGCGGGCGGTGGCGCCCAGCAGCTCGGGCGCGGCGGGGACCTCGCGCCAGCCGAGGACGGTCAGACCCTCCTCGGACGCGATCGTCTCGATCTTCGAGACGGTGTCCTGGGTCCCGTCCTCCGGGAGGAAGGCGATACCGACGGCGTACGAGCCCGCCGCGGGGAGTTCAAATCCGGCCACCTCACGGAAGAAGGCGTCCGGCACCTGCGAGAGGATGCCCGCTCCGTCGCCGGAGTCGGGCTCGGAGCCGGTGGCACCGCGGTGCTCGAGGTTGCGCAGAACCGTGAGCGCCTGTTCGACCAGCGCGTGGCTCGCCTCGCCGGTGAGGGTGGCCACGAAGCCGACGCCACAGGCGTCGCGCTCGTTGCGGGGGTCGTACATACCCTGCGCAGCAGGGCGAGCATCCATGAACGACCAATTCTGGCCATTCGCGGAATGCTGGGACGGCTGGCGCGGCGTACGCATCGGCTCTCCCGTCGTCGTCAAGTGGCATGTGCTGGTGCCGAGGGACGACGTTGGCCCTCTGCTGGAGTGCAAAATTTCGTGCAGGTTACATGATGGAGTGGTTCTCGGGAACCGGATACTGCGTTCCAACATGCGGACGCCGCGGGTGGCGGCCGGGTGCCGCGGGTCACGGCGGGGCGCCGCGCGCGGACGGCGAAAATGTGTGGGGACCGAACCGGACGAGATCGATCAGATCGGTGTCTTTCGGCCCTGAGGGGCGGGGAGAGCGGCTTCACTCATCCCGCGAGCGCGCCGCAGGCGTCATTGCCCACAGCGCTTACGGCTCATGCCCGGTCGTCAAGCATTCGAAACCAGCAAGTAACGGCTATTTATGCGGCCCCATGCATAGCTACCGACAGCGCTATCCTACGGCCGTTCCGAACAGGCTGCCCAGGGCGTACGTCACACCGGCCGCCGCACCGCCCAGCGCGAGCTGCCTGAGGCCGCTGTACCACCAGCTCCGCGCGGTCACCTTGGCCACTACTGCACCGCAGCCGAACAGCCCGGCGAGCGCGAGAAGAACGGCCGGCCACAGGGCGGTCGCCCCCAGCAGGAACGGCAGGACGGGCAGCAGGGCGCCGAGCGCGAACGACCCGAAGGACGAGACCGCGGCGACCAGCGGCGACGGGAGATCGCCGGGGTCGATGCCCAGCTCCTCACGGGCATGGATCTCCAGGGCCTGCTCGGGATCCCTGGACAGCTGCCGGGCGACTTCACGGGCCAGCAGGGGCTCGACCCCGCGGGCCGCATAGAGCGCCGCGAGCTCGTCCTCCTCGTCCTGCGGATGCTTGCGCAGTTCACGCCGCTCGACGTCCAGCTCGGCCTCGACGAGTTCCCGCTGCGAGGCGACGGAGGTGTACTCGCCGGCCGCCATGGAGAACGCGCCGGCGGCGAGCCCCGCGAGCCCTGTGATGACGATCGTCTGGTGACCGACGGAGCCGCCCGCGACACCGGTCATCAGGGCGAGGTTGGAGACCAGGCCGTCCATCGCGCCGAACACGGCGGGGCGCAGCCAGCCGCCGTTCACGTCGCGGTGCGTGTGGTTGTCGCGGTGCGCCGCGTGCAGCGTCGCCTCGGTTTCGATGATCGCCATGCCGGTCCCCCAGGAAGCTTAGCCAAAGCTAACTTTGGATGCGTTCTATTTTTCGACAACGCCGAACCTACGCCGATAATTTCATCGTCGCCAGCAAGGAAAGGCTGAGCTAACCTGCGGTTTTGTCAGTCGCCGCTCATTCGCGCTTGTTACCGCTCAGATGCCGAAGGGGTGACACGCAGCCCACCCAGGCTCACGCGCGCCCCTCCCGTGGGAGACATCCGCAAAGGTCGCCGCGACCCCGTGAAGGTCGCCCCGACCCTCGTGGTCCCGTGAAGGAGAGGCCGCCCATGGCATCGATCGCCTGCACTCCCCCGGCCGCGGCGCCCGGGGACGCCGCCGGGCTCCGCGAACGGGCACGGGGCGCGCTGCTCGGCCTGGCCGTCGGAGATGCGCTCGGGGCGCCCGCGGAGAACCTGAAGCCCTCCGAGATCCGCGCCCGCTGGGGCCGGATCACCGGGTACGTCACCGAGAAGCCGTGCGGCACGGACGACACCGAGTACGCGATCTTCTCCGGGCTCCTGCTGGCCCGGCACGGATCGGCGCTCACCCCCGCCCACGTCGAGAGCGCCTGGCACGAGTGGATCGCCGACCGGGCCGAGGGCCCCTTCCGCGGTGCGGGCTTCAGCGAGCGGGGCACGCTGGAGAACCTCCGCCGCGGCCTCGCGGCCCCCATCTCCGCCCAGCACCGCCACGCCTGGAGCGACGGCCTCGCGATGCGGGCGGCCCCCTTCGGCGTCTTCGCGGCGGGCCGCCCCGCCGAAGCGGCCCGTCTGGTGGCGATCGACGGCCTGGTCAGCCATGAGGGCGAGGGCATCTACGGCGGACAGGCGGTCGCGGCGGGAGTGGCGGCGGCAATGGCCGGCGCCTCGCCCGCGGTGGTGATCGCCTCGGCCCTCGCCGTCGTCCCCGACGACTCCTGGACGGCCCGCTCGCTACGGCGCGCGGTGGCCGTTGCCCACCGCGGCGAACGTGCGGTCCGCTCCGCGGTGGTCATCGGCGGCTACCCCTGGACCGATCTGGCCCCCGAGGCGGTCGCCCTCGCCTTCGGCGCGTACGCGGCGGCCGACGGCGACTTCCGGGAGGCGGTCCTCACGGCGGTGAACATGGGCCGCGACGCGGACACGACGGCGGCGGTGGCAGGCGCCCTCTCCGGCGCGACCCAGGGCATGTCGGCGATCCCCCCGGACTGGGCGGCGGCCATCGGCCCGGCGAGGGGCCGCTGCCTGCCGTCCATGGCCGGCCATCACGTCCTGGACGTGGCAGAACTACTGGTCCCGGAAGAGGGCGGGAAGTGGGGGGCGGGGGTGGTGGTGCCGGGCCATCTGCCGGAGGGGATCCGGGGGCCGGCGCGGGAGCTTGCACCGGACGAGGTACGGGGGCCTGCTCCGGAGGGGGTGCGGGAGCTGGCGCCGGCGGAGGTGCAGGGACTTGCGGTGGACGACTCGCAGCGACCTGCAACGGAGCAGGTGCAGGCAGTCGCAGCGGTGGAGACACCACCCACCCCACACGCCATCGAGCCACCCATGCCGCTGTCTCCCGCCTCACAGCCGACCGAGCCACCCGCCCCCGTCCCACCCGCCCCACAGCCGACCGAACCCTCCACCCCGCTACCACCCGCCCCACAGCCGACCGAACCCTCCACCCCGCTACCACCCGCCCCACACACCACCGACTCACCCACCCCCCTCCCACCCGCCTCGCAGCCGACCGAGTCGGGTGGTGGGTGGGCGGAGGGGCGCGGGTGCCGGGGACGGAGTCCGCTCGTGGGTGCGGGGAACTCCGGTTGCCAGGACAGCGAGCCCACGTCATGAGGCGCCGTATCGAAGGGCTGCTGCTCGGCCTCGCCGCAGGCGACGCCGCCGGCTGGCCCGCCGCCCGGCACCGGGCCGCGCGGATGCCCGAGTGGACCCGTCGGCTGACCCGCGAACTGGACACCTTCGCCGAGCAGAACGCCACCACCACCCTCCCCGTACCGATCGCGCTCAACCAGCCCCCGGAGCCCCTCCGCCTCGGCCCCTCCGACGACGCCGAGTGGGCGGCGTTCGCCGCGGAAGCGGTCCTGCGGGCCGGCGACGACGACGTGCTCGGCGACCTCAGCCGGGAACGCCGTATGCGCGCCGCCATCGACCTCACCTGGACCGCCGTCGCCTCCGAAGTCGCCGCGGCAGCGGACCGCGCCCCGGAGATCGAGTCCGCCGTACTGCCCCTGCGCGCCCGCATCTCCGTCCGCGCCGGCCTCGGCAACCTCGCCGCCGGCCTGCGCCCGCCCGCCACCGGCCACGACAACCCGCATTACTTCGACGACGCCGCCTGCGTCCGCGCCTGCGTCCTCGCGGTGGCGCACCCCGGCGACCCGCGGCGCGCCGCCGACCTCGCCGAGTTCGACGCCCGGTACACCCAGGACGGCGACGGAGTGCACGGAGCCCGGGCGATGGCGGCGGCCCTCGCCCTCGCCCTCACCGGAGCGGACACCGACACCTGTGTGACGGCCGCCCTCGCCGAACTCCCCGCGGAGACGGAGATCGGCCGCAACACCCGCCACGCCCTCGCCCTGGCCGAGGACAGCGAGTCGGCCTTCGCCCTGATCCCCCTGCTCGAACACCAGATCGTCGACCACGTCTACAGCTACGGCATCGCCGCCGCCGAGACCGTCCCCGTCGCCCTGGCCCTCGCCACGGCCGCACGGGGCCGTATCGCCGAAGCCGTCCCCGCCTCCGCCTGTCTGTCCCGGGTCGCCGACTCCGCCCCCGCCCTCGCCGGCGCACTCACCGGCGCCCTGGGCGGCGGCGAGGCGATCCCGGCCGCCTGGAGGGACGCCTGCCGCACCCTGTCCGGCTGCGCCCTCCCCCGCCTCACCGGCACCGACCTGGTGGAACTCGCCGGACTCCTGGAAGCCGCACAACGGGCCCGACCAGGAGGATGATTCGGGGCATGACGCCCAAAGGAGAAGAAAGCGGCGGACCGTGTCCGCCGCGGCTGAGTGGTCTCGACGAACGGATCACCGGGGCCCTGGTCGGAGCGGCCGTCGGCGATGCACTCGGCGGCCCCGTCGAGGGCTACTCCCCCGAGCAGATCACCGACCGCCACGGCGGCCGGGTGCACGGCGTCGTCGGCCCCTGGCACGGCGACGCCTGGCGCACCGCCCGCCCCATCGCCCCGTACCACAAGGGCGACGGGCACGTCACCGACGACACCCTGATGACCCACGCCCTGGTCCGGGTGTACGCCCGGGTCCGCGACCACCTCGACGCGTACGCCGTCGCCGACCACCTGGTCCCGGACCTGATGACGAACCCGCGCTGGATCCCGGAGCTGGAGGCCGAGGCGCTGCCGCTGCAGCGCGTCTTCCTCGCCGAGAAGTGGCTGGTGGCACGGCTGGCCTACGGGCACGTGGATCCCCGGGAAGCGGGCGTCGGCAACATCGTCAACTGCGGTGCGGCGATGTACATGGCTCCCGTCGGCCTGGTCAACGCGGCCAACCCGGCGGCGGCGTACGCCGAGGCGCTGGACATCGCCGGCGCGCACCAGTCGTCGTACGGCCGGGAGGCCGCCGGAGTTCTCGCCGCGGCGGTCGCCGCCGCCACCGCATGGGACGCCACCCCGGACTCGGTGGTGACCGCCTGTCTGTCCCTGGCGAAGGACGGCACGCGCACGGCCATCGAGAAGGTCTGCGAAGTGGCGTGCGACCACGGCGACTTCGAGTCGGCCCTGGTCCCGCTCCGGCAGGCGGTCGCCCCGTACGACACGGTCGGCCCCGACTACCGCGCCCCCTCGCTCGGCGCCCGCCGCCCCTCCCGTCTGCACTCCATCGAGGAACTCCCCGTCGCCCTGGGCATGTTGCTGGTCTCCGGCGGCGACTTCCGCCAGGCGGTCCTGGGCTCGGTCAACTACGGCCGCGACTGCGACTCGATCGCCACGATGGCCGGCGCGCTCGCGGGCGCCCTGGGCTCCCCGGTGCCCGAGGACTGGGCGAAGACGGTGGCGGGGGCGAGCCGCCTGGACCTGTGGGAACCGGCCCGCACGCTCACCGGGGTCGCCCGCGAGATCTTCGAACGGGACGTGCACCGCCGACGCGCACACGAGCAGGCCTTCACGGCGCTCGGAGGCACGGCATGCTCCGACTGACCTGGGTCCAGCCGGAGGACCTCCTGGGCCATGAACTCCGCCAGGCCCGCCTGGACGGCCGGGAACCGTACCGGATCGAGGCGAGGTGGCGCGCGGCCGGCGGCCTGGATGCCCCGGAGCGGGCGGGGGCCTCACCGCACCGGGCGGCCCGCTGTCTGCGCCTCCTGGCCGAGGACCTGCTGGACGAACTGGCCGACCTGCCCAGCAAGCTGGCGGAGGACGAACCGACGGACCTGGCGAGGATCAGGGCGCTGTGCCCGAACTGGCCGAAGCCACCCGGCGGCGGGCGGTCGCCGGCCCCCGCCCCGCTCTCCCTGGAAGCCGCCTGGCTGGGCAGAGCCATCGGCTGTCTCCTCGGCAAACCGGTGGAAAAGCTCCCCCTCGACGGCATCCGTGCCCTCGCCCGGTCCACCGGCAACTGGCCCCTGTCCACCTGGTTCACGGCCAAGGGCGTCCCCGGGGACCTGCTCGCCCGGTACCCCTGGAACCGCCGCTCGGCCAGGACCTCCCTCGCCGAGAACATCGACGGCATGCCCGAGGACGACGACCTCAACTACCCGCTCCTCAACCTCCTCCTGCTCAAGCGGCACGGAAGGGCCTTCACCACGAGCGACGTGGCAAGGCTGTGGCTCGACGAACTCCCGCCCGGCCGCACCTTCACCGCCGAACGCATCGCCTTCCGCAATCTCCTCACCGGCATCGAACCCCCGCACACCGCCCGCCACCGCAACCCGTTCCGGGAGTGGATCGGTGCCCTGATCCGCGCCGACGTCCACGGCTGGACCAACCCCGGCGACCCCGCGGCCGCCGCCGAGCAGGCCCACCGCGACGCGCTCCTCACGCACACCGCCAACGGCGTCTACGCGGCGATGTTCACGGCCGCCGCCCTCGCCGCCGCGGCCACCGGCACCCACGACATCCACGCCTGCCTGCGCACCGGGCGCACGGTGGTCCCGCCCCGCTCCCGCCTGGCGCGGGCGATCGACCACGCCGTCCGGCTGGCGGCGGACCACCGGGACTTCGACGACGTCGTGGACGAACTCCACGCCACCTACTCCGCCACCCACCACTGGGTCCACGCCGTCCCCAACACGGCCCTGATCGTCGCCGCCCTCACCCACGCGGACGGCGACTTCACCGGCTCCGTCTGCCGTGCCGTGTCCGGCGGCTGGGACACCGACTCCAACGGAGCGACCACGGGCAGCATCGCGGGCCTCCTCGCGGGCAGCCCGGGCGCGCTCCCCGACCGCTGGCGAGTCCCGCTGAAGAACCGGCTCGCCACCACCGTCGCCGACTTCGACGGCACCGGCTTCGACACCCTCGCCCATCTCACGCACCTGGAGGCGACCCGCCCATGACCCACATCGCCGTCCTCGGCAGCACGAACATGGACCTCGTCACCTACGTCACCAAGGCTCCGCAGCGCGGCGAGACCGTGACGGGACGGGAGTTCCGTACGATCCCCGGCGGCAAGGGCGCCAACCAGGCGATCGCCGCCGCCCGTGCCGGGGCCACGGTCTCGATGATCGGCGCCGTCGGCAACGACGCCTTCGGCATGCGCCTGCGCGACACCCTCGAACACTCCGGCGTGGACACCGACGTCCTGCGCACGGTGGAGGGCCCGTCCGGCACCGCCCACATCGTGGTGGACGACGAGGGCGGCAACTCCATCGTCGTCATCCCCGGCGCGAACGGCACGGTCGACCATCTCTCCCCCGGCGACGAGGGCGTGCTCGCCTCCGCCGACGCCCTGCTGCTCCAGCTGGAGATCCCGCTGGCCGCCGTGATCGCGGGCGCGGAGGCGGCCCGCCGGCACGGCGTCCGTACGATCCTCACCCCGGCCCCCGCCCAGCCGCTCCCGCCCGGACTCCTCGCCGCGACCGACCTGCTGGTCCCGAACGAGTACGAGGCCGTCACCCTGACCGGCCGCACCGATCCACGCGAGGCGGCCACCGCCCTGCTCGACCTGGTCCCGGAGGTCGTCGTCACCCTGGGCGCGACCGGCAGCCTGTACCTGGCCCGGGGCGCCGAACCACTGGTGGTGCCCGCACCCCGGGTGAAGGCCGTGGACTCCACGGGCGCGGGCGACACCTTCGTCGGTGCCCTCGCGGTGGCCCTGGCCGAGGAGAAGCCGGTGCGGGAGGCCCTGTCCTGGGCCTCGGCCGCGGCGGCCCTGTCCGTGCAGCGGGAGGGGGCGTCGGTGTCGATGCCGTACCGCCCGGAGATCGACGCGCAGTTCACGGCATGAGCATGAGGACGACGCCGCGCGCGCCCCGGCCGATGCAGGCCCTCGACGGCCTGCGGGTCCTCGACCTGGCCACCCTTTTCGCGGGCCCCATGGCCGCCACCCTGCTCGGCGACTTCGGCGCCGAGGTGATCAAGGTGGAGCATCCGGGCCGGCCCGACCCGTCCCGGGGGCACGGCCCGGCGAAGCAGGGTGCCGGCCTGTGGTGGAAGGTGCTCGGCCGCAACAAGCGCACCATCACCCTCGACCTGTCCAAGCCCGGCGGCCGTGCGCTGCTGCTCCGGCTCGCGGCCACCGCCGACGTGGTGATCGAGAACTTCCGCCCCGGCACCCTGGAGAGATGGGACCTCGGCTGGGCGGAGCTGTCCGCCGCCAACCCGCGGCTGATCCTCGCCCGGGTCACGGCCTTCGGCCAGTTCGGCCCGTACGCGCACCGGCCCGGCTTCGGCACCCTCGCCGAGGCGATGAGCGGCTTCGCGGCCGTCACCGGCGAACCGGACGCGCCGCCGACGCTCCCGCCCTTCGGACTCGCGGACTCGATCGCGGGCCTGGCGACGGCGTACGCCGTGCTGACGGCCCTGGCCGCGCGGGACCGGACCGGCGAGGGGCAGGTCGTGGACATGGCGATCATCGAACCGATCCTCGCCGTCCTCGGCCCCCAGCCCACCTGGTACGACCAGCTCGGCTACGTCCAGAAACGCACCGGCAACCGGTCCGCGAACAACGCCCCGCGCAACACCTACCGCACCGCCGACGGCCTCTGGGTCGCCGTCTCCACCTCCGCGCAGTCGGTGGCCGAGCGGGTGATGCGGCTGGTGGGCCGCCCGGAGCTGATCGGGGAACCGTGGTTCGCCACGGGCACGGACCGTGCCGCGCACGCCGGGGTGCTGGACGAGGCGGTGGGCTCCTGGATCGCGGCCCGCACCCGCGACGAGGTCCTGGCGGCCTTCGAGAAGGCGGAGGCGGCGGTGGCCCCGGTCCAGGACGTGCGGGATGTCCTGGCGGACCCCCAGTACCAGGCCCTGGGCACGGTCACCACCGTCGCCGACCCGGAACTGGGCCCGCTGCGCATGCAGAACGTGCTCTTCCGGCTGTCCGCCACGCCCGGCGCGATCCGCTGGGCCGGCCGCCCGCACGGCGCCGACACGGACGCGGTGCTCACCGAACTGGGCCTCACCCCGGCCGACCTGCGCGCCCTGCGCGAGGAGGGCGCGCTGTGACACCGCTGCCGCTCACCTGGCTCTACGTACCCGGTGACCGTCCGCATGTCGTCACCAAGGCGCTGGCAGCGGGCGCCGACGTGGTGGTGATCGACCTGGAGGACGCGGTCGCCCCCGACCGCAAGGAGTACGCCCGCACGGCCACCGCCGAGCGCCTCCGCGCACCGCAGCCGGTCCCGGTCCACGTCCGCGTCAACGCCCTGGACGGCCCCTGGGCGGCCGCCGACCTCACGACGCTGGCCCCGCTGCCGGGCGTGTCCGGGCTGCGGCTCCCGAAGGTGACGTCCCCGGACCAGATCAGGCAGGTCGCCGTGGCCAGCCCGCTCCCCCTGTACGCCCTCCTGGAGTCGGCCCTCGGTATCGAGCACGCGTACGCGATCGCCACCGCCCACCCGTCCCTGCGGGGTGTCTCCCTCGGCGAGGCCGACCTCCGGGCCGACCTCGGGGTACGGGCCGACGCTGGCCTCGACTGGCCCCGCTCCCGCGTGGTCGTCGCGGCCCGTGCGGCCGGCCTGGCACCGCCGCCCCAGTCGGTCCACCCGGACATCCGCGACCTGGACGGCCTGGCCGACTCCTGCGCCCACGGCCGCAGCCTCGGTTTCCTGGGCCGAGCGGCGATCCACCCTCGGCAGCTGCCGGTGATCGAGGAGGCGTACCTGCCCACGCCTGGGGAGATCGAGGAAGCGGAAACGATCATCAAGGCAGCGGCGGCCGACCCGGGCGCCCAGGCCCTCGCCGACGGCCGCTTCATCGACGCGGCGGTGGTGGCGACGGCACGGAGAACCCTGTCACTGGCACGACGGTGCTGAGCCCTCACACGCCGAAGGCGCCCGGAAGGATCCGGGCGCCTTCGGTTCCGTGCAGCCGGCCGTCAGCTCTTCTTCGGCGCCGACTCGGCCTCGTCCTTCGGTGACTCCCGCGACTCGGGCTCCGAGGAATCGGAGGAGTCCTGCTGCTCGGGCTGCGCAGACTCGGCGGAGTCCGGGGACTCGGGCTCGCTCTTGGCGGCGGCCGCCTCGGCAGCCGCTGCCGGTTCCACGACCGCCTCACGGCCCGGCCGCTTCTTCGACGAGATAACGATGTACGCCACCGCCAGCAGGAACACGAGCATCGCGGTCCAGTCGTTCAGGCGGAGACCCAGGATGTGGTGGGCGTCGTCGACGCGCATGTACTCGATCCAGCCGCGGCCCACGCAGTACGCGGCGACGTACAGGGCGAACGCCCGGCCGTGGCCCAGCCGGAAGCGGCGGTCGGCCCAGATGACCAGGAGGGCGACGCCGATGCACCACAGGGACTCGTACAGAAACGTCGGGTGGTAGTAGCCCGGCACCCGGCCGCCGTCGGAGGAGGTGATGTGCAGCGCCCACGGAACATGCGTCTCGCGGCCGTACAGCTCCTGGTTGAACCAGTTGCCCCAGCGGCCGATGGCCTGCGCGAAGGCGATGCCGGGGGCGATGGCGTCGGCGTAGGCGGGCAGCGGGATGCCCCGGCGTCGGCAGCCGATCCAGGCGCCCACGGCGCCGAGCGCGATCGCGCCCCAGATGCCGAGGCCGCCCTCCCACACCTTGAAGGCGTCCACCCAGTCACGGCCGGCGCTGAAGTACAGCTCGTAGTCCGTGATCACGTGGTAGAGCCGGCCGCCGACGAGGCCGAAGGGCACGGCCCAGACCGCGATGTCGGCAACCGTGCCGGAGCGCCCGCCACGGGCGATCCAGCGCTTGTTGCCGAGCCAGACAGCGACGAAGACGCCGATGATGATGCAGAAGGCGTAACCGCGCAGCGGAATGGGGCCGAGGTGGTACACCCCGTGCGACGGGCTGGGAATGGAGGCAAGGTTCATGGCAAGGTCGACGCTACCGTGCCGGGCGGGTGGGTCGGCAAGCAGCCCGGCAACGGGTCCATAACGGGGATGTGAGAAACACTTACTGCTGGTTCGCCTGCTCCACCATCTGCTTCAGCTTTTCCGGGGTCAGCGTCTGGTCCTGGTAGATGTTCTTGCCGTTCAGCAGGACACTGGGCGTGCTGCTGAGGCCGGCGGTCTGCATGGCCTTGTGGGACCTGTTCACCCAGCTGTCGTGGGCGCCGTCCTTGACGCACTTCTGGAAGGCGGCGGTGTCGAGGCCCTTCACCTTGCCGGCCAGCTGGATCAGCTTGCCGTTGTCCGCGAAGGCGTCGTCGGTCTCCTGGGGCTGGTTCGCGTACAGCACGTCGTGGTAGTCGCGGAACTTTCCGGCGTCCTGGGCGCAGGCCGCGGCGTTCGCCGCGCGCAGGGAGCCGGTGCCGCCGAGGTTGCCGTCGATCAGCCGGACCAGGTGGTATTCGATTCTGAGCTTGCCCGCGTCGGTCAGCTCGTGGAGCGTCGACCGGTACCGGGTCTCGAAGGACTGGCAGGCCGGGCAGCGGAAGTCCTCCCAGACCGTGAGCGTCGACTTGGCGCCGTCCTTGCCGACCGGGATCGCGAGACTGTCCTTGCCCTGCGCGCCCGAGGGCGCCACGACCGGGCCCGCGCTGGTTCCCTTGTCCTTGCCCGCCTTCGCCGCGACCACGCCGATCACCGCCGCGAGGCCGAGGACGCAGACGACGCTCGCGCCCACGATCAGCGTGCGCCGTCGCTTCTCAGCGGACTTCTGCTTCTCGCGCTCGACCGCCAGCCGCTCCCGGGCAGTGCGCTTTCCGTCACGGTTCTTCTCGCTCACACCCCCAGAACGAACCGGGGAGGCGCAGCGCGCCTCCCCGACCCGAGGTCCACTCGTTCGAGTGACCGAATCATCCGTTGTGAACCATTACGTGTCACTACGGGCGGCTGCGGACGTCCAGGGGTGACAACGGACGTCCGAGGGCGATCACGCCTGTCCGCGTACGCCCTTCGCCAGCTCGCCCGCGAGACCGCGCACCGCTTCGAGGCCCGAGGCGTGGTCCGGGGCGTCCAGCATGCGCTTCACGAACGCCGAGCCGACGATGACACCGTCGGCGAAGCCGGCGACCTCGGCGGCCTGGGCCGCGTCGGAGACACCGAGACCGACGCAGACCGGCAGCGGGGTGCCGGTGGCCCGGGTGCGCTCGACCAGGTCCTGGGCCTGCGCGCCGACCGACGCGCGGGTGCCGGTGACACCCATCAGCGAGGCCGCGTAGACGAAGCCGCTGCCCGCCGCGGTGATCCGGGCGAGCCGTTCGTCCTTGCTGCTGGGGGCGACGACGAAGACGGTGGCGAGACCGTGCTTGTCCGCGTGCTCCCTCCACAGGCCCGACTCCTGGACCGGCAGGTCGGGCAGGATGCAGCCCGCACCGCCCGCCTCGGCCAGCTCCGCGGTGAAGCGCTCGACGCCGTAGCGGTCGATGGGGTTCCAATACGTCATGACGAGCACCGGCTTACCGGTGGCCTCGTGCGCCTCCCGGACCGTCCGCATCACGTCCGCGATCCTGACTCCGCCGCGCAGGGCGATGTCGTCGGCGGTCTGGATGACCGGGCCGTCCAGGACCGGGTCGCTGTGCGGCAGGCCGACCTCGACCACGTCGGCGCCGCCGTCGAAGACGGCCTTGATCGCCTCGATGCCGCCGTCCACGGTCGGGAAGCCGGCCGGGAGGTAGGCGATGAGCGCGGACCGGCCCTCGGCCTTCGCGGCCGCGAGGGTGTCCGTCAACAGCTGGATGTTGCCGCTCACTTGGCGTCCCCCTCGATCTCGGCGGTGTCGGCTTCGTTGGCGGCCACCTCGGCGTCGGTGTCGTAGAGGCCGAAGTAGCGCGCCGCGGTGTCCATGTCCTTGTCGCCGCGGCCGGACAGGTTGACCACGATCAGCCCGTCCTTGCCCAGCTCCTTGCCGACCTCCAGGGCGCCGGCGAGGGCGTGGGCGCTCTCGATGGCCGGGATGATGCCCTCGGTGCGCGACAGCAGGCGCAGGGCCTGCATGGCGGCGTCGTCGGTGACCGCGCGGTACTCGCCGCGACCGCTGTCGCGCAGGTAGGAGTGCTCCGGGCCGACACCCGGGTAGTCCAGACCGGCCGAGATGGAGTACGGCTCGGTGATCTGGCCCTCGTCGTCCTGCAGGACGTAGGAGCGGGAGCCGTGCAGGATGCCTGGCTCGCCCGCGGTCAGGGTGGCCGCGTGCTCGCCGGTCTCCACGCCGTGCCCGGCCGGCTCGCAGCCGACCAGACGGACGCCTTCGTCGGGGATGAAGGCGTGGAAGAGGCCGATGGCGTTGGAGCCGCCGCCGACACAGGCGACGGCCGCGTCAGGGAGGCGGCCGGCGCGCTCCAGGAGCTGGCGGCGTGCCTCGACGCCGATGACCCGGTGGAAGTCGCGGACCATGGCCGGGAAGGGGTGCGGGCCGGCGACCGTGCCGAACAGGTAGTGGGTGTGGTCGACGTTGGCGACCCAGTCCCGGAACGCCTCGTTGATGGCGTCCTTGAGCGTGCGGCTGCCGGACTTCACGGCGACGACCTCGGCGCCGAGCATGCGCATGCGGGCCACGTTGAGGGCCTGGCGCCGGGTGTCGACCTCACCCATGTAGATGGTGCAGTCGAGGCCGAAGAGGGCGCAGGCGGTGGCCGTCGCGACGCCGTGCTGGCCCGCGCCGGTCTCCGCGATGACCCGGGACTTGCCCATGCGCCTGGTGAGCAGGGCCTGGCCGAGGACGTTGTTGATCTTGTGGGAGCCGGTGTGGTTGAGGTCCTCCCGCTTCAGGAAGACACGGGCGCCGCCGGCGTGTTCGGCGAACCGGGGCACCTCGGTCAGGGCACTGGGCCGGCCGGTGTAGTGGACGAGCAGGTCGTCGAGCTCGCGGGCGAACTCCGGATCGGCCTTCGCCTTCTCGTACTCGACGGCGACCTCGTCCACGGCGGCGACGAGGGCCTCCGGGATGAACTTCCCGCCGAACGCGCCGAAGTAGCCCTCGGCGCTGGGTACCTGGCCGGTCGGGTCAGGGATGAAGAACTGGCTGGGCATGCAGAAACCTCACGGTGAGTTGTGTGGACAACACGAATTCGCCGTGGGGGCGGGGTCGTCAGACGGCCGTGGGCCGGCTGTGGTGTGTCGCGCCCGTGCGGCGGAGCCGCACGGGCGGGCACAGCCCCGCGCCCCTGGAGGGACGCCATCGCATGCCGTTCACCTGGCCCGGTTCGTCACCGATGACGTAGCGCACCCGCCGGCCGTGCACCCTGCGTGCGGGCGCGCGGCAGCCACGCGGCCGGCAGCCGCGCGCGAGGCGGGCATACCGGTCCACGATCGTGGCGGTGGCGGTGAGCGTCATCGGAGGAAACCCTACGGCGTGGTCAGCTTCGCCCGTGCCGCAGCGCGGGGTGCTCGCCCGCGGCGACCAGGTCGGAGACGGCGGCCTTCGGGTCGCGCCCGGTCACGAGGGACTCGCCGACCAGGACCGCGTCGGCACCGGCGTTGGCGTACGCGATCAGGTCGTGCGGCCCGCGCACTCCGGACTCGGCGACCTTGACGATGCCCTCGGGAACCTCCGGAGCCACCCGCTCGAACGTGCCGCGGTCGACCTCCAGGGTCTTCAGGTTGCGCGCGTTGACGCCGATGATCCGGGCACCCGCGGCCACGGCCCGTTCGACCTCGTCCTCGTCGTGCACCTCGACGAGCGGGGTGAGTCCGATGGAGACGGCGCGCTCGATCAGCGACTCCAGGGCCGGCTGGTCGAGGGCGGCCACGATCAGCAGCGCGAGGTCGGCGCCGTAGGCCCGGGCCTCCCACAGCTGGTACGACGTGACGATGAAGTCCTTGCGCAGGACCGGGATGTCCACGCGCGCCCGGACGGCTTCCAGGTCGGCCAGCGAGCCGCCGAAGCGGCGCTGTTCGGTCAGGACCGAGATGACGGCGGCACCGCCCGCCTCGTAGTCGGCGGCGAGCCCGGCCGGGTCGGCGATCGCGGCCAGCGCGCCCTTGGAGGGGCTGGAGCGCTTGACCTCGCAGATCACCTTGACACCGTCGCCCTTGAGCGCGGCCACCCCGTCCTTGGCGGCGGGGGCCTTCGCCGCACGCTCCTTGAGCTCGTCGAGGCTGACGCGTGCCTGCCGCTCCGCGAGGTCGGCACGGACTCCGTCGATGATCTCGTCGAGCACACTCACGCGAGCGGCCCCCTTTCAGACGGTTGTTCCAGTTGTTCCTTCGGGTTTTGAAAACCCTCGGTCACATCGATGGTATCCGGAGGTCCACGCAGGCCCTGCATCCGATCTATACCGGTCCCACGACCTGGACGTTTCGCAAGCGGTCAAGGATGCAGCCAACCGCCGCCCGGCAGGTTCCGGACCACGGTGAAGACCAGCAGCAACACCCCTATGCTCCACATCTTCACCCCCCCGGGCTCGATCCGCACCGCCCGGCCGCGCACCGCGCGGACCACCCAGACGGTCCACAGCACCGCGAAACCGAGGTAGGCGGCCACGCCCGCCGCGTTGTCGTGCAGGGCGGTGAGGAAGTCGCCGTGGACGAAGGCGTGCGCGCTGCGCAGTCCGCCGCAGCCGGGGCAGTACAGGCCGGTGAGCCGGTACAGGGGGCACACCGGGTAGTGGCCGGGCTCGTTGGGGTCGACCGAGCCGACGTACGCGAAGGCCCCGGCCACGGCCGCGAGGAGGCCGGCCGGGACGGCGAGCCGGCCCCACAGGGCGGCGGGCGGGCTGGTGCGCGGGGCTGGGCGGCTGTCGGCGTTCACGCTGGCATTGTGCCCCGCACGCTCCGCACACGCGCGCGAGGGGCGGTCCGCACCGTCCCCGGTGCGGACCGCCCCTCGCGGGAAGCGGTGGTGCTCAGGCGTCGGCGCCGGCCGGCTCGCGGGTCGCGGCGGGGGCCACGTGCGCGATGGCGTGCGCCTGCTGCTTCGGCTGGCCGAGGCCCATGGCGCGCATGGCGGCGCCCACGACACCGCCGAGGACCACGATCACCATGCCGGCCCAGAAGCCGAGCGGCTGCGCCATCACCATGAAGGCACCCGAGACGCAGAAACCGATGAAGGCGATGGTGACGCCGGTCCAGGCGGCCGGGGTGTGACCGTGGCTGCTGCCCGCCATGACTTGCTCCTCGTTGCTGTGTACGTGTGTACGTGTCGTACGGTTCCGAGCCCGTCCGATCACTGTCCGAGCCGGACGCTCATCGTCCATTGTCCCGTACGTGAGCGGGTGCGGGAGGCTGGGGCGGCGTCTGGTTCGCCACATCCGGCGACGGCCCGGGGGTACGGCTCAGGCGCCGGTGGGGTCCTCGCCGCGGTCCAGGGCCTTCCAGATCTCCTCCGGACGTTCGGGGTCCGCCGGGCGCGCCGTGCGCCGCGGGCGGTCGGCCCCGCGCTCGTAGCGGCCGGACATGGCGGGCCACAGGCGGCCGTAGCGCAGGGCGAGCAGCCCGGCGAGGAGGATCAGGACGCCGCCGACGGCCGCGACATAGGGCCAGCCCGTGTGGCTGAGGGCGGCGACCGTGGCCGAGGTGTCGCCGGTGGTCTGCGCGGCCTTCTCGTCCAGCGCGGAGCCGTCCGAGGCCCCGAGGAGGGCGGCGGCGACGATGCCCGCGCCGGAGAGCGCGAGCAGGGCGGCGACGACATGGCGGCCGGCTCTGCGGACGGCGAAGACGGCGACGAGCGCGGCGAGGCCCACTATGGCGAGGGCCGCGGGGACGCCCGTGACGTCGCTGCCCCTGGCTGTCAGCGGGAACGCGCCACCGGCCACCGTGGCGGTGCCCTCCGACCATCGTTGCCGGGTCGCGAGCAGCGTCACGGCCGCGCCGAGCGCACCGCCCAGCAGGGCCACGGCGAGGCTCCGCCGGCCGGACCGGGCGGGCGCGGCGGCTTCGGAACGGGGGTGAGGTACGGCAGTCACGTACTCCACTATCGCCTGAACCCCGGGCGAACCGTCACCCGGGGTTCCTATGAGAAGCGCCCTACTTGCCCAGCCGGTTCGCCGTGTGGACCGCGCGCAGCACCGCCGCCGCCTTGTTGCGGCACTCCTGGTCCTCGGCGACCGGGTCGGAGTCGGCGACGATGCCCGCGCCGGCCTGCACATACGCGGTGCCGTCGCGGAGCAGGGCCGTACGGATGGCGATGGCGGTGTCGGAGTCGCCGGCGAAGTCGAGGTAACCGACGCAGCCGCCGTACAGGCCGCGCCGGGACGGTTCGAGTTCGTCGATGATCTGCATGGCGCGGGGCTTGGGAGCGCCGGAGAGGGTGCCCGCCGGGAAGCACGCGGTCAGCACGTCGAACGCCGTACGGCCGTCCGCGACCCTGCCGGTGACCGTCGACACGATGTGCATGACGTGCGAGTAGCGCTCGACGGACATGAAGTCCACGACCTCCACCGAGCCGGGTTCGCAGACCCGGCCGAGGTCGTTGCGGCCGAGGTCGACCAGCATCAGGTGCTCGGCGCGCTCCTTGGGGTCGGCGAGCAGTTCCTCGGCGAGTGCCTGGTCCTCCTGCGGGGTGGCGCCGCGGTGCCGGGTACCGGCGATGGGGTGGACCATCGCGCGCCCGTCCTCGACCTTCACCAGCGCCTCGGGGGACGAGCCGACGACGTCGAAGGCGCCGCCGCCGTCCCCGTGGGGGAACCGGAACAGGTACATGTACGGCGACGGGTTGGTGGCCCTGAGGACCCGGTAGACGTCGAGTGCGCTCGCCGTGCACGGGGTCTCGAAGCGCTGGGAGGGCACGACCTGGAAGGCCTCGCCCGCGCGGATGCGCTCCTTGACGTCCTCCACGGCCGCCTGGAAGTCGGGGCCGCCCCACAGCGCGGTGTACTCGGGCAGTTCGGAGGGGGGCAGGACCGCCGGGGGCTGGGCGACCGCCCGGGTCAGGTCGGCCTCCATGGCCTCGAGGCGGGCCACGGCGTCCGCGTAGGCCTCGTCCACTCCGGTGTCGAGGTCGTTGTGGTTGATCGCGTTGGCGATCAGCAGGACCGAGCCCTCCCAGTGGTCCATGACGGCGAGGTCGCTGGTGAGGAGCATGGTCAGCTCGGGCAGCTTCAGGTCGTCGTGCTCGCCGGGGCCGATCTTCTCCAGGCGGCGGACGATGTCGTAGCCGAGGTAGCCGACCATGCCTCCGGTGAAGGGCGGCATGCCCTCCTGGTGCGGGGTGTGCAGGGCCTGAAGGGTGGCGCGCAGGGCGGCGAGCGGGTCGCCGTCCGTGGGGACGCCGACGGGCGGGGTGCCGAGCCAGTGGGCCTCGCCGTCCCGTGCGGTGAGGGTGGCGGCGGAGCGCACGCCCACGAAGGAGTAGCGGGACCAGGAGCGGCCGTTCTCCGCGGACTCCAGCAGGAAGGTGCCGGGGCGCTCGGCGGCGAGCTTGCGGTAGAGCGCGACCGGGGTGTCGCCGTCGGCGAGGAGCTTGCGCGTGACCGGGATGACGCGCCGGTCGGTGGCGAGCTTGCGGAAGGTCTCGAGGTCCATGGCGGCAGACCTTACTGATCGGAGGCGGGTCGGCCGGAATCGGCGTCCTTGACGAGCACGTCGGCGTCGAAGCAGGTGCGGGCGCCGGTGTGGCAGGCGGCGCCGACCTGGTCGACCTTGACCAGCACGGTGTCGGCGTCGCAGTCGAGGGCGACGGACTTCACCCACTGGAAGTGACCGGAGGTGTCGCCCTTGACCCAGTACTCCTGGCGGCTGCGGGACCAGTAGGTGCAGCGGCCCGTGGTGAGCGTGCGGTGCAGCGCCTCGTCGTCCATCCAGCCGAGCATGAGCACCTCACCGGTGTCGTACTGCTGGGCGATGGCGGGCAGGAGTCCGTCGGCGCTGCGCTTGAGGCGCGCGGCGATCCCGGGGTCGAGGCTGCTGGGCGGAGGCGTGCTGGTCATGGGTGCCATTGTGCCGCGCCGCACGGACAGTGACGGTCCGTGTCCACTGGATGAGCACTGGGGCGCGAAGCGCCTCGTCGAGGGGTGGCGGCCGGGTGACGGGTGGGCGGAACGGCGGGCGGGTGGGCGGAACGGCGGGCGGCGGTGCGGCCCGCGCCCGCTGGGCGGAGTCGGTGCGTGGTCGTAGGCTGACTGCATGTCGACCTTCGCCCAGCGTGAACGGCTTCTGTTCGCCGACCTCTTGGAAACGACCGGTCCGGACGCCCCGACCCTCTGCGAGGGTTGGCAGACGCGTGATCTCGCCGCGCACGTGGTGGTGCGGGAGCGGCGGCCGGACGCCGCCGGGGGCGCGCTGCTCAAGCCGCTCGCGCCGCGCCTCGAGAAGGTGATGGGCGAGTACGCCGCGAAGCCGTACGAGGAGCTGATCCAGCTGATCCGTACGGGCCCGCCGCGTTTCTCGCCCTTTCAGCTCAAGCAGATCGACGAGGCGGCCAACATCGTGGAGTTCTACGTCCACACGGAGGACGTACGCCGCGCCCAGCCGGACTGGACGCCCCGCGAGCTCGACCCCGTCTTCCAGGAGGCCCTGTGGTCCCGTCTGGAGCGCACCGCCCGGCTGCTGGGCCGGGGTGTGCCGACGGGCGTGGTCCTGCGGCGTCCGGACGGCCAGACCGCCGTCGCCCACCGGGGCGCTCCCGTGGTGACGGTGACGGGCGAGCCGTCGGAGCTGCTGATGTTCGCGTTCGGCCGGCAGAGCGCGGCGAAGGTCGAGCTGGACGGCGACGAGAACGCGATCGCCAAGCTGCACGAGTCGAAGCAGCTGGGCATCTGAGAGGCCGGCCATGATCAAGGTCGCGATGACCGGTGTCTACGTGGACGACGTGCCGACGGCGCACGCCTTCTACACCGACGTCCTCGGCTTCGAGACCCGTACCCACCTGGACCTGGGCGGCGGCACGCTGTTCATCACGGTGGGCGCCCCGGCCGGGGCCCAGCCGGACCTCCAGCTGCTGCTGGAGCCCGGCGACGGCCCCATCGCGGAGCCGTACCGCCGGGCTCTGTACGAGGCGGGGATCCCGTGCATCGTCTTCTCCGTGGACGACATCCAGGCGGAGTACGAGCGGCTGTGCGGCCTCGGGGTGCGGTTCACCCACGAGCCGCAGGAGCAGGGGCCGGTGATCGCGGCCGTGCTCGACGACACCGTGGGCAACCTGGTGCAGCTGGCCCAGCCGAAGGGCTGAGCAGGCGGGCCTGCCGGAATCGCGGGGTCCGGCACGCCCACCCGCGCCGACGAGGCACCGCCGCCCGGAGCCGGCCGGATCCGCCGGACGGGCCCTAGCGGGGCAGCTCGGCGCGGCGCAGACCCGGGGCGCACAGGACGACGACCCCGCCGAGCCCGCAGACGACGGCACTGACGACATAGACCGGGCCGATGCCCCAGGCCGCGATCGCCGCGGCCGCGAACGGCATGCTCAGTGGGGCGAGACCGAGGCTGACCAAGCCGGATACGGCCGTGACCCGGCCGAGGTAGGCGGGGTCGGCCTGGGTCTGCAGCAGGGCGCCGCACATGGCGCCGCTGAGCCCGGCGAGCAGCCCGACGAGCAGGGCGACCCCGACGGCCGCGACGAGGCTCGGGACATAGGCGAGGGCACCGATCGCCACGGAGCCCGCGAGGATGGCGCACGCGGCGACCAGCCCGGCGCGCGGCAGCCGCCCCCGGACGGTCAGCAGGAGCGAGGCGGTGCCCGCGCCGGCGCCGAACCCGGCGAGCACCCAGCCAAGACCGGAGGCGCCCCAGCCGCGCTGGTCGGCGAGCAGGGCCAGACCGACGTTGAACGGGCCGACGAAACCGAGGTCGCCAAGGGCGATGGCCAGCATCAGCGGGGCCAGGACGCGGTGGCCGCGGAGGTAGCGCAGCCCCGCCTTGAGGTCCCGCCACGGGGTTTCCTCCCGCGCACCGCTCCTGTCGTCCGCCGGCAGGTCCCGGACCCGTACGGAGACCAGCAGCGGCAGGGAGACCGCGATGAGCAGCCCGGCGAGCCCGAAGGCGGCCGTCGCGCCGCCGGCCGCCACGGCGAGGCCGCCGAGCGGGGCGCCGACGACGTTCGCGAAGCGGATCGCGAGGCCCCGCATGCCCTGGACCCGGGCCAGTTGGTCCTTGCCGGTGATCCGCGCCGGGAGGGCTCCGACGGCGGGCAGGAACACGGCGTCGACGGTGCCGAAGACCAGGGCCAGCAGGGCGAGCGGCCACAGCCCGGGACTGGTGAGGAACAGCAGGGCGGCCACCGCGAGAACGGCCGCGCAGCGCACGGCGTCGCTGCCGATGACGACCCGGCGCGGGCCCAGCCGGTCGGCGAGCACGCCTCCGCCGAGCATCAGCACGGCCCTCGGCAGGGCGCTGACCGACATCACGACACCGGCCTGTGCGGGGCTTCCGGCCTGGACGGCGGCCCAGGACAGGGCGATGTAGTAGACGCTGTCGCCGAGCATGGAGGAGGCGTAGGCACCGAGCCAGCGCAGGACATTGGGGTCGCGGTGGGCGGGGCGGCCGTCGGTGGCGGAGACCGGCGGTATGAGGGTGGCGGTCACGGGAGGGCCCTTCTCAGACGCGGAACGGGAATCCGTACACGTGCAGCGCGACGTGCTCGCGCCCTTCGGTGTCACCGGCTGCTGCGGCGGACCGGCCCTTCTCGTCGTACTTCCTGACCAGGGCGATCAACTCCTCCTGGAGTTCGGTCAGTTCGGCCGCGGTGAGGCGCATCAGGGACTCGCTGTCGGGTGCGGCGGCGTTCCACTCGGCGCTCCAGGTGGCGCGTTCGTCGAGGTAGCGCCGGTACAGGTCGGCGCGCTGTTCGTGGAAGAGCCGGGTGGCCGCCAGATGGGCGGCCGCCTTCTCGGGGGCGTCCCGGAAGTCCTTGTCGCGGATGCTCACACCCTCCGAGGAGGGCTGCCACCAGCGTTCCCGGCCGTCCGCGCTCTGTGGCTCGGCCTCCTCGATCAGCCCCTGCTCGGCGAGCTTGCGCAGGTGGTAGCTGACCAGTGAGACGGCCTCGTCGACCTGGTCGGCGAGGTGCGAGGCGGTCGCCTTGTCGGCCACGCACAGGGCTCGGTACAGCTTCATCCGCAGCGGGTGGGCAAGGGCTTTCAGTGTGCCCACGTCGGTGATGGGACGGCTCCCCTTGGCTGTCATGCACTCAACGCTAAATGAGAAAGAAAAGTTGCACAACATTTTTTGCGCAACTTCTCTTTCTTTTCTGGGAACGAGAAGGCCCCGGCCGCCCGAGGGCAACCGGGGCCGGAGGCCGACACGGCCTCACCGCACGGGGTGTCCCGCCTCCCGCAACGTCTGCTTGACCTCGCCGATGCGCAGATCCCCGAAGTGGAAGACGGAGGCGGCCAGGACCGCGTCCGCGCCCGCCCCGACGGCCGGCGGGAAGTCCGCCAGCCTGCCGGCGCCGCCCGAGGCGATCACCGGGACGGTGACGTGCTTGCGCACGGCCGCGATCATCTCCAGGTCGTAGCCGTCCTTGGTGCCGTCCGCGTCCATGGAGTTCAGCAGGATCTCCCCCGCGCCCAGCTCGGCGGCCCGGTGCGCCCACTCGACGGCGTCGATGCCGGTACCGCGGCGGCCGCCGTGGGTGGTGACCTCGAAGGACCCGGACTCGCCACGGCGCGCGTCGACCGACAGCACCAGCACCTGACGGCCGAACCGCTCGGCGATCTCCCGGATGAGGTCGGGACGGGCGATCGCCGCCGTGTTCACGCCCACCTTGTCGGCCCCGGCGCGCAGCAGCTTGTCCACGTCCTCGGCCGTGCGCACCCCGCCGCCGACGGTCAGCGGGATGAACACCTGCTCGGCGGTGCGGCGCACCACGTCGTACGTCGTCTCACGGTTGCCGGACGACGCGGTGATGTCCAGGAACGTCAGCTCGTCGGCGCCCTCGGCGTCGTACACCTTGGCCATCTCGACGGGGTCGCCGGCGTCGCGCAGGTTCTGGAAGTTGACGCCCTTGACGACCCGGCCGTTGTCCACGTCCAGGCAGGGGATGACTCGTACGGCCAAGGTCATGCGGACACTCCTCGGAACGCCTCCACCTCGATCTCGACGACCAGACTGGGGTCCACGAAACCAGAGACGATGATCATGGATGCGGCGGGCCGGACGGTGTCGAACAGCTCCTTGTGAGCCCGCCCGACCTCGTCCACGTCCCTGGCATGGGTGAGGTACATGCGCGTGCGCACGACATCGTCCCGGCCGAGCCCCAGCCGGCCCAGCGCTGCCAGCGCGACGTTGAAGGCGTTGACCGCCTGCTCGTACGGGCCGCCGCCGGCGATCTGGCCGTCCACGATGGACGTGCAGCCCGAGACCAGGACAAGGCCGTTGGGCAGCTCGACCGCACGGGAGTAGCCGAACTGCTCCTCCCAGGGCGCGCCGGTGGTCACGCGTCGTACGTCGCTCACTGCGCTACCGCCTCCAGGGCCTCTTCCAGGGTGAACGCCTTCGCGTACAGGGCCTTCCCGACGATGGAGCCCTCGACACCGAGGGGTACCAGCTCGGCGATGGCGCGGAGGTCGTCCAGCGACGACACGCCGCCGGAGGCCACGACCGGCCGGTCCGTCACTCCGCAGACGTTGCGCAGCAGCTCCAGATTCGGGCCCTGGAGGGTGCCGTCCTTGGCGATGTCGGTGACGACGTAGCGGGCGCATCCCTCCTTGTCGAGGCGCGCCAGCGTCTCGTAGAGGTCGCCGCCGTCGCGGGTCCAGCCGCGGCCTCGCAGCGTCGTGCCGCGCACGTCCAGGCCGACCGCGATCTTGTCACCGTGCTCGGCGATGACCTTGGCCACCCACTCGGGGGTCTCCAGGGCGGCGGTGCCGAGGTTCACCCGGGTGCAGCCGGTGGCGAGGGCGGCGGCGAGGGTGGCGTCGTCGCGGATGCCGCCGGACAGCTCCACCTTGATGTCCATCGCCCGGGCGACCTCGGCGATCAGTTCCCGGTTGTCACCCGTACCGAAGGCGGCGTCCAGGTCGACCAGGTGCAGCCACTCGGCACCGGAGCGCTGCCAGGCGAGGGCGGCCTCCAGCGGGGAGCCGTAGGACGTCTCGGTCCCGGACTCGCCGTGCACGAGGCGGACGGCCTGGCCGTCGCGGACGTCGACGGCGGGAAGGAGTTCGAGCTTGGCCATGGTCTACAGGGTTCCGATCCAGTTGGTGAGGAGCTGGGCACCGGCGTCGCCGGACTTCTCGGGGTGGAACTGGGTGGCCCACAGGGCTCCGTTCTCCACCGCGGCCACGAAGGGCTTGCCGTGCGTCGACCAGGTGACCCTGGGGGCCGCGATCAGCGGGTTGTGCGACTCCAGGGTCCAGTCGTGGACGGCGTAGGAGTGCACGAAGTAGAAGCGGGCGTCCGCGTCCAGGCCGGCGAACAGCTCCGAGTCGGCCGGGGCGTCGACGGTGTTCCAGCCCATGTGGGGAACGATCTCGGCCTGGAGCGGCTCGACGGAGCCGGGCCACTCGTCGAGGCCCTCGGTCTCCACGCCGTGCTCGATGCCGCGCGCGAACAGGATCTGCATGCCCACGCAGATGCCCATCACCGGCCGCCCGCCGGACAGCCGGCGGTCGACGACCCAGTCACCGCGGGCCGCACGCAGCCCCTCCATGCAGGCGGCGAAGGCGCCCACGCCCGGGACCAGCAGACCGTCGGCGTTCATCGCCCGGTCGAAGTCGCGCGTTATCTCGACGTCGGCTCCCACGCGCGCGAGGGCGCGCTCGGCGGAGCGGACGTTGCCGAAGCCGTAGTCGAAGACGACGACCTTTTTCGTGGCAGGGCTCAATTCCACACCTCCAGCCGCATCACGCCCGCGACGAGGCACAGGGCCGCACCGATGGAGAGGAGCACGATCAGGCTCGCGGGCATCTTCTGCTTCGCGAAGGAGATGATCCCGCCGACCAGGAAGAGGCCGACGACGATCAGGAGGGTCGAGAGACCGTTCATGGGTTTACAGCGCGCCCTTCGTGGAGGGGAGGATGCCGGCCGCGCGGGGATCGCGCTCGCTGGCGTAGCGCAGGGCCCGGGCGAGCGCCTTGAACTGGCACTCCACGATGTGGTGCGCGTTGCGCCCGTAGGGCACGTGCACGTGCAGCGCGATCTGCGCCTGCGCGACGAAGGACTCCAGTATGTGCCGGGTCATCGTCGTGTCGTACTCGCCGATCATCGGCGCCATGTTCTCGGGCTCGGTGTGCACGAGGTAGGGGCGGCCGGACAGGTCGACGGTGACCTGGGCGAGGGACTCGTCCAGCGGAACCGTGCAGTTGCCGAAGCGGTAGATCCCCACCTTGTCGCCGAGGGCCTGCTTGAAGGCGGCGCCGAGCGCGAGGGCGGTGTCCTCGATGGTGTGGTGGGAGTCGATGTGCAGGTCGCCGTCGGTCTTGACGGTCAGGTCGAACAGGCCGTGCCTGCCGAGCTGGTCGAGCATGTGGTCGTAGAAGCCGACGCCGGTGGCGATGTCGGTCCTCCCGGTGCCGTCGAGACCGATCTCGACCAGCACCGAGGTCTCCTTGGTGGTGCGCTCGATTCGTCCGACGCGGACATCGCGAGTCATGCCTCAAGCTCCTTCTTCAGTTCCCGTACCGCGTCGAGGAACGCGTCGTTCTCTTCGGGGGTTCCGGCGGACACCCGCAGCCATCCCGGTACGCCGTTGTCCCGGACCAGGACGCCCCGGTCGAGGATCCGCCGCCAGGCGTCGTGGGCGCTCTCGAACCGGCCGAACTGCACGAAGTTCGCGTCGGACCCGATGACGTCGTAGCCGATCGCGCGCAGTTCGGCGACCAGCCGGTCGCGCTCCGACTTGAGCTGCTCGACGTACTTCAGCAGCGTGTCGGTGTGCTCCAGGGCGGCCAGGGCGGTCGCCTGGGTGATCGCGGACAGGTGGTACGGCAGTCGTACGAGCTGTACGGCGTCCACGACCGCGGGGTGCGCGGCGAGGTAGCCGAGCCGCAGGCCGGCGGCGCCGAAGGCCTTCGACATGGTGCGGGAGACGACCAGGTGCGGCCGGCCCTCCAGCAGCGGCAGCAGCGAGTCGCCGTGACTGAACTCGATGTAGGCCTCGTCCACGATCACCATGGACGGCCTGGCCGCCTGGGCCGCGTCGTACAGCGCGAGGACCGTCTCGGGCGGAACCGCGTTTCCGGTGGGGTTGTTGGGGGTGGTGATGAAGACGACGTCGGGCCGGTGCTCGGCGATGACCCGCTCGGCGGCCGCGGGGTCGATCGTGAAGTCCTCGCCCCGCGGGCCCGGGATCCAGCCGGTCCCCGTGCCGCGAGCGATGAGCGCGTGCATCGAGTACGACGGCTCGAAGCCGAGGGCCGTACGGCCCGGTCCGCCGAAGGTCTGCAGCAACTGCTGGATGACCTCGTTGGAACCGTTGGCCGCCCACACGTTCTCGATGCCGAGCGGGTACTTGCCGGTCCTGGTCAGGTACTTGGCCAGCTCGGTGCGCAGCTGGACCGCGTCCCGGTCGGGATAGCGGTTCAGGCCGCGGGCGGCCTCGCGCACCCGCTCCGCGATCCGCTCGACCAGCGGCTCGGGCAGCGGGTACGGGTTCTCGTTGGTGTTCAGCCGTACGGGGACGTCCAACTGGGGCGCGCCGTAGGGGGACTTGCCGCGCAGCTCGTCGCGGATGGGGAGCTCGTCCCAAGGGGACAGAGAGGGGTTGCCGGTCACTTGCTCTCGGGTACCTTCCAGCCGAACCTCGCCTTGATCGCCGCGCCGTGCGCGGGCAGGTCCTCCGCCTCCGCCAGCGTCACCACGTGGTGCGCGACCTCGGCCAGCGCGTCCTTCGTGTAGTCCACGATGTGGATGCCGCGCAGGAAGGACTGGACGGACAGGCCGGAGGAGTGGCAGGCGCAGCCGCCGGTGGGCAGGACGTGGTTGGACCCGGCCGCGTAGTCGCCGAGCGAGACGGGGGCCCAGGGACCGATGAAGATCGCGCCCGCGTTCTTCACGCGGCCGGCGACCGCGGCGGCGTCGGCGGTCTGGATCTCCAGGTGCTCGGCGCCGTAGGCGTCGACCACCCTGAGGCCCTCCTCGATGCCGTCGACCAGCACGATCGCGGACTGCTTGCCGGCCAGGGCCGGGCGGATGCGGTCCTCGATGTGCTTGGTGGCCCCGACCTGCGCCTCCAGCTCCTTGTCCACCGCGTCGGCCAGCTCGACGGAGTCGGTGACGAGGACGGCCGCCGCGAGCGGGTCGTGCTCGGCCTGGCTGATCAGGTCCGAGGCCACGTGCACCGGGTCGGCGGTGTCGTCCGCGAGGACCGCGATCTCGGTGGGGCCGGCCTCGGCGTCGATGCCGATCTTGCCGGTGAAGTAGCGCTTGGCTGCGGCCACCCAGATGTTGCCGGGGCCGGTGACCATGTTCGCGGGCGGACAGGACTCGGTGCCGTACGCGAACATCGCGACGGCGGTGGCGCCGCCGGCCGCGTAGACCTCGTCCACACCGAGCAGGGCGCACGCCGCGAGGATCGTCGGGTGCGGGAGCCCGCCGAACTCGGCCTGGGCGGGGGAGGCGAGCGCGATCGACTCGACTCCGGCCTCCTGCGCGGGCACCACGTTCATGATCACGGAGGACGGGTAGACCGAGCGGCCGCCCGGGGCGTAGAGCCCGACACGTTCGACCGGCACCCACTTCTCGGTCACGGATCCGCCGGGCACGACCTGGGTGGTGTGCGTCGTACGGCGCTGCTCGCGGTGGACCAGACGGGCGCGGCGGATGGACTCCTCCAGGGCCGCGCGCACGGCCGGGTCGAGGGCCTCGAGCGCCCCGGTGAGCGCCCGGGCCGGGACACGGACGGATTCCAGCCGTACTCCGTCGAACTTCTCGGCGAAGTCGATCAGCGCCGCGTCGCCCCGATGATGCACGGCTTCGCAGATCGGACGCACCTTCTCCAGGGCGGTCTGAACGTCGAAGTCGGCTCGGGGCAGCAGGTCGCGCAGGGCGGGGCCCTCAGGAAGGGCGTCGCCGCGCAGATCGATTCGGGAGATCACGGTGTCAATTCTCTCAGACCGGGGTCGGGAGCCGTCCGCGCGTATCAATGGCTGATACAGAACGTGGCCCAACAGGTGGTACATAGCCTGGCTGGAACCCGGAAGATCGCCTTCACGTCTTGTGTACAAGGCGTCACTCAGCGGGCATGAACGGGTGTACGAAAAAACGTGACTCGTGAGTAGTCGAGAAAGCTCGTGTGCAGGTGAGAGAGAAGGAAGAGCGGTGACCGAGGGAGCCGGCATCCGCGCCGGGGACCTGCCGGACGACCTGACCGCGGCCGAGGCGGGCATGTGGCAGGCCTTCCGCAACGGCAGCGTGTACGACCTCAGCAGCGGCGACGCCGTCGTGGACGATCCGCACGGCGGGCACCCCTGGGGGCCCGAGCGGAGCGTGCGGGCGCGCATCATCTGCTGGCTGCTGCTGGACGGGCCGCCCGCGCTCGCGGGCCGGGTGTCCTCGCTGAAGCTGGTCGGCGTGCGGATCACCGGCACGCTGGACCTGGCGGGCGGCACGGTCACGCCGTACCTGGAGATGCGCGGCTGCCGCTTCGACGAGGAGATCCTCCTCCCCGAGGCCCGGTTCACGACCCTGCGCCTGGTGGACTGCGCGGCGCCGCGCCTGGAGGCGGCCCGGGTGCACACCGAGGGCGATCTGCACCTGCCGCGCTGCCGCTTCCAGAACGGCGTCCGGCTGACCGATGCGCACATCGGCACGGACCTGCTGCTCAACCAGGCGATCGTCTACCGGGACCGCAGCGGCCGTTCGATCGCCGCGGACGGCATGACCGTGGGCCAGGATCTGCAGGCGGAGCTGCTGGAGTCGCACGGCGAGCTGAGCCTGCGCAGCGCCAAGATCGGGGTGTCGCTGAGCCTGCGGGGGGCGAAACTGGCCAACCCGTACGCGCGCCTCGCCCTGAACGCCCCCCAGCTGACGGTGGAGCGCACCCTGTACCTGACCCCGGCCGGCGTGGGCAATCCGCTGCTGAGCGGGACGACCCCCGCGCGCGGGACGCGCATCCAGCGCTTCGAGTGCCGGGGCGGGATACGGCTGGACGACGGGCGGTTCGGCGACGCCGTGGACATGGAGCGGGCCCGGTTCGCCTTCACCGACGACCAGGAGCTGTCGCTGCGCCGGGTGCAGACGCCCGAGCTGCGCTTCCTCGGGGACCAGCCGCAGCGCGGGAAGGTGGTGCTGTCCGGTGCGCGGGTCGTCAATCTGGTGGACCGAGCGGGCAGTTGGCCGGGGCCGGGCAACCTGCACATGGGCGGCTTCGCGTACGAGAGTCTCGTACCGCAGGGGCCGTTCCCGCTGACCCGGCGCCTGGACTGGGTGGCGGCGGCCACCGCCGAGTACAACCCGGAGCCGTACGAACGGCTGGCCTCCGTGCTGCGCGCCGCCGGGGAGGACGAGGACGCCCGCGAGGTGCTGCTCGCCAAGCAGCGCCGGCGCCGCGAGACACTGCCACTGGCGGGCAAGTTCTGGGGGTACGTCCAGGACTGGACGGTGGCCTACGGCTACCGCCCCGGCCGGGCCGCGGTGTGGATGGCGGTGCTGTGGGCGGCGGGCACGCTGGGCTTCTCGCACGCCGACCATCCGCCGATGAACTCCGGCGGGCATCCGACCTGGAGCCCTGCCCTGTTCACGCTGGACCTCCTGCTGCCGGTGATCGATCTGGGCCAGGCGGGCCAGTGGCAGCTGCGCGGCGGCTGGCAGTGGCTGGCGGCGATGATGATCACACTGGGCTGGATACTCGCGACCACGGTGGCGGCGGGCGCGACCCGGCTGCTCAGGCGGGGCTGATACCCAAGTTCACCGAGAGGTGGGACGCAAGGGCTGAACAGTCACGTTTTACCCGTCCTTGACCATCGGCCATACAACTTTCCATGACTTGCCCGGATCCTCTGGCGCACTCCCGACCTGCGGACTTTCAATGGTCGACACCATGGCTCTGCTGCCGGCGTTCCTCCGCCCCACACGGATGACACGACGTGCCTCGCGCCCCGCCGCCCCACCGCGGGGCGGTGACGAGGCCGTCCTCGACGCGCCCGACGAGCGCCTCTCCCCCACGCTGGTCGCGGCCGGCCGGGGCGAGTACGGCGCCGCCGCCGCCCTGCTCGCCACCACCCGCGCCGCGGCCGAATGGGAGGACCGCGACCGGTACGCCAAACGGCTGGCCGCCTTCGCCCGCTCGCGCCCCGAATGGTTCGAGGAATGGCAGGCGGCCGCCCCGGGCGACCCCGACGCGGCCCTCGTCGCAGCCCAGCTGGCGGTGGACCGCGCCTGGCCCTCGCCGGCCCGGGCCGAGCTGCTGCGCGAGGTGAGCCCGCTGATCACGGCCGCCGCCCGCGCCGACGACCGCGACCCGGTGCCCTGGCGGATCGCGCTCGACCACGCGCGCGGCTCCCGGGCCGGGCACCGCTACTTCGAGGAGCTGTGGGAGGCGGCGGTCCGGCGGGCACCGCACCACTACGGCTGCCATGTGGCCGCCCTGCGCTATCTCGGCGCCTCCTGGCACGGCTCGCACCGCGAGTGCTTCGACTTCGCCGACCGGGCCGCACAGGACGCCCCGGCCGACTCGCTCGTCCAGGCGCTGCCGGCCCGGGCGGCCCTCGGCTACCTCACCGACGGCTGCGGCCCCGAGGTGCCGCGCGAGCGGCTGCACGCGGCGGCCGACCGGGCGGTCACGCTCTCCGGGCGGTTCCCGGCCGCCACACCCTGGCCCGCCGAGGTCCGCAACAAGCTGGTCTACGTCCTCGCCCGGCTGGAACGCTGGGAGGACGCCCGCACCCAGCTGCACCTGATCGGCCCGTACGCCACATCTTTCCCCTGGGACCGGCTCTCCGACGACCCGCTGGGCCACTTCCTGCGGCTGCGCGAGGCACTGCTGACGGCCGCTCCCCACACCTCCCTGACCGAGCTGCTGGCGGCGCCGCCGCGGCCGCGGAACGAGCACCGCGGCCAAGCCCCCGCATCGGACCATTAGGCTGGGGCGCCGTGACCACCGTCCGTCTCCCCCTCTTTCCGCTGAACTCGGCGCTGTTCCCCGGGCTCGTGCTGCCACTGAACATCTTCGAGGAGCGCTATCGCGCCATGATGCGCGAGCTGTTGAAGACCCCTGAGGACGAACCGCGCCGGTTCGCCGTCGTGGCGATCCGCGACGGCTACGAGGTGGCGCCGAGCGCCCCTGGCATGCCGGATCAGACCGCGGAGCCCGAGCGTGGCCCGTCCGCGGGCTTCGGCCCCGAGCCCCTCAAGTCCTTCCACGGCGTGGGCTGCGTGGCTGACGCGGCGACCATCCGCGAGCGCGCCGACGGCACGTTCGAGGTGCTGGCGACCGGGACGACCCGGGTCCGGCTGCTGTCCGTGGACGCATCGGGCCCGTTCCTGACGGCGGAGGTGGAGGAGCTGTCGGAGGACCCCGGCGAGGAGGCGGGCGCGCTCGCGGAGGGCGTCCTGCGCGCCTTCCGCCAGTACCAGAAGCGCCTGGCAGGTGCCCGTGAGCGCTCCCTGTCGACGGGCGCGGACCTCCCGGACGACCCCTCGGTGGTCTCCTACCTGGTGGCGGCCGCCATGGTCCTGGACACACCGACGAAGCAGCGGCTGCTGCAGGCGCCGGACACCGCCTCCCGGCTCCGGGACGAGCTGAAACTGCTTCGCGCGGAGACGGCCATCATCCGTAATCTGCCGTCCTTGCCCGCGTTCGAGCTGACGCGGACGCGGACCAGCCTGAACTGAGCGAACGAGGCCGACACCCCTGATGGCGAAGAAGTCGAAGAAGCAGCAGTCCGAATCAGCGACGCGCGAAGCGCATGCGAACAGGGCTGGTGGTGGGCGACGGGCCGGCGGGACGCCCGCGACGGTGGCCCTGACGGCGGCCGGCGTGGACTACACGGTCCACTCCTACGACCACGACCCCGCCCACCCCTCCTACGGCGAGGAGGCGGCCGAGGCGATGGGCGTCTCGCCCGACCGGGTCTTCAAGACCCTGGTGGCCGACGTGGACGGCGCCCTGACGGTGGCGGTGGTCCCGGTGGCCGGCACGCTGGACCTGAAGGCGCTGGCCGCGGCGGTGGGCGGCAAGCGGGCGGCCATGGCCGACCCCACCCTCGCGGAACGCACCACGGGCTACGTGCGCGGCGGCATCTCCCCGCTGGGCCAGCGCAAGAAGCTCCCCACGGTCCTGGACGACTCGGCCGGGACCCACACCACGATCTGCGTCTCGGCGGGCCGCAGGGGCTTGGAGGTCGAACTGGCCCCCGGGGACCTGACGCAGCTGACCGGCGCGGTGCTGGCGCCGATCGGCCGGGGCTGACGGGGTTACGTCAGCGGGGCTCCGTAGGAATCCTTGGGGGCCTGCCCCTGCTGATAGGGCTCGGGATCCCGCGGCCCGAACAACGCGGTGAGTCCGAGGTGCACCAGCAGCGCGGCAAGCGGCCAGGCCAGCAGCGCGCCCTTCGCCCCCAGCTTCAGCGGCGCCGAGAAGGTGACTCCCTTCCCCACCGCCTTCGCGTGGGCTATGACATCGGACCCGGGCCCCAGCCACACCCCCAGCCGCCACGCCAGGAACGACCCGAGCAGGCCGCCCACACCCAGCGCCACCACCAGCGGCACACCCCCGCGCCGCCGCAGCAGGAACACGACGACCGCGCTGACCAGCCCGAAGGCCAGCCCCAGCAGCGTGAACGTGCCGTCCACGCCGGCAGCCTGCTCGCCCTCGGAGTCCTTGATGTAGACGACCCAGCTCTTGCCGACCTCGTCCCCGACCAGCGGCACATGCGGCGCCAGCCACCACCACAGCAGTCCGAACAGGACGCCGCCGAGAGCCACGGCCACCGTGATCACGGCGGCCTCCCGCACTTCGGTCTTCATCCCAGGGCCGTCCTGTTCGTACAGGCCCACGACCGGCGCCCCGGCAGGCGGCGGCGCCTGCCGGACCTGGTGCGGGGAGTCGTCGTGCGGCGGCGGAGGCGGAGTCAGCGGTGCGGTCACCCTGCCATCGTGCCAGGTCGCGCTGTGGGCCGCGTCACCGGACGGCAGCCCTGCGGTACGCCCAGGTCGCCACGGCCAGCGAGACCACGCCGACGCCCGCGCACACCCCCAGGTCAGCAAGGACGACGGCCCAGTCGGGGTGCGCCCCGAAGGTCCGCGCGTATGCCTCCACACCGTAGGTCGAGGGCAGCAGATCCCTGGCCAGCCGTACGAACTCCGGCATCCGGTCGGCCGGCAGCACCCCGAGCAGCAGCGCCGCCGACATGCCCAGCTGTCCGAGCAGCGTGGCCAGCTCGGGCCGCGGCGCGAGCAGTCCACAGGCGGCACCGAGCCCGGCGAGCGCGGCTCCGGCCAGCGGGATCACGGCCACCAGGATCCACAGGTTGGACAGCGGCAGCCCGAACAGCACGCACCCGAAGACGGCGGTCACCAAGGTCCCCGGCACGGTGAAGGAGGCGTACGCCCCCGCCGCGCCCAGCACCACCGCCGCCGGCGGCACCGGCAACGTGGCGTAGTGGTCGAGCCCGCCGCTGGCCCGCAGTTGCCCGAAGTACTGGGACAGCAGATTGAGCGCGACGTAGGCGACGACGAGCACCGAGGAACCCGCCACCACGGACTGGGCCTCGCTGTCGCTGTCGACGACACCCCGCATCATCACGGCGATACCGACGGACTGGAACGTCGCCACGAACAGCAGCGGGATGCGCGCCACCCGGGCCCGGGACAGCTGCGCCCGGTAGACGGCCACCAGCGACGGCCACAGCCGTGCGGGCGGCCCCAGCTCGGCCGCGGGCCGGGCCGTCTCCGGCACGGCCCGGGTACCGCTCGGCAGAACCTCCGCGGGTACGACACTCACAACGAGCTGCTCCTCTTCCCGACGGCGTTCGCCTCGCCGTCCTCCCGGGGCCACGCACGGGACCCCCACAGGGACGATACGCATCCGGCGCCCCGCCCGCTCACGCCTTCACCAGCCCCTGGCGCGCCGCCCCGCCCAGCGCCAGGTAGACGTCCTCCAGGCTGGGTGTGGCGAGCGTGAAGTCGTCCAGCGCGGCGAAGGCCGCCCCGCCGGTCACCGTGGCGACGGCGGCCCGGGCCTCCTCGGGCGCGAGCCGGAGCGTCCAGCGCCGGCCGGACTCCACGGCCCGTTCGCGCAGCACGGCGACCTCGGGCACGTCCAGCGGGGCCCGCTCCCGCCACACCAGCTCCACCCGTACCTCGCCGGACACCTGTTCCTTCAGCCCGGACGGGGTGTCACAGGCGATGACCCGGCCCTGGTCCAGAACGGCGACCCGGTCCAGGACGGTCTCGGCCTCGATGACGTTGTGGGTGACCAGCACCACGGTCGTGCCGCGCTCGGCCCGCCGCCGGTCCACGGCCGTCCACACCGCGCGCCGGGCCACCGGGTCCATGCCGGTGGTCGGCTCGTCCAGCACGAGCAGCGCCCGTTCCCCGACGAGGGCCGCGGCGAGGCAGGCGAGCCTGCGCTGGCCGCCCGACAGCTTCTTCAGCGCCCGTCCGGCGATCGGGGTGAGCCCCAGTTCGTCGAGTACGGCGTCCCGCTCGGCCCGCGCCCGCCGTACGTCCAGACCGCGCAGCCGCCCGGTGGTCTCGGCGGCGAGCGCGACGGTCAGCTCGTCCAGGGCGGAGGACTCCTGCCCCAGGTAGGCGAGGATGCGCGCGGCGCGCTCGGGGTGTCTGACGATGTCGTGGCCGAGGATCTCGACGCTGCCGGTGTCCGGCCGCAGCAGGCCGGTCAGCTGCCGTACGAGGGTGGACTTGCCTGCGCCGTTCGGCCCGAGCAGCCCGAAGATCTCGCCGCGCCGCACATCCAGTTCCACGCCGTCGGTGGCCCGCACCTCGGGCGTACCCGGCGCTCCGCGCCGCCCCTTCACGGGCGGGTAGGTCTTGCTGAGCCCGCGCACGCGTACGACCTCGTCATGCCGAAGTGCCTGTCCCGCGCGCGTACTCACAAGGCACGAGACTACGGGGTCGGGGGCCTTTACTCGTCTTTGGGGCCTCTTCTCACCCTCGGCCGCTCATCGTCATCGCCGGGAAGGTCCCGGCTCATTCCCCCGCCGGGGCATGCTCGGCAGCCGCAGGCACGTCGATCTCCCGCCAGAAGCCGGCCCGGATGGCGTAACGGTCGTGCTCGTCGATCTGATCGTCCTTGTGGGCGAGCAGCCCGAAGCGGGCGGCGTAGCGCAGCAGCTCGCCGTCGATGCGGTGCGGGATGCGCGGGTACATCGTGGACAGCCGCTGCAGATGGCTCTGGTCGCCGAGCCGGGAGATCCACCGGCGGGCGAAGACCTGCCCCACCTCGTACGGGTCGCCGCCGACCGTGGTGATGTCCTCCTCCCGGTCGGCCCACCGCTGCTCGGCGGTGGTCAGCTGGGCCAGGGTCGGCATGGAGGCGACCTCGGGCGGCTCGGAGACCCCGCCCGGCCGGTCCACCCAGCCCTTGTCGGAGGACCACCTCAGGGTCGCGGTGCTCGGATGCTGCACGGTCTGAGCACCGGGTGCGCGCAGCGCGGCGAGGTCCTTGGGCGTGGGTACGCCCTTGGGGGCGGGCACCCGCTCCTGGCTGCCGTTCTCCGACGCCGCGACGGCCGGCGCGTGGGCGCCCTCCTCCGTGGGGCCCTCGGCGGCCGTGCCGAGCGCGGACTCTGGCAGCGGCGCGGAGAGGATCGCCGCGATCTCGGGGCGGGGTGCGGGCGGCGGGGCGCAGACGCCGGTCAGCTCCTTGGCGCGGACCGCCTGGGTTATCCAGGCCCGGTCCAGTACGCGCCGCTCGTCGGCCTCGGCGACCAGGTCCTCGGACTGGTTGTAGTCCCCGTCGGCGGCCTGTACGGCCCACAGGTGGACGGCGACGCCGTGCTCCTTGGCGGCCATCATGCCGGGCAGCAGGTCGCCGTCGCCGGTCACGAGGACGACGTCGGAGCAGGCCCGGTTGCGGGCCAGCTCGGTCAGCTCGGCGTGCATGGCGGCGTCCACGCCCTTCTGCGCCCACCGTCCGTCACTGCGGGTGAGCGCGCCGAGCCGGACGGTGACCCGGGGCATCACACGCAGCCGGCGGTGCTCCGGCTGGGGAACCCGGTCGGGGGCGCCGTCGAACCAGTAGATGCGCAGCAGCGGGCGCTCGGTCTCCGACTCCGCGCGTTCGCGCAGGGCCTGGATCAGCGCGGCATGGTCGACGGTGATCCGGGACCGGGAGGGCTCACCGGCGAGGAGGCTGGCGGCGGCTCCCAGCAGATATCCGGCGTCCACCAGGACGATGCAACGGTCCACGCGACTCACCCTCTTCCCGGGAGGCATTGCTTCGGACTTTCTTCGAGTCTGCCCGACAGCGCGGGGCTTAACGGCCCGAACTCGATCTTCGGCGTGGCGTTTGCGAACATCGCCGGCTCACTTACCCTGTCACACACGGTAATTATCCGACATGCGCCTGATGTCAGCCTATGTGAATCTGGTCCCGGCCCTGGCCCCTAGATCCCCCACAGGAGGCAGATCACCATGGCCAAGAACAAGAACCGCAAGCAGGGTGGCCCGCAGAACCGCGCTTCGCAGGCCGAGCAGGCTCAGGAGCACGCACAGCGGTCGTCCACGGAGGCGCACGAGTCTCCGATGCACGTCCCGGGCAGCCCGGCGGATGTTGCTCGTAAGCAGCAGAAGCGCTTCGGCCACAACTAAAGGGCAGTTGAAGCCCAGGTACACGGAAGGGGCGCACCCGTCGAGGGCGCGCCCCTTCCCGTCGCATCGGCTCAGCCCGCCAGGCAGGACGGGCCGAGCAGCACCTTCAGGTCGCCGAAGAGCGCCGGATCCGGCTTGACCCGGTGCCGGTCCAGGCGCAGCACGGTGGTCTTGCGCGGGCCCTGGAGCTTGATGCGGACCTCGCTGTCACCCTTGTGATGGCTGAGGATCTCGCCGAGGCGGCTGACCATCGGCGGGGTGACCCTGGTGGCCGGGATGGTGAGGATCACCGGCGCGTTGGTGCCCGCGTTGGACAGGTCGGGGACCATCAGCTCCATCGCGACCAGTCGCGGCACGTCCTCGCGCTTGTCGAGGCGGCCCTTGACGAACACGACCGCGTCCTCGACCAGTTGGGTCGACACCAGCTGGTAGCTGGCCGGGAAGAACATGCACTCGATGGAGCCGGCGAGGTCCTCGACGGTGGCGATCGCCCAGGCGTTGCCCTGCTTGGTCATCTTGCGCTGCAGACCCGAGATGATGCCGCCGATGGTGACCACCGCGCCGTCCGCGTGCTCACCGCCGGTGAGCTGGGAGATACCCGCGTCCGCCTTGTCGGACAGCACGTGCTCCAGGCCGAAGAGCGGGTGGTCGGAGACGTACAGGCCGAGCATCTCCCGCTCCTGGGCGAGCAGATAGGTCTTGTCCCACTCCTCGTCGGTGAACTGCACGTCGAGTCCGAAGCCGGGCTCGGTGCTCTCCTCCTCGCCCATGCCGCCGAAGAGGTCGAACTGTCCCTCGGCCTCCTTGCGCTTGACCGCGACCACGTTGTCGATCATCGGCTCGTACTGGGCGGTCAGGCCCTTGCGGGTGTGCCCCAGGGTGTCGAAGGCTCCTGCCTTGATCAGCGACTCCGTGGTGCGCTTGTTGCACGCGACCGCCTCGACCTTGTCGAGGTAGTCGGGGAAGGAGGCGTACTTGCCCTTCGCCTTGCGGCTCTTGATGATCGACTCCACCACGTTGGTGCCGACGTTGCGCACGGCCTCCAGGCCGAAGAGGATCACGTCGTCGCCCTGGGCGGCGAAGTTGTGCACCGACTCGTTCACGTTCGGCGGGAGCACCTTGATGCCCATGCGGCGGCACTCGTTGAGATAGATGGCCGACTTGTCCTTGTCGTCCTTGACGGACGTCAGGAGCGCGGCCATGTACTCGGCGGGGTAGTTCGCCTTGAGGTACGCGGTCCAGTACGAGACCAGGCCGTACGCGGCCGAGTGGGCCTTGTTGAAGGCGTAGCCGGCGAACGGGACCAGCACGTCCCACAGGGCCTGGATGGCCTCGTCGCTGAAGTCCTTCTTCCGTGCGCCCTCCTGGAAGAGGACGAAGTTCTTGGCCAGTTCCTCGGGCTTCTTCTTGCCCATCACGCGGCGGAGGATGTCGGCCTCGCCGAGCGAGTAGCCCGCGATGATCTGGGCGGCCTTCTGCACCTGCTCCTGGTAGACGATCAGGCCGTACGTGACGGCCAGGACCTCTTCGAGAGGCTCCTCCAACTCCTTGTGGATCGGGGTGATCTCCTGGAGCTTGTTCTTGCGCAGGGCGTAATTGGTGTGCGAGTCCATGCCCATCGGGCCCGGACGGTAGAGCGCCGACACGGCGGAGATGTCTTCGAAGTTGTCGGGCTTCATCAGGCGCAGCAACGAGCGCATGGGGCCGCCGTCGAACTGGAAGACGCCGAGGGTGTCGCCGCGCTGGAGCAGTTCGAAGGTCGTCGGATCGTCGAGCGGCAGGCTCAGCAGATCGATGTCGACGCCCTTGTTGGACTTCACCATCTTGACGGCGTCGTCCATGATCGTGAGGTTGCGCAGGCCCAGGAAGTCCATCTTGAGCAGGCCGAGCGACTCACAGCTCGGGTAGTCCCACTGCGTGATGGTCACGCCGTCGGTGTGCCGCACCCACACCGGGACGTGCTCGGTGATGGTCTCGCTGGACATGATCACGCCGGCCGCGTGCACGCCCATCTGCCGGACCAGACCCTCGACGCCCTTGGCGGTGTCGATGACCTTCTTCACGTCCGGCTCGTTCTCGTACATCCCGCGGATCTCGCCCGCCTCGCCGTAGCGCGGGTGCGAGGGGTCGGTGATGCCGTTCAGGTCGATGCCCTTGCCGAGGACGTCGGCGGGCATCGCCTTGGTGAGGCGGTCGCCCATGGCGTACGGGTAGCCCAGCACGCGCGCGGAGTCCTTGATCGCGTTCTTGGCCTTGATCTTGCCGTAGGTGCCGATCATGGCGACCTTGTCGGCGCCGTACTTCTCCGTCACGTACCTGATGACTTCGACGCGCCGGCGCTCGTCGAAGTCGATGTCGACGTCGGGCATGGAGACGCGCTCGGGGTTGAGGAAGCGCTCGAAGATCAGACCGTGCGGGATCGGGTCGAGGTCGGTGATGCCCATGGCGTAGGCGACGATCGAACCGGCCGCGGAGCCTCGGCCGGGGCCGACCGCGATGCCGTTGTTCTTGGCCCACATGATGAAGTCGGCGACCACGAGGAAGTAGCCCGGGAACCCCATCTGGATGATGACGTCCATCTCGTACTCGGCCTGCTTCTGGCGGTCCTCGGGGATGCCGCCCGGGAAGCGGCGCTCCATGCCGCGGCGGACCTCCTCCTTGAACCAGGTCACCTCGGTGAAGCCCTCGGGGATGTCGAACTTGGGCATGAGGTTCCGCGCCTCGAACATGCCCGTGGTGTCGACCATCTCGGCGACGAGGAGCGTGTTGGCGCAGCCCTCCTGCCAGGCGTCCGAGGAGTCGATGGCGTACATCTCGTCCGTGGACTTCAGGTAGTAGCCGGTGCCGTCGAACTTGAAGCGGTCCGGGTCGGAGAGGTTCTTGCCGGTCTGGATGCACAGCAGGGCGTCGTGGGCGCCCGCCTCGTGCGCGTACGTGTAGTGCGAGTCGTTGGTGACCAGCGGGGGGATGCCGAGCTTCTTGCCGATCTCCAGGAGGCCGTCGCGGACCCGGTGCTCGATGTCGATGCCGTGGTCCATCAGCTCCAGGAAGTAGCGGTCCTTGCCGAAGATGTCCTGGTAGTCGGAGGCGGCCTTGATGGCCTCGTCGAACTGACCGAGGCGCAGCCGGGTCTGCACCTCGCCCGAGGGGCAGCCGGTGGAGGCGACGATCCCCTCGGACCACTGCGAGATGGTCTCCTTGTCCATCCGCGGCCACTTCTGCAGCCAGCCCTCGGCGTACGCGTCCGAGGACAGCCGGAAGATGTTGTGCAGGCCGGTCCTGTTCACCGCCCACATCGTCTTGTGGGTGTAACCACCCGAACCGGAGACGTCGTCCCGCTTCTGGTGCGGCTGGCCCCACTGGATCTTGCGCTTGTTGCGCCGGGACTCGGGGGCGACATACGCCTCGATACCGATGATCGGGGTGATTCCGGCCTTTTCCGCAGTGTGGAAGAAGTCGTACGCCCCGTGGAGGTTGCCGTGGTCGGACATGGCGATATGGGTCATGCCCATCTCGTTGCACGCGTCGAACATGTCCTTGAGCCGCGCGGCACCGTCCAGGAGCGAGTACTGGGTGTGAACGTGCAGGTGCGTGAAGGGCGGCTTTGACACGGTTTCGGCCTCCAAAGAAAACAGGTGTCTACGATCTTCCGACCGGCTGTGGACCGACCGCGGACGGTCTGGGGGACAACGTCGAATCCTATGCCCCGCCACTGACACCCGCGGGCGATCGCGGCGTACCTTCATGCGGGAACCGGGCACTCCCGCGTGGCGTCGCCCGTTGAGACGGCGGAAGCGCTGCCGTACTCGTTCCCGCACGTTCATGCACCACCCGTCCTGCCCCAGGAGGCACCCCGCGATGTCGGTTCCCCAGCTCAACGACGAGCAGCGCGGCGAGGAGATCCTCGCCGTCTTCGACACCGCCTTCGGCCGGCTCCTGGCCGCCGACCCGGCCGCGTTCCGGGTGAAGTTCCGGAAGATGGCAGCCTCGGCGTTCGCGTTCTACCGGGGTACGGCGGGCCTCTTCTACTACGATCTCGACGCGGAGAAGCGCGGCGGCCCGTACCTGGACGACCGCACCTCGCGCGTGTGGATCCACGGCGATCTGCACGCCGAGAACTTCGGCACCTACATGGACTCCAACGGCCGCCTGGTCTTCAACGTCAACGACTTCGACGAGGCCTACGTCGGCCCCTTCACCTGGGACCTGAAGCGCTTCGCCGCCTCCGTGGCGCTCATCGGGTACGCGAAGGCGCTCAGCGACGAGCAGATCACCGAACTGGTGACGATCTACGCGGCCGCCTACCGCGAGCGCATCCACGCCCTGGCCACGGGCGCCAAGCGCGACGAGGTGCCGCCGTTCACGCTGGACACCGCGCAGGGTCCGCTGCTGGACGCGCTGCGTGACGCCCGCTCGCTGACCCGCTTCGAGCTGCTGGACTCGATGACCGAGATCCGCGACTTCGAGCGCCGCTTCGCGCCGGGCGGCGGCTCCGTCGAGCTGGACGCGGCCACTCGCTACAAGGTGCTGGCCGCCTTCGACGGCTACCTGGAGACCCTCCCGGACTCCTCCCTGGCCCGCCCGGACTCCTACCGGGTGAAGGACGTCGTGGGCCGTCGCGGCATCGGCATCGGCTCGGCGGGCCTGCCGTCGTACAACATCCTCCTGGAGGGTCACAGCGACGCCCTGGAGAACGACGTCGTGATCTACATCAAGCAGGCCCAGACCCCGGCCGTCTCCCGGCACATCACGGACCCGGCGATCGCGGAGTACTTCCAGCACGAGGGTCACCGCACGGTGATCTCCCAGCGCGCCCTGCAGGCGCACGCCGACCCGTGGCTCGGCTGGACCGAGCTGGACGGCGCGGGCCAGCTGGTCGCCGAGGTCTCGCCGTACGCCGTCGACCTGGACTGGGGCGACATCGACGACCCGGAGGAGATCGCGGCCGTCGTCGCCGACCTGGGCCGGGCCACGGCCACGATGCACGCGGCGGCGGACGACACCTCCGGCGAGTCCCTGGTGCCGTTCTCCACCGAGCGGGCCATCGACGCGGCGCTCGCGGCCGACGAGGACGGCTTCGCGCCTCTCCTGGTCGACTTCGCGCACAGCTACGGCGCACGCGCGCGTGCCGACCACCAGGTCTTCGTCGACCTGTTCCGCAACGGCCGGATTCCGGGGCTGTAACCTCGCACACTCACAGGCACCCTTTAGGGGTCCTTTACCCGCGTACGTGACACACTCTCCTTTCGCTATGGACATATCCGGGACCCAGCTCAGAGCCGTGCGCGCGGCGCTGTTCACGGCTGTCGTCGTGACGCTCAGCACCGCGTCGCACGTTCTGCTGTCCCGGGCCCCGCTGCCGGTCGCGACCGTGGCCGCAGTCGCCGCCGGCGTGTTCCTGACCGCGTACGCGCTGGCGGGCCGCGAGCGCGGCTTCGGCCGGATCGCGGCCCTGTTGATCCCGCTGGAGCTGGCCGCGGACACGGTGTTCACCACCGGCCAGCACGCCTGTTACGGCAGGGCAGGCGGCCCGATCGCCGGACCGCTGCGCGCCGTCGGCCTGGACGTGCTGTGCCAGGGCGCGGTGGGCACCCCACTGGCCCAGGTCACCGGCGCCCCGGGCCGCAGCGCCGGGGCACTGCTCGCGCACGCCAGCCCGGCGGCCGCCTGGCTGCTGCTCGCCGCGCACATCTGCGTGGGTCTGGTGGCCGCCGCCTGGCTGCGCCGGGGCGAGCGTGCCCTGACCCAGCTGCTGCGCGCGGTCGCCGCGACCACCTTCCGGCCACTGCTGCTTGCGGTCGCCGCGGTCGCCGTACGGCGGTACCCGACGCGCCGGCTGCCGCGCCCGGCCCCCCGGCCGGCCACCGCCCGCGACCGGCTCCTCGTGCACTCCCTGGGACGGCGTGGACCGCCGTGCTCCCCCGCCGCCCTCGCCTGAGCGACAACCGCTCTTCCGCGAGCGACGGCGACTGAGCACGATCAGTCCCCCATACGTATCCCGCGTACGGCATGTGCGCGTCCCCCATGGAGATCACCGATATGAGCAAGCGGAACAGCCAGACGGCGAAGACGGCGGCTCGGGAGCGGCTGCGCCAGGAGCGCGAGCGGCAGGCCAGGCGCGACAGGATCAGGCGACAGGTCATCGTCGCCGCCTCGGTCGTGGGCGTGCTGGCCGCGGCCGGCGGCATCGGCTACGCCGTGGTCCAGATGAACAAGCCCAGCTACTGGGAGGGCTTGAAGGACGCCAAGGTCGTCGCTCCGGCCAACACGACGGGCGCCAAGGGCACCACGGTCGTCATAGGCAAGGACACCGCGAAAAAGACCCTGAAGGTCTACGAGGACTCGCGCTGCCCGGTCTGCGCCCAGTTCGAGCAGAGCGTCGGCTCGACGGTGAAGAAGGACCTCGACGACGGCAAGTTCAAGATCCAGTACATCGGTGCCACGTTCATCGACAAGAAGGACAACGGCCAGGGCTCCAAGAACGCGCTGAGTGCCCTGGGCGCCGCGCTGAACGTCAGCCCCGAGGCGTTCGCCGAGTACAAGACCGCGCTGTACTCGGCGAAGTGGCACCCGGCCGAGCAGACCGACAAGTTCAAGGACGACAGCTACCTCATCAAGGTCGCCGACACCGTGCCCGCGCTGAAGAACAACAAGAAGTTCCAGGACGCGGTCGAGAAGGGCACCTACGACGCCTGGGCGATGGCCATGTCGAAGAGCTTCGACGACAACAAGGACAAGGTGACGGGCACCCCGAGCTTCGTCATGGACGGCAAGAAGCTCACCGTCGACAGCCAGGGCAATCCGCCCATGACGGCCGCCGACTTCACCAAGGCGATCGACGCGGCTCTCAAGGGCTGACCTCCCGTCAGTAACTGATCACCGCGTGAAGAGCGGGCGAACTTTCTGAGTTCGCCCGCTCTGGCGCATACCGATCAGTAACCTGATCGGTCGTGACCAGTCGATACAGATCATCCGAGGCACCCAAGGGCCTCAACTCGCTCTCGCCCCGCCGCCGTACGGTCGTCAAGGCCGCGGCGGCGACTGCTGTGCTGGCCGGCCCGCTCGCCGCCGCGCTCCCTGCCCGCGCCGCCACGGACGCCCCCGCCTTCCTGCACGGTGTCGCCTCCGGCGACCCGCTGCCCGACGGCGTCCTGCTGTGGACCCGGGTGACCCCCACGCCCGAGGCGATACCCGGCTCCGGGATCGGCCCGGACACCGAGGTGAGCTGGGTCGTCGCCAAGGACAAGGCGTTCACCAGCATCGTCGCCAAGGGCTCCACCACGGCGAGGGCCGCCTCGGACCACACCGTGAAGGCCGACGTCCGCGGTCTTGCACCGGCCACCGACTACTGGTTCCGCTTCTCGGCCGGCGGCACCGACTCCCCGGCGGCGCGCACCCGCACCGCGCCGGCGGCCGACGCCGCCGTGTCCGGCCTGCGCTTCGGCGTGGTCTCCTGTGCCAACTGGGAGGCGGGCTACTTCTCCGCCTACCGCCACCTCGCGGCCCGCACGGACCTCGACGCCTGGCTGCACCTCGGCGACTACATCTACGAGTACAAGTCCGGCGAGTACGGGACCCGGGGCAAGGTCGTCCGCCCGCACGCACCGGCGAACGAGATCATCACCCTCGCCGACTACCGGACCCGGCACGCGAAGTACAAGACCGACCCCGACCTGCAGGCACTGCACCTGAAGGCACCGGTCGTCGCGATCTGGGACGACCACGAGTTCGCCGACAACTCCTGGTCGGGCGGCGCGGTCAACCACACCGAGGGCGCCGAGGGAACCTGGTCGGCCCGTCAGGCCGCCGCCAAGCAGGCCTACTTCGAGTGGATGCCGGTCCGCCCCGCGATCGCCGGCACCACCTACCGCCGGCTGCGCTTCGGCAAGCTCGTCGACCTCTCCCTGCTGGACCTGCGCTCCTTCCGCTCCCAGCAGGCCTCCACGGCCAGCGGCTCGGTGGACGACCCGAACCGTACGATCACCGGACGCGCCCAGCTCGACTGGCTGAAGACCGGGCTGAAGGCCTCCGACACCAAGTGGCGGCTGGTCGGCAACTCGGTGATGATCTCGCCGTTCGTCATCGGTTCCCTCACCGCCGACCTGTTCAAGCCGCTGGCCAAGCTGATGGGGCTGCCCGAGGACGGCATCGGCCTCAACACAGACCAGTGGGACGGCTACACCGACGACCGCCGCGAGCTGCTGGACCATCTGCGCTCCAACGCCATCGGCAACACCGTCTTCCTGACCGGTGACATCCACATGGCGTGGGCCAACGACGTGCCGGTGGACGCGGGCACCTACCCGCTGTCGGCCTCGGCGGCCACGGAGTTCGTGGTCACCTCGGTGACCTCCGACAACCTCGACGACATCGTGAAGGTCCCCGAGGGCACCGTCTCGGCGATCGCCTCGCCGGTCATCCGCGCCGCCAACCGGCACGTCCACTGGGTGGACACCGACCGTCACGGCTACGGCATCCTGGACATCACCGCCGACCGCGCGCAGATGGACTACTACGTCCTGTCCGACCGCACGGACACGAACGCGACGTCCTCCTGGGCGCGTTCGTACCGCACCCGCAGCGGCACCCAGAAGATCGAGCGCACCTACGACCCGGTGTAGGGGTCATCGGAGCCATCCGCGTACGGGCGGATCGTCACCTCGGCGGTCCGCCCGCAGCGTTCCTGAACGGCCCGGGCCGCTCGACGGCCGGCCCGGGTCCGGGCGGCCGTCACAGACTGTCGAGGAAGCCGAGGACCACCCGCCAGGTCGACTCGGCGGCCTCCTCGTCGTAGTCCGGCAGGCCGGGGTCCGTGTAGAGGTGACCCGCACCGGCATACCGGTAGATCTCCACCTCCGCCCCCGCCCTGCCCATCTGCAGGTACCAGGCGCTCAGCCAGTCGTCCGTCTCGAACGGGTCCGGCTCGGCCACGTGCAACTGCACGGGAAGCTCGTCCGCCTGCGCGTTCGGCGCGATGTCCGACGTGCCGTGCAGGAGGAGCAGGCCACGGGCCTTCTCGTCGCCCAGGGCCAGGGTCTGCGCGACGGAGGCCCCGAGCGAGAACCCGGCGTAGACGAGCCCCGGCTCCGAGTACGGCGCCGCCGCCAGCACGGCCCGCTTCAGCAGTTCCTCCTTGCCGATCCCTTCCTTGAACTCCATTCCCTCCTCGACCGTGTCGAACGTGCGTCCCTCGAAGAGGTCCGGTGTCCACACCTCGTGGCCCGCCGCGCGCAACCGGTCCGCGGCCTCGCGCACCGCGGGCCTGAGCCCGTAGGTCGAGTGAAAGAGCATGATGTTCATGAGGCCATGGTGCCAGCCGGCCCGGACACCACCACACCGCGGCCGTACCCGGATGCGCCGGTAACACACAGGTTCATGACCCCGCCGGGCCGGTTAGGCGCCGAGACATGGAGAACGTACTCCGCCCCCTGATCGTGATCGGCGGCTCGGTGCTGCTCACCCTGGCGATCGGCTGGGCCACCGACCGACTGCTGCGCAAGGCCGACGAACGAAACCCGGAGACCCCGCTGTGGGACCTGCTGCGACGCGGCCGTGTCCCCTATCAACTCGTCCTGTGCACCGCGCTGCTCAGAGGCTCCTACGACCAGACGAAACTGCTGGAGCGCCATCAGGTCGGCGCGGGCCGGGCCCTGACGCTGGTGCTGATCGGGTCCGCCGCCTGGTTGGTGATCCGGATCGCCTCGGCGATCGTCGAGACCTCCTACAGCCGCTACGCACGCGCCCACCGGGACGCCGCCCGGGTGCGCCGGGTCCGCACCCAGGTGGAGCTGATCATGCGGGTGGTCTCCGCGATCGTCATCGTGGTGGCGAGCGCCTCGATGCTTCTGACGTTCCCGGCGATGCGTGCGGCCGGTGCCTCGCTGCTGGCCTCCGCCGGCATCCTCGGGATCGTCGCCGGTGTCGCCGCCCAGTCCACCCTTTCGAACATGTTCGCCGGACTGCAGATCGCCTTCGGCGACATGGTCCGCATCGGCGACACCGTCGTGGTGGACGGAGAGTGGGGCACGGTCGAGGAGATCACCCTGACCTTTCTGACGGTACGGACCTGGGACGAGCGCCGGATCACGATGCCTGTGTCGTACTTCACCTCCAAACCCTTCGAGAACTGGTCGCGGGGCACCCCGGAGATGACGGGCACCGTCTACTGGCAGCTCGACCACAGCGCTCCGATCGAGGCGATGCGCGAGAAGCTCCGCGACATCCTGCGCCAGTGCCCGGCCTGGGACGGCCGCGCCTACGGCCTGCAGGTGACGGACACGACCCCGAACACCATCCAGGTGCGTGCCCTGGCGACCGCGAAGGACGCGGACGACATCTGGACGGTCCGGGTCACCGTCCGCGAGCAGATGATCACCTGGCTGTCCGCGGAACACCCCCACGCTCTTCCGCGCGTCAACACCGCGGACGCGGTCCTCCCGCCGTCAGTGCCCGCGTTCGGCACCGCCGTTGACCTGGATGATCTGCGAGGTGATGTGCCCGGCGCCGGGTGAGGCCAGCCAGTGCAGAGTGGCGGCCACATCCCCCGGTGTCCCGGCGCGGCCGGTCGAGGTGTCGGCGATGAGCCGCTCCCGCCGTGCCTCGTCCATGGCGTCGCCGAAGAACTCGGTGTCCTCGATGTACCCGGGTGCCACCACGTTCACGGTGATGCCGCGCGGGCCCAGCTCACGGGCCAGGTCATGGGCGTACGGATGCAGCCCTGCCTTGGCCGCCGCGTACGCACCTCTGCCCGAGCCCCGGTAGGCGGCGATGGAACTGAGGAGGAGCACCCGGCCGCCGGGCTCGGCGAGCCGGTCCTTCAGCGCTTCGGTGAGGAGAGCGGCGGTGAGGACGTTCAGCCGGAAGTTGACCGTCCAGTCGCGGTACACCCGGTCGAGGGGGTCCTCGCTGTCGGCCGGGGGCTCCAGGTTCCCCGCGCCGCCCGCGTTGTGCACGAGCACGTCGACGGTGCCGAGTTCCTCGGCGACGAACCGGGCGACGCGGCGCACGTCACCTGGCTCGGCCAGATCCGCCGCGCAGGTGAGTGCACCGGGCACCCCGGCCTTCTCCAGCACCTCCGCGCGCCGCCCGAGGAGCAGCACCCGATCCCCGTCCGCCGCGAAGGCATGCGCCGTCACGAGCCCGATCCCCGTACCACCACCACTGATCACGATGTTGCGAGTCATGATCCGAGACTACGGACGACCGCACGCGGAGGCCTCCGGATATCCACAGCCCCGACCCGTTTGTACGACTTTCGAGCACGGCCTGAGCGGAGGGACCGGACCCGCACACCGGGAGAGACACGTCAGCGCAGGCTGCGCACATCGAGATGCCTGAGCACCCGGTCCACGATCTCCGGATCCGCCCCCGGTTCGCTCCGCGCGGCCAGCACTTCGTGCCGCGCCGCGCTGAGCATCTCCCCCTGAATCCGCCGCACCCGCTTCAGCCTCCGCGCCCGCTGGCGATACGCCTCCCGCCGCTCCTCCTCCCCCATGTCCGGGCTGATCCGGATCCCGATGTCGAAGGCCCGCCGCAGCATCTGCTCCGACAGCTCCTCCGGCAACTCCTCCACCTGCTCGATCTCCCGCAGTTTCCGCTTCGCCGCCTTCGCGGCCCGCCGCGCCAGCTCCTTCTCGAACTCCTTCTCCCGCTCGGCGTCGGCCCGTACCCCGAGCCGCTTCACCAGCCAGGGCAGAGTCAGCCCCTGCAGCACGAGTGTGGCGATGATGACCCCGAAGGCGATGAACACGATCTCGTCCCGGTCGGGAAACGGGGCCCCGTCGTCGGTCTTGAGCGGGATCGCGAGCGCCAGCGCGACCGAGGCCACCCCGCGCATCCCGGACCACCACATCACGACGGTCTCCCGCCAGCTCAACGGGATGTCCTCGTCGTAGTCCCGCCGGGCGTGCAGCCGCTTGGTCAGCCAGGTCGCGGGCATCAGCCACAGCAGCCGTACCAGGACGACGACACCCACGGTCATGGCGGCCCAGCCGAGCAGCTCGCCCCAGCGCCCGGCGGCCGTCCTGATCGCGTTGTGCAGTTCCAGGCCGATCAGGCCGAAGGCGACCCCGGTGACGAGCGTGTCGATGATGTCCCAGAAGGTGTACCCGGCCAGCCGGGTCATCACGTCGTCGGCGTCGGTGGCGTACTCGGCGAGGAAGAGGGCCGTGGTGAGCACGGCGAGAACCCCGGACCCCTGCAGCACCTCCGCGAGCACGTAGGAGGCGTACGGCACCAGCAGGGTCAGCCCGATCTGCAGGGTCGCGTCACCGAGCAGGTCCATCAGCTTGTTCGCGCCCCAGCCCAGCACCAGCCCGATGGCGACCGCGACCACGGCGGACAGAACCAGGTCCAGCCCTGCGTGCCATGGCGAGAACTCCCCGCTCACGGCGGCGGCGATCGCCACGTGGTAGAGCACGATGGCCGTGACGTCGTTGAAGAGCCCTTCGCCCTCCAGGATCGACACCAGCCGGCGCGGCAGTCCGAGCTGCCCGGCGACGGCGGTGGCGGCGACCGGGTCGGGCGGGGCGATCAGCGCACCCAGCGCCACGGCGGCGGCGACCGGCAGCCCGGGCACGATCGCATGGGCGACGGCGGCCACGCACACCGTCGTCACGAACACCAGGGCGACGGCCAGCAGGAAGATCGGCCGTTTGTTGGCGGCGAACTGGCGCCACGAGGTCCGCCGTACGGCGGCGTAGAGCAGGGGCGGCAGCAGTCCGGGCAGGATCAGCTCGGGCGGGATGTCCACGTTGGGGACGAAGTCGGCCACTGCCAGGATGCCGCCGAACACGGTCATCAGCACCGGCGCCGGCAGTCCGAACCGGTCCCCCACCGGAACGCTCACCAGGGCCCCGAGCAGCACCACGAACAACAGAGCCAACTGATCCACGGCCGGCGCTCCGGGAGTCGACGATCACACGGCAGGCCCCCAGCCTGCCACGGCCCCCGGCCCACCAGTCGTTGCGGCGCCCTCGGCTACAGGACGCGCCGCATCGCCCGGTGCGGGATCCCTGCGTCCGGGAACTCCGGGCCGTACGCCTCGTACCCGAGGCGCTCGTAGAAGCCCAGGGCGTGGGTCTGCGCGTGCAGGTCCACCGCTGCCAGTCCGCGCGCGCGTGCCGCCTCCTCGACGGCCCGCACCAGGGCCACGCCGACACCCAGCCCACGCGCCGCACCGGCGACGGCGAGCCGCCCCAGGGAGCCCACCGAGGCGTCCCCGCCGGTCTTCCCGGCGGCCGCCTCGCCGAACAGCAGGCGCCCGGTGCCGAGCGGCACGCCGTCCTCGCGGACCGCCAGCACATGCACGGCGACGGCGTCGTACGCGTCGTACTCGATGTCCTGCGGAACGCCCTGCTCGACGACGAAGACCTCCTTGCGCACCGCGAAGCAGGCCTCGCGGTCGGCGGGATCCTCGGCGATCCGGACGGTGTACGGCGTACTCACCCGTACGTCTCCTCGCGGACCTGGTCGAGGGCCGTCCGCAGGTCCTCCGGGTAGTCGCACTCGAACTCCACCCACTGGCCGTCCCCGGGGTGCTCGAAGCCGAGCCGTACGGCGTGCAGCCACTGGCGGGTCAGGCGCAGCCGCTTGGCGAGGGTCGGGTCGGCGCCGTAGGTCAGGTCACCGACGCAGGGGTGACGGTGGGCGGACATGTGGACGCGGATCTGGTGGGTGCGGCCGGTCTCCAGCTTCACGTCGAGCAGGGAGGCGGCGCGGAAGGCCTCGATGAGGTCGTAGTGGGTCACGGAGGGCTTGCCGTCGGCCGTGACCGCCCACTTGTAGTCGTGGTTCGGGTGCCGGCCGATCGGGGCGTCGATCGTGCCGCTCGTCGGGTCCGGGTGGCCCTGGACGAGGGCGTGGTAGCGCTTGTCGACCGTGCGCTCCTTGAACTGGCGCTTGAGCGACGTGTACGCGTACTCGGACTTCGCGACCACCATCAGGCCGGAGGTACCGACGTCCAGGCGGTGCACGATGCCCTGGCGCTCGGCGGCGCCCGAGGTGGAGATCCGGTACCCGGCGGCGGCGAGACCGCCGATGACGGTCGGGCCGCTCCAGCCCGGCGAGGGGTGCGCCGCCACGCCGACCGGCTTGACGATCACGACCACGTCATCGTCGTCGTGCACGATCTCCATGCCCTCGACCGGCTCGGCGACCACCTGCACCGGCGCGGGCGCCTGGGGCATCTCGACCTCGAGCCAGGCGCCTCCGTGCACCCGCTCCGACTTGCCGACCACCGTGCCGTCGACCTGGACCTTGCCGGCCGCGGCCAGCTCCGCCGCCTTGGTGCGGGAGAAGCCGAACATGCGGGAGATGGCGGCGTCGATGCGCTCGCCCTCCAGGCCGTCGGGCACGGGCAGGGTTCGGATCTCGGGAATCGTGCTCACCCGACGAGTATGCCGGACCGGGCCGACGGCCCCGACCGGGCCTGTGGACAACGACCCCGCGAACGGGGCCGGCCTCAGTCCTTGTGGACGGTGCCGTCCGGGTCCAGGCCGCGGAAGGACAGCAGCACGATCAGGATGCCGCCGCACACGATCGCCGAGTCGGCCAGGTTGAACACCGCGAAGCCCTTGGGCGCGATGAAGTCCACGACCTCGCCCTCGAAGATCCCGGGCGCCCGGAAGATCCGGTCGGTGAGGTTGCCGAGCGCGCCGCCGAGCAGCAGGCCGAGCGCGACCGCCCAGGGGAAGCTGTAGAGCTTGCGGGCCAGACGGAAGATCACCACGATCACGGCGGCCGCGATCAGCGTGAAGATGATCGTGAAGGCAGCGCCGAAGCCGAAGGCCGCGCCGGGGTTGCGGATGGCGTGCAGCTCCAGCCAGTCTCCGATCAGCTGGATCGGCGCGCGGTGCTCCAGCTTCGCGACCACGAGCATCTTGCTGATCAGGTCGAGGGCGTACGCGAAGGCGGCCACCGCGAACAGCACGGCGATCCGGCGCCCGCGCCCGGTCTGCTGCCGCGCCGGCGTTTCCTGCTCGCCCGCGCCGGACGTGACGGGCGGTGCGGCCGCCGCCGTGTGCTCGTCGCTGTCGCCCGGGGTGTCCGGCGTACCGATGATGCGCTCCGCCTCTGCCACGTGAGTCCCTCAACCTAGGTGCCTGACTGGGGACGAGACTACGGCACGCCCCGCGGGACCCTCGTGCTCAGGAGCGACGTTCCTGCTTCTGTTTGCACTCCACGCACAGAGTGGCCCTCGGGAACGCCTGCATGCGGGCCTTGCCGATGGGGTTGCCGCAGTTCTCGCACAGGCCGTAGGTGCCCGCGTCGAGCCGTTCCAGGGCGCGCTCGGTCTGGATCAGCATCTCGCGCGCGTTGGCGGCCAGGGCCATCTCGTGCTCGCGCGTGATGTTCTTGGTCCCGGTGTCGGCCTGGTCGTCGCCGGCGCCGTCCCCGGAGTCGCGCATCAGGCCCACGAGGGAGGCCTCGGAGGAGCTGATCTCGGTCCGCAGCCGTTCTCCCTCGGACAGCAGCTCGGCGCGGGCCTCCTCGACCTCTTCCGGGGTCCAGGGGTCCTCGCCGGGGCGCACCGCCAGTTCGCCGGGCTCCGCCGCGGCGACCCGCGCCTTGGGGACTGCGCTCTCCGCCGTGGCCGTGCCAGGAGTCTTCTTCGCAACCACTGTCGTGGCTCCCGTCTGCTTCGCGGCCCGCGCCGCGCCCGCTTTCTTGGCCGTGCTCTTCTCGGCCGCCCCCGTGGAGACGTCCTTGGCGACCGCCTTCTGGGTGACAGCCCGCTTACCGCCCGCCTTCCCGCCCGCCTTCCTGGCAGCCGTCTCCTTCGTGACCGCCTCCTCGGCGACCGTCCTCTTGCCGGCCGTCTTCGTCGCGGCCGCCACCTTGGAGACCGCCTTCTTCGCCGCCGTCTTCTTGGCAGGCTTCCCGGCGGCCGCCTCCGTGACGGCAGCCTTCTCGGCATCCGCCTTCCCGGTGGCAGCCTTCCTGGCGGCTTCCTTCCCTGTGGCAGCCGCCTCCTTGGCGTCCGACCCCTTGGCGGCCGCCCTTTTCGCCGCTGCCTTCTTGGCCCCTGCCTCCTTGGCCTCTGCTTTCCGTGCCCCTGCCTTCTCGATCTCGGCTCCTGCCTCCTCGGCCGGCGTCCGCTCGGCCGCCGCTTCCTTGGCGGCCGTCTTCCTGGCGACAGGCTTCCTGGCGGCAGACTTCGTGCCGTTCTCCCCGGTGGGCGTCTTCTTCCCGGCCCCCGCCGCAGCGCTCCTCCTGCCCCCGCGCTCCTCTCCCGCCGCCTTCTCGGCGGCAGCGCCCCTGTCCCTGTCCTCCCCGGGCGGGTGCTTCGCCGCCCGGGCGGCCGTCGTCCTGTCCGACGGCCCCTCTCCCCGCTCCGCCCCGTCGGCAGGCGTCCGGACCGTCTTCGCCGGCCCCGCCCGCTCGGACGCCGTGGCCCCCGCGCGCGTGGTCTTCTTGCCGCCGGCTCCCTTGGCCTCGCCACCGGGGGCGGCCGAACCCCTGGAGCGGCCGGTCGCCGGCTGCTGTACGGCGGTCTTCTTCGCCACCATGGCCGCGGCCCCTTCACATATTGTGATCTTGCACGCGAATCGTGCTGGGACGATAAATCGACTTGAGTCCCGCGGCAACGGGGCACACCGCCCGATTCGCCCGCCCGCGCCCCCCTCTCAGCGGACCTGCATCCGTTGTGCCCAGCTCCTCGCCGGGTAATCCGCCGAGCCGGGCGTGCCCGGATCCGGGCAGCCGCACCCCTCCCCATTCGGGTCACCCGGACCCTTCCTGGACCGCGTGCCCCCACGGGCCCGAAAAGCGGTCGGCCGCTGTCCGCGCGGCGCCGTACACTGGGCGCAGCGAGAAGCGTGGATGGGGACGAGTAGCGACGTACGCAGCCCAGAGCGACCCGGGGACGGTGTGAGCCCGGGGGCGAGCGCGACGTGAAGATCACCCCGGAGCCGCCGGAAGAAAGCCGTGGAGGACCCGTCGCGGCGAGTAGAGCCGGCTTCGCGACCCCAATGAGGGGGCTCACCGGCGTGTACGGCGCGGCGGAGGGCCAAGGAGGGTGGTACCGCGGGAGCGCGCCGCACACGGCGTAGCAGGAAAGAAGGCTCTCGTCCCTCCGACGGAAGGCAGCAAGTCCGTTGGAGGATGCTCGCAGATGACAGCGCCGACGTACCGCCAGGTGCCCGCCCAGGTCGACCTGCCCGCGCTTGAGCACGCCGTGCTCGACTTCTGGCGCGACCAGAAGATCTTCGCCAAGAGCCTGGAGCAGTCCGAGGGCCGCCCCGAGTGGGTGTTCTACGAGGGCCCGCCCACCGCGAACGGCATGCCCGGCGCCCACCACATCGAGGCGCGCGTCTTCAAGGACGTCTTCCCCCGCTTCCGCACCATGCGCGGCTACCACGTGGCGCGGAAGGCCGGCTGGGACTGCCACGGCCTGCCGGTGGAGCTGGCGGTCGAGAAGGAGCTGGGCTTCTCCGGCAAGCAGGACATCGAGGCGTACGGCATCGCCGAGTTCAACGCCAAGTGCCGCGAGTCGGTGACCCGGCACACCGACGCCTTCGCCGAGCTGACGACCCGCATGGGCTACTGGGTCGACCTGGACGACGCCTATCGGACCATGGACCCCGAGTACGTGGAGTCGGTCTGGTGGTCGCTGAAGGAGATCTTCGCCAAGGGTCTGCTGGTCCAGGACCACCGCGTCGCCCCCTGGTGCCCCCGCTGCGGCACCGGTCTGTCCGACCATGAGCTGGCACAGGGCTACGAGACGGTCGTGGACCCGTCCGTGTACGTCCGTTTTCCGCTCACCTCCGGTCCGCTCGCCGGCGAAGCCGCGCTCCTGGTGTGGACGACGACCCCGTGGACCCTGGTGTCCAACACGGCGGTCGCCGCGCATCCCGAGGTCACCTACGTCGTCGCGACCGACGGCGAGGAGAAGCTCGTCGTCGCCGAGCCGCTCGTCGCCAAGGCGCTCGGCGAGGGCTGGGAGGTCACCGGCCAGACCTTCACGGGCGCCGAGATGGAGCGCTGGACGTATCAACGTCCCTTCGAGCTCGTGGAGTTCCCGGAGCCGGCCCACTACGTGGTGAACGCCGAGTACGTCACGACCGAGGACGGTACGGGTCTGGTCCACCAGTCCCCCGCCTTCGGTGAGGACGACCTCAGGGTCTGCCGGTCGTACGGTCTGCCGGTGGTGAACCCGGTCCGCTCGGACGGCACCTTCGAGGAGGACGTCCCGCTGGTCGGTGGCGTCTTCTTCAAGAAGGCGGACGAAAAGCTCACCGAGGACCTCCAGCAGCGCGGCCGGCTCTTCAAGCACCTCCCGTACGAGCACAGCTATCCGCACTGCTGGCGCTGCCACACCGCGCTGCTCTACTACGCGCAGCCCTCCTGGTACATCCGCACCACGGCGATCAAGGACCGCCTGATCCAGGAGAACGAGAAGACCAACTGGTTCCCGGACACGGTCAAGCACGGCCGGTACGGCGACTGGCTGAACAACAACATCGACTGGGCGCTGTCCCGCAACCGCTACTGGGGCACACCGCTGCCGATCTGGCGCTGTGAGGAGGACCACCTCACCGTCGTAGGCTCGCGCGCGGAGCTGTCCGAGCTGACCGGCACCGACCGGTCGGGCCTCGACCCGCACCGCCCGTACATCGACGAGGTCACCTTCGCCTGCCGTCACGACGGCTGCGGGAAGACGGCCACGCGCGTGCCTGAGGTCATCGACGCCTGGTACGACTCGGGCTCGATGCCGTTCGCGCAGTGGGGCTACCCGTACAAGAACAAGGAGCTGTTCGAGAGCCGGTACCCGGCGCAGTTCATCTCCGAGGCGATCGACCAGACCCGCGGCTGGTTCTACACGCTGATGGCCATCGGCACGCTGGTCTTCGACGAGTCGTCGTACGAGAACGTCGTCTGCCTGGGCCACATCCTCGCCGAGGACGGCCGCAAGATGTCCAAGCACCTGGGCAACATCCTGCAGCCGATCCCGCTCATGGATCAGCACGGCGCGGATGCGGTGCGCTGGTTCATGGCGGCCGGCGGTTCCCCGTGGGCGGCCCGCCGGGTCGGCCACGGCACCATCCAGGAGGTCGTCCGCAAGACGCTGCTGACGTACTGGAACACGGTGGCCTTCCAGGCGCTGTACGCCCGTACGTCGAACTGGGCGCCGTCCGCGGCGGACCCGGCCCCGGCCGACCGCCCGCTGCTCGACCGCTGGCTGCTGTCCGAGCTCCACGCACTCACCGACCAGGTGACCCAGGCGCTGGAGGCCTACGACACCCAGCGCGCCGGCAAGCTGCTGTCCGCGTTCGTCGACGACCTGTCCAACTGGTACGTCCGCCGCTCGCGCCGCCGCTTCTGGCAGGGCGACAAGGCCGCGCTGCGCACGCTGCACGAGGTGCTCGAGACGGTCACGAAGCTGATGGCCCCGATCACCCCGTTCATCACCGAGCGGGTGTGGCAGGACCTGGTCGTGCCGGTGACCCCGGGCGCCCCGGACTCGGTGCACCTGGCCTCCTGGCCGGAGGCGGACCTCGGTGCGATCGACCCGGACCTGTCGAAGCAGATGGTCCTGGTCCGCCGGCTGGTGGAGCTGGGCCGTGCCACGCGCGCGGAGTCGGGCGTCAAGACGCGTCAGCCGCTGTCCCGGGCCCTCATCGCCGCCACCGGTTTCGAGGCCCTGGACCCCGAGCTGCATGTCCAGATCACCGAGGAGCTGAACGTCTCCGGCCTGGCGTCCCTCTCCGAGGTCGGCGGCTCGCTGGTCGACACGACCGCCAAGGCCAATTTCCGCGCCCTCGGCAAGCGGTTCGGCAAGCGGGTGCAGGACGTGGCCAAGGCCATCGCCGCGGCCGACGCCGCCGCGCTGTCACTGGGCCTGCGCGAGGGCACGGCGTCGGTGGAGGTCGACGGGGAGACCGTCACCCTCGCCCCGGACGAGGTGATCATCACCGAGACCCCGCGCGAGGGCTGGTCGGTGGCCTCCGACTCGGGTGCCACGGTGGCGCTGGACCTGGAGATCACGGAGGAGCTGCGGCAGGCGGGCCTGGCGCGTGACGCGATCCGGCTGATCCAGGAGGCCCGCAAGAACAGCGGCCTGGACGTCGCCGACCGGATCGCCCTGCGCTGGACGTCCACGGACCCGGCGGTCATCGCGGCCCTGTCCGAGCACTCCGAACTCATCGCCGACGAGGTCCTCGCGACCGACTTCGCCCAGGGGGAGGCGGACGAGACCTATGGCGAGCCGTTCGCGGACGAAGGTCTGTCGCTGATCTTCCGCCTGCGCAAGGCGTAAGCGCCGGCCCACGGCAAGGGCCCGGTCTCCCCGCGTGGGGGCCGGGCCCTTCTCATGGGTGCGGGTTGCCGCAGTCGCCGTGCGCCCCGGCGGCAGAGCCGCCTGTCGGCTCGGCCCCGCGCCTTCCGGGTGCTCCGCCGGCACCCCCTGCAACACGCGTAAAAAGGGCGGGGCCCCGGATCGAAATCCGGGGCCCCGCCCTGAACGCTGCCGACGCCGTTGTCGTACTAGTGTCCGCGGCCCGTCAGTTGTCGTCCTCGTCGATCAGGAACCCGCGCATCGGCGAGGGGGCCTGACCCATCGGGGACGGACCCTGCGGACGGACCGGAGCCATGGGCTGGGTCATCGCGGGGGTCATCTGCTGCTGGCCGCCGTACGACGGGGCGGACGGCCCAGGCGAGCCGCCCATCGTCTGGTTGCCACCGTAGGACGGGGCACTCGCGCCGGCCGGAGCCATGGAGGGCGCCGGGGACGGCGGCAGGGACGCGGTGGCCGGGGTACGCGGCGGGGCGAGGGAATCGTCCGCCTGCGTCTCCAGCTGGCGCAGCTGCGACTCCAGGTACGACTTCAGACGCGTGCGGTACTCGCGCTCGAAGCCGCGCAGGTCCTCGACCTTGCGCTCCAGCGTGGCGCGCGCGGACTCCAGGGAGCCCATGGCGACGCGGTGCTTCTCCTGCGCGTCCCGCTCCAGCGCGTCCGCCTTGGCACGGGCGTCACGCTCCAGACCCTCGGCGCGGCTGCGGGCCTCGCCGACGATCTTGTTGGCCTCGGAGCGGGCCTCGGCGATCGCCTGGTCGGCGGTCTGCTGGGCCAGCGAGAGGACTCGGGCGGCGCTGTCGCCGCCAGGGCCCTGACCGGGCATGCCGGGGCCGCCCATCGGGCCACCCATGGGGCCGCCCATCTGCTGCGGCATGGGCGGCTGACCGCCCATGGGGCCCTGCCCCATCGGACCCTGACCCATCGGGCCCTGCCCCATCGGACCCTGACCCATCGGACCCTGACCCATCTGGCCGGGACCCTGCGGACCGCCCTGACCGCTGGGGCCGGCGGGCAGCTGCGGGGCGCCGCTCGGCAGCTGCGGGGGGCCACCCATGGGGCCACCCATCTGCTGCTGCGGCGGGCCCGATATGCCGGCGGGCACCGGTGCACCGGGACCTCGCATCCCCTGCTGAGGCATGCCAGGCTGCTGGTCCTGTTCCGGAGGCTTGCGCATGTTCTGCTGATTCTGGGCAGCAGCGCGCGTGGCCGCGGCCAGCTTGGCCCGCAGATCCTCGTTCTCGCGGAGCAGACGGGTCAGTTCGGCTTCGACCTCGTCGAGGAAGGCATCGACCTCGTCCTCGTCATAGCCTTCTCGGAGGCGGACGGTCGTGAACTGCTTGTTCCGCACGTCCTCGGGGGTCAACGGCATCTCTTCACCTCAACGTAGTCATCGGCAGTCGGCAAGACCGTATCGTCCACCCGCATCACACGAAGCTCTGCGCAACGGAGATGAGAATGTAGACGATGATCATCAGTACGAAGAAGGACAGGTCGAGCGCCACGCCCCCGAGACGCAGCGGCGGAATGAACCGCCGCAGAAGCTTCAACGGTGGATCGGTGACAGTGTAGGTGGCCTCCAGGACGACCACCATCGCCTTGCCGGGTTGCCACGAGCGGGCGAACTGAAAGACATAGTCCATGACCAGCCGGAAGATCAGCACGACGAGGAACACCATCAGCGCGATGTAGATCACCTGCGCGAACACGCTCATGGCCTGGACTTCCCTCTCCCCTGTTCCGTGCTTCTTTCCGGTGGTACTTCTCAGCTCTGGTTGAAGAACCCGCCCTCTGCGATGCGGGCCTTGTCCTCCGCCGTGACATCGACGTTAGCAGGAGACAACAGGAACACCTTCTGCGTCACCCGCTCGATGCTGCCGTGAAGACCAAACACCAAACCAGCCGCAAAGTCGACAAGTCGCTTCGCGTCTGTGTCATCCATCTCAGTCAGATTCATGATCACCGGGGTGCCCTCACGGAAGTGTTCCCCGATGGTACGGGCCTCGTTGTAGGTCCGCGGGTGAAGCGTAGTGATCCGGTAAGGCTCTCGTTCCGACACAACCTTGGGCATGATCACCGGCGCGTTCTTCTCCAGGGACTGACGTTCTTGTGTGATGGATGCCACGGGCGCGATCCTCGCCGGACGTCCGGATTCCGCCGCGAGCGAAGTCGAACGGGCCACCGGTTCGCGTGACGCGGGCGGCTGCACGATTCGCACCTCTTCGTCCCTTTGGGACTGATGTGCGTTGTGCGACTGGTGTGACGATTCGTGCCGTCGGTGGTCCCGCTCCGGCTCCGGGTCCAATTCGGGCTCGAAGTCGTCATCGGGGTCGAATCCGCGGCCGTCGTACCCATCGTCCTCCACGAGGCCGAGGTAGACCGCCATCTTGCGCATCGCGCCGGCCATGCTCTGAGTCCTCCGCTCTGTGGTGGATCAACTGACGACTGCCAAGTGCCCGCGATCCACGAGGTCGTTGCGCCCGCCTTGACGGGCATTGACCATATTTTCTGCTGTGGTCCGACTTCTTGGCGACGTTACCCGAGCCTAGGGCGGACTCCGAGTACCGCAGTGCCGACGCGCACATGTGTCGCCCCGGCGGCCACGGCCTGTTCGAGATCCGCACTCATCCCTGCCGACACCATGGTTGCAGCCGGATGGGCCCGGCGCAGGTCAGTCGACAAATCCATGAGCCGCTCGAATGCCGCCTGTTCGCGCCCCGCATACTCGCCGCTGAGCGGAGCGACGGTCATCAGCCCGTCGAGCCGCAGTCCCGGAGCATCGGCCACGAGGTCGGCCAACTCTTCGATTCCGCCGGGCGCTACGCCACCGCGCTCGCCCCGCTCGCTCGCACCGGCGTCGAGCGCGACCTGGAGGAGACACCCCACCTCGCGCTCCGCCCGCACGGCCTCCTTGGACAGCGCGGTGACCAGTCGCGCACGGTCCACGGACTGCACGACATCCGCGTAACCCACCACAGAACGGACTTTGTTGGTCTGCAACTGACCGACAAAGTGCCATTTCAGGGGCAGATCCGCGCAGGCCGCGGCCTTCGGCTCCGCGTCCTGGTCGCGGTTCTCGGCGACGTGACGGACACCGAGTTCCGACAGGATCCGCACATCGCTCGCCGGGTAGGTCTTGGTGACCACGATCAGGGTCACCTCCTCCCGCTTGCGTCCGGCCGCCGCACACGCGGCGGCGATACGCTGTTCCACTTTCGCCAGATTTGCGGCGAGTTCGGTCTTACGGTCCGTCATGCCCTCAGTCCAGCCAGACATAGCTCGCGAGCCGCCCGGTGGTGCGATCGCGGCGGTACGAGAAGTGGTCGTCCGACTCCAGCGTGCACACCGGCGACTGCGCCCGGTCGCGCACCCCGAGCCGGTCGAGCTGCGCGTGCACTCCGGCGCTCACGTCGACCGCGGGCGTGCCCCAGCTCGTCTCGGCGTGCGCCGCCGGCTCGACGGCGGCCACTTCGGCGCGCATTCGCTCGGGCACCTCGTAGCACCGGCCGCAGACGGCCGGTCCGGTTCTGGCGACGATCCGGCCCGGTTCGGCGCCCAGTTCGGCCATGGCCCGTACGGCGGCGGGGACGACTCCCCCGACCATGCCGGGCCGCCCGGCGTGGGCCGCGGCCACCACCCCGGCGACCGGATCGGCCAGCAGGACCGGTACGCAGTCGGCGGTGAGGACGGCGAGGGCGAGTCCCCGGCGGGCGGTGACGATCGCGTCGACCTCCGGTACGGGACGCTCACCCCAAGGGGCGTCCACGACGGCCGCATCGGCGCCGTGCACCTGGTTCATCCAGACGACCCGGCCGGCGTCCAGCCCGAGCGACTTCGCCGCCAGTTCCCGGTTCGCCCGAACCGACCCGGAATCGTCCCCGACCGCGCCGCCGAGGTTGAGCTCCTCATACGGAGCGGCGCTCACCCCGCCCCACCGGTCGGTGAAGGCGAAGTGCGCGCCGCTCACGCTCTCGCGCTGACGTATCACTTCAGGAAGTCCGGGACGTCCAGTTCCTCGGCCGCACTGTCCGAGTAGGTCCGCGACGACGGGACCGGCGGGGCGGCCGGGACATCGGCGACCGGCTCGGGCGTCGGCTCCGGCTCCTCCTTCGGAGTCACGCTGCCGAGCGAGCCGAAGGACGGGCGGCTCTCCGGCTGCCGTACCGGAGCGGGCTCGTCGCGGCGGGGCGAGGGAGAGGGCTGGGACGAGGCGGACGCCGAGCCGAGGACGTTGTCCCGGCGAGCCGGCGGCTGGCCGCCGTCGAAGCCGGCCGCGATCACGGTGACCCGGACCTCGTCGCCGAGGGCGTCGTCGATGACCGCGCCGAAGATGATGTTGGCCTCGGGGTGTGCGGCCTCGCTGACCAGCTGGGCCGCCTCGTTGATCTCGAACAGACCGAGGTCGGAGCCGCCGGAGATGGAGAGCAGAACGCCCCGGGCGCCGTCGATGGACGCTTCCAGCAGGGGCGAGGAGATCGCCATCTCGGCGGCGGCCACCGCGCGGTCGTCGCCGCGGGCCGAGCCGATGCCCATCAGGGCCGAACCGGCCTCGGACATGACCGACTTGACGTCGGCGAAGTCGAGGTTGATCAGACCGGGGGTGGTGATGAGGTCGGTGATGCCCTGAACACCGGAGAGCAGGACCTGGTCCGCGGACTTGAAGGCGTCCAGGACCGAGACCTGGCGGTCCGAGATGGACAGCAGCCGGTCGTTCGGGATGACGATGAGGGTGTCGACCTCTTCGCGCAGCTCCGCGATGCCGTCCTCGGCCTGGTTCGCGCGGCGCCGTCCCTCGAAGGTGAACGGGCGCGTGACCACGCCGATGGTGAGGGCGCCCAGCGAGCGGGCGATGTTGGCCACGACGGGTGCGCCGCCGGTGCCGGTGCCGCCGCCTTCACCGGCCGTCACGAAGACCATGTCGGCCCCCTTGAGGACCTCCTCGATCTCCTCGCGGTGGTCCTCGGCGGCCTTGCGGCCGACGGCCGGGTTGGCTCCGGCTCCGAGTCCGCGGGTGAGTTCACGGCCGACGTCGAGCTTGACGTCGGCGTCGCTCATCAACAGCGCCTGTGCGTCGGTGTTGATGGCGATGAACTCGACACCCTTGAGACCGACCTCGATCATCCGGTTGATGGCATTGACACCACCGCCGCCGACACCGATGACCTTGATGACTGCGAGGTAGTTCTGCGGTGCTGCCACGTCGAAGGCCTCTCGCCTCGAATTACGTTGTCGCCGCCGGACGGTTCCCCGCGCCGGGACGACAGATGCCGAATGGGACGGTCCGAACGCCGACCCGAACCCTAACCCTGAAGTTTAGGGTTACCAGTGTGTCTGTTCCCTGGAGTCTTCTGAACAGGACACTAAGTCGACAAGTGGCGCCCGTTCAACGAACACGCCGAACCTCCCGTTTTTCTTTTCACCCTATGTGATCAGCCGTAGCAGTGCCCAACCAGGGTGCTGGCCTGCGCTGATGTGCGTCAACTCCCCGATGACGCAGGGGCGGTGGGGACACTGACGTCGAAGTGCCGCGCACCGGGAGCTGCTTTCATGAGAGCTGCGAGGGCCCGCGCCTTGACGCGGCCGCTCTCGCTGCTTCCCCATGCCACCGTGCGGCCGCCGCCCAACTCCAGCGAGATGTCGTCGAAGGAGCGGACTTGGACGGTCCGGGTGTCCCGCGCGACCGCGGCCGGCAGCTCACCGGCGACCTGGACCGCCTCGCGCACCAGCCGGTCGGTGCCGAACCGCCGGAAGCTCGCCGCACCCGACCCCGACCGGGAAGCCGTCAATTCCAGCGCCGGAACGCCTTTCGGCGCCTGCGAAACCGTAGCGAAACGGACACCTTCGTCGTCAACTTCAACGAAATTCCCCGCTTTTCGGACAAGTAGCACCGGGGTGCGTTCGGTCACTTTCAGACCGATTCCATCGGGCCAGGAACGGACGACATCAACGGTGTCAATTCGGGGCAATTTCCGGCGAAGCCGGGCCTCAATGATCCCCGTGTCGACGGAAATCAACGGCTCCCCGATCGGCACGGAGGCGGCCTCCAGGACGTCGGCCGGGGTCAGCACCTGCGTGCCGGAGACCGAGACCCTCTTCACGCGCAACCACTCGGAGCCGTACAACGCCCAGACGGAACCGCCCCCGAGGAGCATCAGGGTGACAGCCAGAATGACGATCACACGAAGGCGGGCTTTCCTGGAGCGCCGCGCGGGCGGCGGGCCGGACGACTCCTGCTGGCGTTCACCGCGATCGGCGGTGGTCGGTCCGGCCACGCTCACTACCCTTTCGTCATATGGTCCTAACGGCGTGAGGCAATCGCCTCGTACACCATGCCGACGAGCAGCTCGTCGGCGTCGCGGCGGCCGAACTCACCGGCGGCGCGGGACATCTCGTACAGCCGGTGCGGGTCGGCGAGCACGGGCAGGACGTTCTGCTGCACCCACTCGGGGGTCAGCTCCGCGTCGTCGACGAGAAGTCCGCCGCCGGCCTTGACCACCGGCTGGGCGTTCAGTCGCTGTTCGCCGTTGCCGATGGGCAGCGGGACGTAGGCGGCCGGGAGCCCGACGGCGGAGAGTTCGGCGACGGTCATCGCGCCCGCGCGGCAGAGCATCAAGTCGGCCGCGGCGTACGCGAGGTCCATCCGGTCCAGGTAACTTACCGGGATGTACGGCGGCATTCCCGGCATCTGATGCACCTGCGGCAGTTCGTTCTTCGGGCCGACCGCGTGCAGGATCTGGATTCCGGCCTGCTGGAGCCACGGAGCGACCTGCTGGACCACCTCGTTGAGGCGGCGGGCGCCCTGGGAGCCGCCGGAGACGAGCAGGGTGGGCAGGTTCGGGTCGAGGCCGAAGCGGGCGCGGGCCTCGGGGCGGGCGGCGGCGCGGTCCAGGGTGGCGATGGAGCGGCGCAGCGGGATGCCGATGTAGCGGGCGTCACGCAGCTTGCTGTCCGGGGTGGAGACGGCGACCCGGGCCGCGTACCGCGAGCCGATCTTGTTGGCCAGGCCGGGCCGTGCGTTGGCCTCGTGGATCACGATGGGCACGCCGAGGCGCTTGGCGGCCAGATAGCCGGGCAGGGCGACATAGCCGCCGAAGCCGACCACGGCGTCCGCCTTGGTGCGCTCCAGGATCTGCTCGGCGGCCTTGATCGTGCCGCGCAGCCGGCCCGGGACAGTGATCAGCTCGGGCGTGGGCCTGCGAGGCAGCGGCACCGCGGGGATCAGCGCCAGCTCGTAGCCGCGCTCGGGAACGAGCCGGGTCTCCAGACCCCGCTCCGTGCCCAGGGCCGTGATCCCCACGGTCGGGTCCTGCCTGCGCAGGGCGTCCGCGAGGGCGAGCGCGGGCTCGATGTGGCCGGCGGTCCCCCCACCAGCGAGTACGACATGCACCGAAATTCACCGCTCTCCGGACGAGCGCGCCACTGAGGCGCGCCGTCTCATCGTGTTCCATCTCCGAGGCCCCCGCTCGGCACCGGGGCCTCCCGCCCGCTTTTTACCAAAGCGAGGTTGCCGCATCGCAAGCGCCGCCCGTGCAGCGGGCTCGTCGCGTGCGAAGGCGATCAGCAGCCCGATGGCGAACATGGTCGGCAGCAGGGCGGACCCTCCGTAGGAGAACAGCGGGAGGGGGACGCCGGCGATCGGCAGCAGGCCGAGCACCGCACCGATGTTGATCACCGCCTGGGCGGTGATCCAGGTGGTCACGCCTCCCGCGGCATACCTGACGAAGGGGTCCTCCGTGCGTCCTGCCACGCGGATACCCGCATAGCCTAGAGCCGCGAACAGGGCGAGCACCGACAGCGTCCCCGCCAGACCCAGTTCCTCACCGGTCACTGCGAAGATGAAGTCGGTGTGCGCTTCCGGGAGTTGGCCCCATTTTTCCACACTCGCGCCGAGCCCGGAACCGAAGATTCCGCCGGAGGCCAGGGCATAGATGCCGTGCACGGCCTGCCAGCAGTCGGCGACGCCGGACTTGGGCTCGGTGGCGCCGATGCAGGCGAGCCGGGCCATCCGGTTGGGGCTGGTCTTGATGAGGACCACACCGATCAGACCGGCGATCGAGAGCACACCGGCGAACAGCCGGGTCGGTGCCCCCGCGAGCCACAGCAGGCCGAACAGGATCGCCGTCAGGATGATCGCGGTGCCCATGTCGCCGCCGAGCATGATCAGCCCCAGCAGCAGGAAGGAGACCGGCACCAGCGGCACCAGCATGTGCTTCCACTGGGTCAGCAGCTTCTTCTCCTGCTTGCGGGCCAGCAGGTCCGCGCCCCACAGCACCAGGGCGAGCTTGCCGAACTCGCTGGGCTGGATCTGGAAGGAGCCGCCGAGGGAGATCCAGTTCTGGTTGCCGTTGATCGACACTCCTATCCCGGGCACCTGCACCAGGGCCATCAGGAAGACGGCGCCGGCGAGGATCGGGTAGGCCAGCGCCCGGTGCAGCTTCACCGGCATGCGGGAGGCGACCAACAGCAGTGCGCTGCCGATGAGTGCGGCGAGGGCCTGCTTGCGGAAGAAGTACGACCCCGGCAGCGACAGCTGCAACGCGGTGATCTGGGAGGCCGAGTAGACCATCACCAGGCCCAGCACGGTGATCAGCAGGCTGCCGCCGAGGATCAGGTAGTAGGCGGTCAGCGGGCGGTCCCAGGCCTTCTGCGCGCGCAGATAGAACCGCAGTACCGGGTTCTCGCGCGGCGGCCGGGAGACGGGACGCCGGGACGCCCGCTGCACGGGCGGGCGGCCGGTACGGCTACCGGGCATCAACGCCTCCACTGAACGTCGACCGTCCCACGCGTCCCACGCGTCCCTCCCAAGATCCGCCCGGCAGGCGGCCGGGGTCAGGCGCCGAGTTCGCGGACCGCCTCCGCGAACGCGTCACCGCGCTGGTTGTAGTTGGTGAACATGTCCATGGAGGCGCAGGCCGGAGCCAGCAGCACCGTGTCGCCGCGCTGCGCGAGCCGCTTCGCCTCCGTCACCGCCTGGAGCATCGCCCCAGTGTCGGTCCGTTCGAGGTCGACGACGGGTACTTCCGGTGCGTGTCGCGCGAGGGCGTCGCGGATCAGGGCACGATCGGCGCCGATCAGGACGGCACCACGAAGTCGCTTTGCCGACTTGGCGACCAGCTCGTCGAAGCTCGCCCCCTTCGCCAGACCACCCGCAATCCATACGATCGGTTCATATGCCGCCAATGAGGCTTCCGCGGCATGGGTGTTGGTCGCCTTGGAGTCGTCCACGTACGCCACCCCGTCGACATCGGCGACGTGCGCGATGCGGTGGGCATCGGGCCTGAAGTCCCTGAGGCCGTCGCGTACGGCCGTGGCGGGCACCCCGAAGGCGCGCGCGAGGGCCGCGGCGGCGAGGGCGTTGGCGATGTTGTGCGGGGCCGGCGGGTTGACGTCGGAGACCTCGGCCAGCTCCTGCGCGCTCTTGTGCCGGTTCTCCACGAAGGCACGGTCGACCAGGATGCCGTCCACGACACCGAGTTGGGAGGGGCCCGGGGTGCCGAGGGTGAAGCCGACGGCCCGGCAGCCCTCTTCGACGTCGGCCTCGCGCACCAGGTCCTCGGTGAGCTTGTCGGCCATGTTGTAGACGCAGGCGACCTGGTTGCCCTCGTAGATACGGCCCTTGTCGGCGGCGTACGCCTCCATGGAGCCGTGCCAGTCGAGGTGGTCGGGCGCCAGGTTCAGCACGGTCGCGGAGTGGGCGCGCAGGGAGGGCGCCCAGTGCAGCTGGTAGCTGGACAGCTCCACTGCGAGGACGTCGTACGTCTTCTCGCCCAGGACCGCGTCCAGCAGGGAGACGCCGATGTTGCCGACGGCGGCCGTCCGCAGGCCCGCTGCCTTCAGGATCGATGCCAGCATCTGGACGGTCGTGGTCTTGCCGTTGGTGCCGGTGACGGCCAGCCAGGGGGCCGCGTCGGGGCCCCGCAGGCGCCAGGCAAGCTCCACGTCGCCCCAGACGGGCACGCCCGCCTCGGCGGCCGCCAGGAACAGCGGCTTGTCCGGCTTCCAGCCGGGCGCGGTGACGATCAGCTCGGTGCCTTCCGGCAGGGTCGCCCCGTCGCCGAGGCGCACGGTGATGCCCGCCCGTCGCCCGCCACCAGCCCTATCCGAGGCGCTACGCGCCGCCCCCGCCCAAGCCTCCAGCTCCGCGGCCTGCTCCCGCGCGCGTGCGTCGTCGCCGTCGTTGACGACCGTGACGATCGCCCCGCGCGCGTGCAGCACTTTCGCCGCCGGTACGCCGGAGACGCCGAGCCCGGCGACGGTGACGTGCTTGCCCTGGAAGTCAGAAGGCTCAGAAGGCACCGAGGAGGTCACTTGTCAGCTGCCCATCCCGCATAGAAGAGGCCTAGTCCGACAATCACACAGATTCCCTGGATGATCCAGAAGCGGACCACCACCAGGACTTCGGACCAGCCCTTGAGTTCGAAGTGGTGCTGGAGTGGTGCCATCCGGAAGACGCGCTTGCCGGTGAGCCGGAAGGAGCCGACCTGGATGACGACCGACATGGTGATGAGGACGAACAGACCGCCCATGATGGCCACCAGCAGCTCCGTGCGGGAGAGGATGGCCAGGCCCGTGAGGACACCGCCGAGGGCGAGCGAACCGGTGTCGCCCATGAAGATCTTCGCCGGCGAGGTGTTCCACCACAGGAAGCCCAGGCAGGCGCCCATCAGGGCGGAGGCGATCACCGCGAGGTCGAGCGGGTCGCGCACCTCGTAGCAGGCGGCCGGGTTGGTCAGGGTGCCCGCGTTGGCGCACGACTCCTGGAACTGCCAGACGCCGATGAAGGTGTAGGCGCCGAAGACCAGGACGGAGGCCCCGGTGGCCAGGCCGTCGAGACCGTCGGTGAGGTTCACGCCGTTGGACATGGCGAGGATCATGAACAGCGCCCAGACGACGAACAGCACCGGGCCGATCGACCAGCCGAAGTCCGTGATGAAGGACAGCTTGGTGGAGGCCGGGGTGTTGCCCCGGGCATCGGCGAACTGCAGCGAGAGCACCGCGAAGCCGATACCGACGATCAGCTGGCCGGCCATCTTGGCCTTGGCCCGAAGGCCCAGCGAACGCCGCTTGACGATCTTGATGTAGTCGTCGAGGAAGCCGACCAGACCCATGCCGAACATCAGGCCGAGGACCAGCAGCCCGGAGTAGGTCGGGGCGTAGCCGGTGATGAGCTTGCTCAGGAAGTACGCGGCGATCGTCGCCAGGATGAAGGCGATACCGCCCATGGTGGGCGTACCGCGCTTGCTGGCGTGCTCGCGCGGGCCGTCGTCACGGATGTACTGGCCGTAGCCCTTGCGGGCCAGCAGCTTGATCAGCAGCGGGGTCCCGATCAGGGTCAGGAAGAGGCCGATGACTCCTGAGAACAGGATCTGCTTCATCATCGGGCGGCAACCTCACCCTCGGCACCGGTCTCGACGAGCGCCTGGGCGACGCTCTCGAGCCCCACCGAACGGGACGCCTTCACGAGCACGACGTCCCCTGGGCGCAACTCGCTGCGCAACAGGTCGACCGCCGCCTGTGCGTCGGACACGTGCACCGACTCCTCACCCCACGAACCCTCGTTATATGCGCCCAGTTGCAGCCAGGAGGCCTCAATCCCCCCGACCGCGACGAGCTTGCTGACGTTGAGCCGGACGGCGAGCCGTCCGACGGCGTCGTGCTCGGCGAGCGCCTCGTCCCCCAGCTCGGCCATCTTGCCGAGCACCGCCCACGTACGGCGCCCCTTGCCCATGGCCGCGAGTGCCCTGAGGGCGGCCCGCATGGACTCGGGGTTGGCGTTGTAGGCGTCGTTGACGATGGTCACGCCGTCCGGGCGCTCAGTGACCTCCATGCGCCAGCGGGAGAGGGAGCCCGCCTCGGAGAGCGCCAGGGCGATCTCTTCCGCGGACATGCCCAGCTCATGGGCGACGGCGGCCGCGGCGAGCGCGTTCGACACGTGGTGCTCACCGTACAGGCGCATGGTCACATCGCATGCACCGGAGGGTGTGTGAAGCCTGAAGGCGGGCTGTCCGCTGTCCGTGAGTCGCACGTTCTCGGCGCGTACGTCCGCTTCGGCCGACTCTCCGAAAAGGACCACCTTCGCCTTGGTACGGGAGGCCATGGCACGGACCAACGGGTCGTCGGCGTTGAGGACGGCGGCCCCGCCCTCCTCCGCCGGAGGAAGCGCCTCCACCAGCTCGCCCTTGGCCTGCGCGATCTGCTCTCGGCCGCCGAACTCACCGATGTGGGCGGTGCCGACGTTCAGCACCAGGCCGATCTTCGGCGGGGTGAGGTCGGTGAGGTAACGGATGTGGCCGATGCCGCGGGCACCCATCTCCAGCACGAGGAATCCGGTCTCCTCGGTGGCGGACAGGGCGGTCAGCGGCAGCCCGATCTCATTGTTGAGCGAACCGGGCGTGAACACGGTCGGCGCCTTGCGCCGGAGCACCTGGGCGACGAGGTCCTTGGTGCTGGTCTTGCCGGCGGAGCCGGTGAGCGCGACCAGGGTCGCGCCGAGCCGTCGTACGACATGGCGGGCGAGGGCGCCGAGGGCCCCCTGGACGTCCTCGACGACGATCGCGGGCACGCCGACCGGCCGGGAGGCCAGGACGGCGACCGCGCCGGCCGCCACGACCGCCTCGGCGTAGTCGTGGCCGTCGACGCGCTCGCCGACGAAGGCGGCGAAGAGGCTGCCCGGCACCACCTCTCGGGAGTCGCGGACCACCGGGCCCGTGACCTGGACGGACGGATCCGGTATGTCGTGTGTCTGCCCGCCGACGACTGCTGCGATCTCGGCGAGGGAGAGGGCGATCACAAGTTCATCCCTGGGTCTTCTGGATAGCTTCGCGAAGCACCTGGCGGTCGTCGAAGGGACGGACCACGCCGGCGATGTCCTGGCCCTGCTCGTGGCCCTTGCCCGCGACCAGCACGGTGTCGCCGGGCGCGGCACGGCCGACGGCGGCGGCGATCGCGGCGGCCCGGTCCTCGAAGAGCAGCACCTCGCCGCGCTCGTGCGCCGGCACGGAGGCCGCACCCTGGAGCATGGTCGCGAGGATCGCGAGGGGGTCCTCGGAGCGGGGGTTGTCGGAGGTCAGTACGGCCGTGTCGGAGAGCCGGGCCGCGGCGGCGCCCATCGGGGCGCGCTTGGTCTGGTCGCGGTCGCCGCCGCAGCCGAGGACGACGTGCAGGCGGCCCTTGGTGACCTTGCGCAGGGCCTTGAGCACCGACTCGACGGCGTCGGTCTTGTGGGCGTAGTCGACGACCGCGAGGTAGGGCTGCCCGGCGTCCACGCGCTCCAGGCGGCCGGGGACGCCCGGTACGGCGGCGATGCCGTCGGCGGCCGCCTGCGGGTCGAGACCGGCCGCGGCGAGGGCGACGACGGCGGCGAGGGCGTTCGCCACGTTGAAGGGGCCCGCCAGCGGCGACTTGGCCTGGATCCGCTCGCCCTTGGGGCCGATGGCGGTGAACGTCGAGTCCAGGGGGCCGACCTGGACGTCCTCGGCGCGCCAGTCGGCGTCGGGGTGGCCCTCGGCGGAGAAGGTGACGACCGGGACGGTCGCCTCCCGGGCGAGCCTGCGGCCGTACTCGTCGTCGGCGTTGATCACGCCGAGTCTGCTGCGTTTCGGGGTGAAGAGCTGCGCCTTGGCCCGGAAGTAGTCCTCCATGTCGGAGTGGAACTCCATGTGTTCCGGGCTGAGGTTGGTGAACACGGCGATGTCGAAGACGCAGGCGTCGACCCGGCCGAGGACCAGGGCGTGGCTGGAGACCTCCATGGCGACCGCCTCGACGCCGCGTTCGCGCATGACGGCGAACAGGGCCTGCAGGTCGGTGGCTTCGGGGGTGGTGCGCTCGGACTTGATGCGCTCCTCGCCGATGCGCATCTCCACGGTGCCGATGAGGCCCACCCGACGCGCGCCACCGCCCTCGGCCGACGACGCTTCGCGTCGGCTCCCCTCGCTCGTGCTGCGGGCGGCCTTCAGGCCGCCCTCGACCAGGTAGGCGGTGGTGGTCTTGCCCGAGGTGCCGGTGATGCCGATCTGGAGCAGGTCACGGCCGGGGTGGTCGTAGATCGTCGCCGCCAGTTCGCCCATCCGCGCGCGCGGGTCGTCGACGACCAGGACCGGCAGCCCGGTCGCGGCGGCTCGCTCGGCGCCCGTCGGGTCGGTCAGCACGGCGACCGCGCCGAGGCCGGCGGCCTGGGTGACGAAGTCGGCGCCGTGCAGACGGGCGCCCGGGAGGGCGGCGTACAGGTCACCGGGGCGGACGGCGCGCGAGTCGTGGGTGATCCCCGTGACCTCGGCGGCGGCGGTCGGAGCGGCGGCACCCAGCTGATCGGCCAGTTCCGCGAGGGGTGTGGCGGAGACCTGAACCGGTCGCGGCGGTCCCGGATATGTCACGGAAGCGCCCTTCTGGGTGGTTTGGGACTGATCAGCGTGTGGCACGGCGGTGAGCGTACCGGGCGCACCCGCTCCGGGGCTAAAAAGGGGCTCGCGCGCAGCGCGGTCCTGCGGGGGTGGTGGTGGGAGACGGGCGGGAGAGGGGCTTGGGGTGCCCTGGTTCCCGGGGTTCGGGGTGATCGTTGTCACGAGTTCGTTCCTGGGTCTTTCGGGGCTGCTGATCAGGGCTTGTAGTCGACGGGCAGGTTCGCGGGCCTCGCCCCGGTCGGCGGGACCTGGAGGGTCTTCAGGGCGAACTCCATCACCTGCTTGTAGATGGGGCCGCAGATCTGGCCGCCGAAGTAGCTGCCGGACGTGGCGTTCTGGATGGCGCAGTAGACGGTGATCCGCGGGTTGTCCGCGGGGGCGAACCCGGCGAACGACGAGGTGTAACCGTGATAGCGGCCGGTGGCCGGATCCACCCGGTTGGCGGTACCGGTCTTGCCGGCGACCCGGTAGCCGGGGATGCGTGCCTTGATGCCGGTGCCCTGCTCGTCGTCCACGACGGACTCCAGCATCTGGGCGACGGTCTTGGCGGTCTTCTCACTGACCACGCGGGTCTTCTTCGGCTGCGGGGCGGGAGTGAAGCGCCCGTCGGCGCCCTCGGTGCCGCGCACCAGGGTCGGTTCGACGCGGACACCGCCGTTGGCGATCGTCGAGTACACGGAGGCGGCCTGCATGGCGCTGAGGGAGAAACCCTGGCCGAAAGGAATCGTGTACTGCTGCGATGTCGACCACTTGGCGGCGGGCGCGAGGATGCCCCTGGTCTCGCCGGGGAAGCCGAGCCCCGTGGAGCTGCCGATGCCGAACTTGTGCAGGTACGAGTAGAGGACCTTGTTGGCCTGCGACTGGTTCCTGCCGAGCTGGCCGGTGGCGAGGATGGTGCCGATGTTGCTGGACTTGGCGAGCACGCCGTTGAGGGTGAGATACCAGGTGGAGTGGTCGACGTCGTCCTGGAAGAGCCGGTCGCCGCGGTGCAGCCGGTTCGGTACGACGACATGGGTGAGCGGGGTGGCCGCGTTCTCCTCCAGCACCGCCGCCATCGACATCACCTTGGCGGTGGAGCCCGGCTCGTAGGCGTCCTGGACGGCCGCGTTGCCCATGGCCTCCCCGTCGGCCTTGGACAGGTCGTTCGGGTCGAAGCCGGGCGAGTTGGCCATGGCCAGGATCTGGCCGGTGCGGGTGTCCTGGACGATGACGTAGCCGCGGTCCGCCCTGGACTTCTTCACCTGCTCGCTGATGGCGTTCTGGGCGGCCCACTGGATGTCGCGGTCGATGGTGAGTTCGACGTCGCTGCCGGGTACCGCGGGCGTCTCCGTCGACCCCGCCGTGGGCACCTCGCGGCCGCCGGACTGGGCGTAGCGGATCTTGCCGTCCTCTCCGGCCAGCTGCTTGTCCAGCTCCTGCTCGATACCGCCGCCGCCCTGGCCCCCGGCGTTGACCCAGCCCAGTATCCCGGCGGCGAGATCGCCGTTGGGGTACACGCGCTGGCTGCTGGGGTCGGCGAAGACGCCGGCGAGCACGTTGGCCGTGTTGTTGTCGGTGTCGGCCTTCTTGGAGAGGGCGCTCTTCAGGTCCTTGATCTGCTTCCAGACCTGCGGGGTCTGGCGGGTGGCGAGCCGGGTGTAGCGCGACTGCTTGTTCTCGGGCCTGAGCTTCTTGGCGATCGCGGCCTGGTCCTCGCCGAGGATCGGCGCGAGCAGGGCGGCGGCCTGCTCGGGCCCGTCTCCGATCTTCAGCTGCTTGTAGGTGAACATCGTCGGGTCGGCCGTGATGTCGTACGCGTCCTCGCTGATGGCGAGCGCCACGCCGTTGCGGTCGGTGATCCCGCCGCGCTCGGCGGCCAGGGTGTGCACGACGTACCGGTTCTGCTGCGCCTTTGCGGCGTACGCGCTGGCGTCGACGGCCTGGACCTGGAGCAGCCGGACGACGAAGGCGAGCAGCACCAGGGTGAGCGCGAGGCCGACCATGCGCAGCCGGGGCCGGGGGCTGCCGAGCCTGAGCGGCGGCGGGGGCATGGGCCGGGCCCCGCTCGGCCTGCGGACCGGACGGGCACCGGGCCCGGGCTGCCGCCGGACGGCGCCCCGCGGCCGGGGAGGCTTCGCGGGGGCGGGCACGCGGCGGCGCGGCGGTTCCCTGTCGGACACTTCCGTCACCTGCCGGGGGTCGGGGTGGGGTCGGGCGGGAGGGTGGAGAGCGGAGCCACCGCCGCGTCCGGGGTGGTCACCGGGACCGGAGCCGAGGGGGTGGCGGGGGGCTGGGTGGGTGCGGCGGAGGGCTGGGCCGACGCGACCGAGGGGGTCGCGGAAGGGCCGGCGGCCGGGGCGACGGTCTCCGGGGCGACCGGGGCGGTCAGGGAGGCAGGCTCGGGGCTCGCGACGTTCGGCACGCCCTTGATGCCGCCGTCGGAGCCGAGGAAGGCCGGGTCGCCGCCGGGGACCATGCCGAGTTCGCGGGCGCGGCGCTGCAGGGCGTCGGGGGACGAGTAGGCGTCGATGTCCCGCTGGAGGGCCTGTTCCTCGTCGGTGAGGCCCTTCGTCCGCTTCTGCAGGTCGTCGAGTTTGAACGAGCCCTCGCTGAGCGCGGAGTTCAGGACCAGCAGCCCGATGAGGCCGCCACCGAGCAGCAGGACGACGAGCAGGACGAACGGGGCGCGGGCCGCGCGGGCGCGGCCGGCCGGGAAGAGCCGGACGAGCCGGGCGGCCCTCCCCCTCAGTTCGGGTTTCCTACTCACTGGGCCTCCAGTGACTCCGGCACGCCGACGGGTGAGTCCGGAGACCCAACCGACCCGATTCGCTCACTCGGCGTCCTCCCTGATGCGCTCGGCACCCCGCAGCCGGGCCGGGGCGGCCCTGCGGTTCTCGGCGACCTCTTCCTCGGTGGGAAGTTCGGCACCGCGCGTGAGCAGCTTGAGCCGCGGCTGATAGCGCTCGGGCACGACCGGCAGCCCGGGGGGCGCGGTGGACGCGGCGCCGGCCGCGAACACCTGCTTCACCAGCCGGTCCTCGAGCGAGTGGTACGACAGCACGGCGATGCGTCCGCCGACACCGAGTGCCTTCACCGCGGCCGGAACGGCCCTCTCCAGGACGGACAGCTCGCCGTTGACCTCGATGCGCAGCGCCTGGAACGTGCGCTTGGCCGGGTTGCCTCCCGTGCGCTTGGCGGCTTGCGGCAACGCGTCCCGGATCAGCTCCACCAGCCGCGCGCTGTTGCTGAACGGCTCCTTCTCGCGCTCGCGGACGATCGCGGAGACGATCCGCTTGGCCTGCTTCTCCTCGCCGTACGCGCGCAGGATCCGCACCAGCTCGCCCGGCGGATAGGTGTTGAGGACGTCGGCGGCACTGATGCCGGTCGTCTGGTCCATGCGCATGTCGAGGGGGGCGTCCTGAGCGTAGGCGAAGCCGCGGTCGGCCTCGTCCAGCTGCATGGAGGAGACGCCGAGGTCGAACAGGACGCCTTGGACGCGCGGAAGGGTGAGCCGCTGCAACACGTCGGGCAGTTCGTCGTAGACGGCGTGCACCAGGGTGGCGCGCTCGCCGAAGGGCGCGAGCCGCTCGCCGGACAGGCGCAGCGCCTCCTTGTCCCGGTCGAGGGCGACGAGCCGCGCCTCGGGGAACCGCGTCAGCAGCGCCTCGCTGTGGCCGCCGAGGCCGAGGGTGCAGTCGACCACCACCGCTCCCGGCCGCTCCAGGGCGGGTGCCAGCAGATCCAGGCACCGCTGGAGCATCACCGGGACGTGTCGACTCTGGCTCAAGGGGGCCTCTCAGTTCCGGCGGGGCCGTACGCACCGCCGGGTCCCCGCCCGCTCTGTGAAGGGGAGGCCTGCCGGCGCCGAAAGCGTCAGCCGACCGGGAGCGGGAGGAGGCCGAGCCGTACGTACGCGCCGCGCACGTGGGGAGACGGTCCGGGGGTGTACCGGGGTCTCCGGGGGTTTCACCAGCAGGGAGAGCCGCGCCTCCCGACTTCGCGTCACTTTAGTCGACCGTGTCTCGCGGTCAATCAACCGGCCTGCGCGTCGCGTACCGCATCGCGGCGCGGGCCGCAATTCGAACGAATTCACCCGTCCGACCCCTGTTCGCCCTCCGTGTGGGTTAGCTCACAACAAGCCACGATGACGTTCTTTGTCCCCTCTCACAGCGGGCCGGGACCGGACGTGACCAGTAACGTCATGGCTATGACGACTTCCGCAGCAGTTCCCACTGGATCCGAAGGCGCCATAACCAGCGGCGGCACCGTGACGGATCGCCTGGTGGAGGCGAACGAGCACTACGCCTCGGCCTTCACCGATCCCGGCATGGACGCCCGCCCGGTCCTGCACGTGGCCGTGGTGGCCTGCATGGACGCCCGGCTCGACCTGCACGCCGCACTCGGCCTGCAGCTCGGTGACTGCCACACCATCCGCAACGCGGGCGGTGTGGTCACCGACGACGTGATCCGCTCCCTGACCATCAGCCAGCGCAAGCTCGGCACCCGCAGCATCGTCCTGATCCACCACACCGGCTGCGGCCTGGAGTCCCTCACCGAGGACTTCCGCACCGAGCTGGAGATGGAGGTCGGCCAGCGCCCGGCCTGGGCGGTGGAGTCCTTCCGGGACGTCGACCAGGACGTGCGCCAGTCCATGCAGCGGGTACGCACCTCGCCGTTCCTGCTGCACACGGACGATGTGCGCGGCTTCGTCTTCGACGTGCGCACGGGTCTGCTGCGCGAGGTCGACCCGGCCTGAACCGGTCCGGCCGGGTCGCCGGCCCGCCGCGAACTCCGCGCCCTGCGAAAACATTCGGCCGCACGGCATCGAAAACGATGGTCGAAAAGGACGTAAGACCGACATCGTGCGGGCAGTTGTCCACAGGCGAGTGACACGAATCGGTAACGGCAGCAAGAATGCGGGGGTGGGCGGCGCGCGGAACCATTTCCGTGCGGTGTCCGTGTTTTCGGGGTGGGCCGGTTCGCATCGCAGAGCGTCGGCCCGAGTAAGAACGGGCCGAGGAGGGCCGGGTGACGACCTATGACGATCGAGCGAGCCTCACTGATCTGACCGCCACTGTGGAGCGCGTCCGCAGTTCGGTGGAGGGTGTGATCGAGGGCAAGCCCGAGGTCGTACGGCTTTCGCTGACCGTACTGCTCGCCGAGGGACACCTCTTGATCGAGGACGTCCCCGGCGTGGGCAAGACGATGCTCGCCAAGGCGCTGGCGCGGTCCATCGACTGCACGGTGCGGCGCATCCAGTTCACGCCCGACCTGCTGCCCTCGGACATCACCGGTGTGTCCATCTGGGACCAGCAGCGCCGGGACTTCGAGTTCAAGCCGGGCGCCATCTTCGCGCAGATCGTGATCGGCGACGAGATCAACCGCGCCTCGCCCAAGACCCAGTCGGCGCTGCTGGAGTCCATGGAGGAGCGGCAGGTCACCATCGACGGGCAGAGCTATGAACTGCCCAGCCCCTTCATGGTCGTGGCCACGCAGAACCCGGTCGAGATGGAGGGTACCTACCCGCTGCCCGAGGCCCAACGCGACCGCTTCATGGCCCGGGTCTCCGTCGGCTACCCGAGCGTCGAGGCCGAGCTGCAGATGCTGGACGTGCACGGCGGGGTCTCCCCGCTGGAGGACCTGCAGCCGGTGGCGCACGCGCACGAGATCCTGAAGCTGATCGAGGCGGTGCGCGGGGTGCACGTCTCCGAGGCGGTGCGGCGGTACGCGGTCGAGCTGGTCTCGGCCACCCGCACGCACCCCGATCTCAGACTCGGCGCCTCCCCGCGCGCGACGCTGCACCTGCTGCGCGCGGCCAAGGCGTCCGCCGCCCTGAGCGGCCGGGAGTACGCGCTGCCCGACGACATCCAGGCGCTCGCCGGCGCCGTCCTCGCCCACCGGCTGCTGCCCACCGCCCAGGCCCAGCTCAACCGCCGTACCGCCGAACAGGTGGTCCTGGAGATCCTGCAGCACACCCCCGTGCCCGCGGCGCCCCAGCAGCAGACCGGCTTCGGCGGTCTGGGCCGGGGCGTGCCGGCCTATCCCCAGCAGCCCCCGCGGAGTCTGTGATGAGCACCGGGGGGACCGGGCAGCCGGAGGCCGACCGGGGGGAGCCGGGCGGCGTCCGTACGGCCCTGGCGGGGCTCACCACCCGCGGGCGTTCCTTCCTGGCCGCCGGGATCGCGGCCGCGGTCTGCGCCTATGTGCTGGGCCAGAGCGATCTGCTGCGGGTCGGCCTGCTGCTGGCCGTGCTGCCCCTGCTGTGCGCCGCCGTGCTCTACCGCACGCGCTACCGGGTGGCCGGCAACCGCAGGCTCTCCCCCGCACGGGTGCCCGCGGGCAGCGAGGCCCGGGTGCACCTGCGCATCGACAACGTCTCCCGGCTGCCCACGGGCCTGCTGATGCTCCAGGACCGGGTGCCCTACGTCCTCGGGCCGAGGCCTCGCTTCGTGCTGGACCGGGTGGAGCCGGGCGGCCGCCGCGAGGTGTCCTACCGGGTCCGCTCGGACCTGCGCGGCCGCTATCCGCTCGGCCCGCTGCAACTGCGGCTGACCGACCCGTTCGGGATGTGCGAACTGACCCGCTCCTTCTCGACGTTCGACACGCTGACGGTCATCCCGCGCGTGGAGCCGCTGGCGCCCGTCCGGCTCACCGGCGAGGCCAAGGGGTACGGCGACGGACGGCAGCGCTCACTGGCCCTGGCCGGCGAGGACGACGTGATCCCGCGCGGGTACCGCTACGGCGACGACCTGCGCCGGGTGCACTGGCGCTCCACCGCCCGCTACGGCGAGCTGATGGTGCGCCGAGAGGAGCAGCCGCGGCGCTCGCGCTGCACGGTCCTGCTGGACACCCGGGCCATCGGCTACGAGGGCGCGGGCCCCGACTCGGCCTTCGAGTGGGCCGTCTCGGGCACCGCATCGGTCCTGGTGCACATGCTCGAACGGGGCTTCACGGTGCGCCTGCTGACGGACAACGGCAGCTCGGTGCCCGGCGGGGGCGCCGACGGGTTCGCAGGCGTCGGGCAGGACGGCGCCGATGCGGCCGGGCTGATGATGGACACCCTCGCGGTGATCGACCACTCCGACGGCACCGGCCTGTCCCGGGCGTACGACCTGTTGCGCGGCGGGAACGAGGGGCTGCTGATCGCCTTCCTGGGCGATCTCGACGAGGAGCAGGCCGCGGTGGTCGCCAAGATGCGCCAGCGCAGCGGCGGCGCGGTCGCCTTCGTACTGGACCCGGACACCTGGGTGCGCGAGACGACCGATGTACCCGGCCCGGGCCACCGGCACGAGGAGCGGCTGCGCATGCTGCGCGAGGCGGGCTGGACCGTGCTCGGCGTGCCGCGCGGCGCCTCGCTGAACGATCTGTGGCGGCAGGCGGACCGGGAGCGCTCGGGCCTGACCGCGATGAGCGGGGAGGCACTGGGATGAGCGGGCGGGCACGACTGGCCCTGTGCGCCGCCGCGGCCACGCTGATGGCCGCGTGCGCACTGCTGCCCCTGGTCAACCAGCCCACGTGGCTGTTCCAGACGGTGCTGCTGGTCGCCGTGCAGACCGGCGTGGGTGCGGCGGCCCGGCGGGTGCCTCTGGCCAGGCCGCTGACCGTGGCGGCGCAGGCCCTGGTCACGCTGATGCTGCTGACCCTGGTCTTCGCACACGCGCAGGCGATCGTGGGGCTGATCCCCGGACCGGACGCCTTCCGGCACCTCGCCGACCTGCTGCAGCAGGGCTCGGACGACGTCAGCCGGTACGCGATACCGGCACCGCTCACCGACGGCATCAAACTGATGCTGATCGGCGGTGTCCTGGTGATCGGCCTGCTGGTGGACACCCTGGCGGTGACCTTCCGCAGTGCGGCCCCCGCCGGACTGCCGCTGCTCGCGCTGTACTCGGTGGCCGCGGGGCTGTCCGACGACGGCACCGACTGGGTGTGGTTCGTGGTCGCGGCGGTCGGCTATCTGATGCTGCTGCTCGCCGAGGGCCGGGACCGGCTGGCCCAGTGGGGCCGCGTCTTCGGCGGCGCGCAGCGCACACCGGGCGGACCGGACGGCGGGGCGGTGGCCCCGGTGCGCACGGGGCGCCGGATCGGCGTGGTGGCGCTCGGTGTCGCCGTGCTGGTGCCGGCGCTCCCCTTGTTCTCCATCCAGGGCGGCCTGCTGGACGCCGCCGGAACGGGCGTCGGCGCGGGCAACGGGAGGGGCGGCACGATCTCCGCGGTCAACCCCCTGGTGTCGCTGCGCGACAGCCTGAACGTGGAGAACGACCGGCAGGTGCTGTCCCTGAAGACCAGCGCGGGCGACCTCTCGGACATGTACCTGCGGATCGTCTCCCTCGACGACTTCGACGGCACGACCTGGAAGCCGTCCCAGCGGCACATCGGCGGCGTGCCGAACGTCTTCCCCACGCCCATCGGTCTGGGCACGGACATCAAGCGCACCACGGTGAGGACGACGATCACGGCGGCGGACTGGTACGCCCAGGACTGGCTGCCGATGCCGTACCCGCCGAGCGGGGTGCGGATCAGCGGCAACTGGCGGTACGAGCCGGTCGGCATGACGCTCGTCGGTGACCACGGGCAGACGACGCGCGGCGAGACCTACCAGGTGAACAGCCTGGACGTGCAGCCGACCGCCGATCAGCTGGCGGCCGCTGCACAGCCGCCGCCGGCCCTGAGGCGCGACTACACGAAGGTGCCGTCCAAGCTGCCGAAGGTGGTGGCCAGGACCGCCGAGGAGATCACCGCGGGCTCGGCGAACCACTACGAGGAAGCGGTCAAACTCCAGGACTACTTCGCGGTGTCCGGCGGCTTCCAGTACGACACCCAGGTGGAGGTCGGCCGCGGCCCGGACGCGATCGCGAACTTCCTGGAGAAGAAGCAGGGATTCTGCGTCCACTTCTCCTTCGCGATGGCGGCCATGGCCCGCACGCTCGGCATCCCGGCCCGGGTCGCGGTGGGCTTCGCGCCCGGCACCCCGCAGGCGGACGGGGCGGTCTCGGTGAGCCTGAAGGACGCGCACGCGTGGCCCGAGCTGTACTTCGAGGGCGTGGGCTGGACCCGCTTCGAGCCGACCCCCACCCGGGGCACCGTGCCGTCGTACACCCAGTCGGACAAGCCCGGCAGCTCCCTGCCGGACGAGGCCCTGCCGTCCCGTGGGTCGTCCACGGCGCCCTCGGCGGCGGCCTCGCCGAGCGAGAGCTGCACGGCCCAGATGCGCAAGCTCGAGGCGTGCGACAGCCCGTCCGCGGCGGTGGTGCAGCACAGCGGTGGCGGTGGTCTGTGGGGCCTGCTCTGGCTCGCGCTGATCGGGCTCGGGGTCCTTGCGGTGCTGGCGATCCCGCTGGTGCCGGTGCTGTGGCGGGCGCGCGTGCGCTCCGTACGGCTCGGCGCGCACGCCCGGACCGGGGAGGGCGCGGCAGCGCACACGCTGGCGGCCTGGCAGGAGCTGACCGACAGCGCCTGGGACGTCGGCATCCTGCCGGACGAGTCGCAGACCCCGCGCAAGGCGGCCGCCCGGATCGTCCGGCTGGGGCAGCTCGACCCGGCGGCCGGGGCCGCGGTGCACCGGGTGGCGGACGCGCTGGAGCAGGTGCTGTACGCGCCCCGGCCGCGCCCGGTGGCGGGCCTGGCCGAGGACGTACGCCAGGTGATCGCCGCCCTGAACGGCGCGGCGAGCGGGCGCACGCGGCTGCGAGCGCTGTTCGCGCCTCGGTCGGCCGCACGGGTGCTGTGGGCGGCGTCGGCCCGGTGGACGGCGCTCCGGGCCCGCGTGGTGTCGGCCCGGCCGACGCTGCCCAGGCCTTCGGGACAGCGGGGCTGAGGCCGAGGCGGGCGGGGCCTGGCGTCCCGCTCGTCCGGAGCACGCGTGAGGGGTGACCACCGGCTGGTGGTCACCCCTCACGGATGTCTGTGCTGTTGTCCGCCCCGATCCGGCGCGTCGCCGACTTGATACGGCGAGCGGTCAGTGGCCCTGTTCGTCCCTGCGGCGCTGCCAGCGCTGCTCGATCCGGTCCATCATCGAACGCTTCTGCCGTGCCTGCCGGCGAGGAGCGCCCGCGGGCTGTTCCCCCGGCTTGGGCGCCTTTCGCCAGCCGGTGACGGCGAGTACGGCACAGCCCAGCATGACGAGGAAGCCCACCACGCTGACCCAGATCTGCTGCGCGACCATTCCGGCCATGAGGAGCGCGATACCCACGAGGAAGCCCGCGACCGCCTGGTAGACCCGCCGCCGGGTGTACGTCCGCAGCCCACTTCCCTCAAGCGCCGACGCGAACTTGGGATCTTCGGCGTACAGCGCTCGCTCCATTTGCTCGAGCATGCGCTGCTCGTGCTCCGAGAGCGGCACGGAGTCCTCCTCATCGTGCAGTCGCCGGGGCGACCCGGGGGGTCCCTTCAGGATAGGCAGGGAATCGCCCCCGTGAAACCCGCCCCTCTACGCCAATAGGCCAACCGGAATCCGCCATGGCCGTCCCGGCTCGCTGAGGCTTCCATTCCCCGGCAGCCGATCCGTCATGCCGGACCGTGTACCTCGATCATACGGCGCAAACCGCTCGATCGGGGGGCTTGTGGCGTACTCCATCTGCTGCCCAGCCCCTGATCAGCGGCGGGTCACACCGGCCGCTCAGGCCTGAGCGGCACCCTGCGTCTCACCGAGCACATGAAGCTGCGTGGCCACCGAGTGGAACGCGGGCAACTCGGCCGCCGCCGCCTCCAGCTTCAGCAGGGCGTCGAGGGCGCCGGGTTCGGTGTCCACCAGGACGCCGGGCACCAGGTCGGCGAAGACCCGAACGCCGTGCACGGCGCCGATCTTCAGGCCCGCGCCCTCGACCAGCGCGGTGAGCTGCTCCGCGGTGAAGCGGCGCGGCATCGGGTCGCCGGCGCCCCAGCGGCCCTGAGGGTTCTCCAGGGCCTGCTTGGCCTCCTTGAAGTGCCCGGCGAGGGCCCGGGCGAGGACGGCACCGCCCAGACCGGCCGCGAGGAGGCTGAGGACGCCCTCGGAGCGCAGCGCGGCCACCGCGTTGCGGACGCCCTCGGCCGGGTCGTCGACGTACTCCAGGACGCCGTGGCACAGCACGGCGTCGTAGGCACCGCGCTCGACCACGTCGAACAGGCCGTGGGCGTCGCCCTGGACGCCCTTGACCCGGTCGGCGACACCGGCCTCGGCGGCGCGGCGCTCCAGCGCGAACAGCGCGTTCGGGCTGGGGTCGACGACGGTGACGCGGTGGCCGAGGCGGGCGACGGGCACCGCGAAGTTGCCGCTGCCGCCCCCGGTGTCGAGCACGTCCAGCGCGTCCCGTCCCGTGGCCTTGACCCGGCGGTCGAGGGCGTCCTGGAGGACCTCCCAGACCACGGCGGTACGGAGAGAGGCCCGGGGGCGCATCGGGTCCGACACGGCAGTTGACTCCTCGGCAGGCGGAAGGCTTCAGGCGACCTCCACCCTATTGCCTCCGCTGCCGTACCCGGTCATCGCGGCGGGGGACCGCCGGGTCCGTCTCGCACGGCGGACCATCGGTGGTCAGCCCGCGTCCGGCAGGTGGCCGCGGGTGCTCGGGCGGCCCTGCTCGTCGGTGTCCTGGCGGGGCTGGGGCAGGACGGGCTGGAGCACCAGCATCCGCTCGACTATGCGGAGGAACATCGCCACGTCGCGTATCAGGTCGTCCGCGTCCCGCTGCCCGGCCGCTCCCTGGATGCCTGCCTCCGCGCGGGCCCGGCGGGCCGCGCCGGAGGCGAAGAGCGCGCTCCACTCGGTCAGTTCAGGGGTGATCTCGGGGAGCACCTCCCAGGCGCTGCGGATGCGGGCCCGGCGGCGCGGAGAGGTCTCGGGGCGGCCCCGGGCGGCGAGCACGGCGGCGGCGGTGCGCAGGGCGGCGAGGTGGGCCGTCGCATAGCGCTCGTTGGGTGTTTCCAGGCGGGTGGCCTCGTCAAGTCCGGCGCGGGCCTGGGCGAGCAGGTCGAGGGCGGCGGGCGGAGCCGTGGCCCGGCGGAGCACGGGGTGCACATCGCTCGCCGGGCCGGTCAGTGAGGGGGCAGGGCCGGTGGCGCGGCGCCGGTGGGCGGCGGCTGCGGAGGAGTTGGCCATGACGAACCTCCTGTCGTCTGGGTGACGGCACAGGTGCCGTATGTGCCCATCGTGAGGTATGGCACTGACAATCCGTTCTGACCTGGGCTTTTGCCTCGATCGTAGGTTCGGGCGTATTTTTGCACTGACCAGTCAGTTCAAATAATTGCAAGCAGGCAGGGGGGCTTGTGGACGGCGTGGACGTCACAGCCGAGGGCCTCGGGCTCAAAGGGCCACGGGGGTGGGCCTTTCGCGGCATCGCCCTCGACGCGGAGCCCGGCTCACTGATCGCGATCGAGGGACCGTCCGGCTCCGGCCGTACGTGCCTCCTGCTCGCGCTCACCGGACGGATGAAGCCCAGCGCGGGAGCGGCCGCGGTGGGCGGGTTGAAACTGCCCCGGCACATGGCGGCCGTGCGCCGCGTCAGCGCCGTGGCCAACGTCGCCGGTGTCACCGATCTGGAACCGGCCCTGACCGTCGGGGAGCACCTGCGGGAGCGGGCCCTGCTGCAGCGCCGGTTCGGCGACTCGCTGCGCGAGGTGCTGCGGCCCCGCGCGGACCGCTCCCACGAGGCACGGCTGCGGGTCGACGCGGCCCTGGCCGCCGCCGGACTCGACCTGGAGACGCTCCCCAAGGGCTCCCGGACGGCCGTACGCGACCTGGAGCGGCTTGAGGAGCTGCGCCTGTCCATCGCGCTGGCCCTTCTCGGCCGGCCCCGGCTGCTCGGTGTCGACGACATCGAGATGAAGCTCTCGGACGCCGAGCGCGCCGAGGTCTGGGACCTGCTGCGGTCCCTCACGCGCGCGGGGCTGACGGTCCTGGCCGTGTGCCGCACCGCCCCCCACGACTGCGTTTCCGTTCCCACCCGCCCGAGTGACGAGAAGAGCGACCCGAAGGAGGAGGCCGATGCGCTCGCCGAGGCTGGCCGCGCTTGAGCTGAGGCGCTTCGGGCGGGGGAAGCTGCCGCGCGCCGCCCTGGTCGCGCTGCTCGTGCTGCCCCTGCTCTACGGCGCCCTGTACCTGTGGTCGTTCTGGGACCCGTACGGCCGTCTGGACCGGATCCCGGTGGCCCTGGTGAACGACGACAAGGGCGCCACGGCCGGCGGGAAGAAGGTCGCGGCCGGCGACGACATCGTGGACGGGCTGCGCGACAGCCGGACCTTCGAATGGCACCAGGTGAGCGACGCCGAGGCACGCCAGGGCGTCGAGGACGGCACCTACTACCTGTCCCTGACGATGCCGTCCGACTTCAGCGAGCGGATCGCCTCCAGCTCCGGCGGCTCCCCGGAGACGGGCGCGCTCCGGGTGCGCACGAACGACGCGAACAACTACATCGTCGGCCAGATCTCCCGGACGGTCTTCAACGAGGTCCGCACGGCCGCGTCCACCAAGGCGTCCCGGACCTTCCTGGACCGGATCTTCATCTCCTTCTCCGGCATTCACGACAAGACCGTGACGGCGGCCCAGGGCGCCGACCGGCTCAAGGGCGGCCTCGGGAAGGCGGAGAAGGGCTCCAAGGACCTCGCGGACGGCCTGAAGGACGCCAAGAGCGGCAGCGGCAAGCTCTCCAAGGGCCTGACGAAGCTCACCAAGGGCGCGAGCGACCTGGAGGACGGCTCACAGCGGGTCTCGGACGGCACCCGGACCCTCGCCGACAACGTCAACGGCGTGTACAAGCAGGCCGGCCCGTTCCTGAAGGACAACGAGAAGACCATCGGGGACACCGCCCAGCTGGTCGCCGACTCGGCCGCGGCGGTCCGCCACAACCTCGACGTGCTGGTGAAGCTCGCGCCGGGCGCCGCCAGGACGGCCCATGCCTCCTCGGCCGTCCTGGACGAGGTCTACAAGGCCCGTTGCGAGACCGCGGTGATCCCCGACCCCGTCTGCCCCGATCTGAAGAAGGCCAGGCAGGCGGCCGCCGACGTGGCCACCGTCGCCGACGACCTCAACACCCTGATCGCCGACCAGGACGGCGACCTGAAGACGCTGAAGGACAACCTCGGCACGCTCCAGAAGCAGGCCCAGGCCCTGGCCGAGCGCGCGCCGCACCTCTACGAGGACGTGCACGACGCCGTCACGAAGATCAACAAGCTGAACGACGGCGCGGCCCGGGTCGCCGCGGGCGCGAAGAAGCTGCACTCCGGGCTGGGCACCGCCGGGATCGGGGCGACCCGGCTCGACAAGGGCATCGGCACGGCCGAGTCGGGCGCCGAGACGCTGAACGGCGGCATGTACAAGCTGGTCGACGGCTCCGGAAAGCTCGCCGGCGGTCTGCACGACGGCGCGAAGAAGATCCCGGACTACGACAAGCAGGACCGCGACCAGCGCACCGACGTGATGGCCGACCCGGTCCAGCTCGCCTCCCACGACCTGCACAAGGCGCCCAACTACGGCACCGGCTTCGCCCCGTACTTCATCCCGCTGTCCCTGTGGGTGGGCGCGATGGTGGCGTACATGCTGATCGCGCCGCTCAACCGGCGTGCCCTGGCGGCCGGTTCGCCGGCCTGGCGGATCGCCCTGGCCGGCTGGCTGCCGGTGGCCGCGGTGGGCGTGCTGCAGACGGTCGCCCTGATGTCCGTGCTGCACTGGGCGATCGGCCTGCAGATGGCGCGGGCAGCCGGCACGGTCGGCTTCCTGTTCCTGGTGGCGGCGTGCTTCGCGGCGCTCGTGCAGTGGCTGAACGCCCGCTTCGGCGCGGCCGGCCGGATCCTGGTCCTGGCCCTGCTGATGCTGCAGTTGACCTCGGCCGGGGGCACCTACCCCGTGCAGACCAGCCCGGGCTTCTTCAACGCCCTCCACCCGTTCCTGCCGATGAGCTACATCGTGGCGGCCCTGCGCCGGCTGATCACGGGCGGCGGGCTCGGCCCGGTGTGGCAGGCGTGCGCCGTCCTGGTCGCGTTCACCGCGGGCGCGCTCGCCCTGACCGCACTCGCGGCCCGGCGCCGCCAGGTGTGGACGCTGGACCGGCTGCACCCCGAGCTGAGCCTGTGATCCCCAAGAAGTCCCTGCACGCGCGCGTACCTGTGACAATCGGGGCCATGGAAAGCAGCAGCGCCACGTCCGGCGGCAGCACGCGCCGCGAGGCCACCCGGCAGAAGCTCTACGAAGCGGCCGTCACACTCATCGCCGAGCAGGGCTTCTCCGCCACCACGGTGGACGAGATCGCCGAGCGGGCCGGAGTGGCGAAGGGCACGGTCTACTACAACTTCGCGAGCAAGTCGGTCCTCTTCGAGGAGCTGCTGCGGCACGGCGTGAGCCTCCTCACCGCCTCCCTCCAGGAAGCGGCCGAGCGGACCGCGGCCGAGGGCGGCAGCAAGGTGGACGCGCTGGACGCGATGGTCCGCGCGGGGCTGGTCTTCATCGACCGCTACCCGGCCTTCACCCAGCTGTACGTGGCCGAGCTGTGGCGCACCAACCGCGCCTGGCAGTCCACCTTGATGGTGGTGCGGCAAGAGGCCGTCGCCGTCGTCGAGGGCGTGCTGCGCGAGGGCGTCGCGGCGGGTGAGTTCAGCGACGAGATCGACATCCAGCTGACGGCGGCCGCGCTGGTCGGCATGGTCCTGGTGGCCGCCCTGGACTGGAAGTCCTTCCAGCCGGAGCGCTCCCTGGACGACGTCCACGCGGCCCTGTCCCGCCTGCTGCAAGGACGCGTGAGCGGCAAGGGCTGAGCACAGGAGCACACGGAAGGCGCCGGTCCGCTTGCCGGACCGGCGCCTTCCCCATTCCCCGTGCTTCCCGTACTCCCCCGCACTTCCCCGTACGGTTTCCCCCGATGGTCCCCCGTGGTGGTCTGCCCCGGGTCCCCCGTCTCGCTTCCGCCGACGGATCGGCGGAAGGAACGGCCAGGGCGCGGGCGCCGTTCCGCCGCCCCGTGCCGGCGGTGCCGGTCCGCGCCCCCTGCCGTGTCTCCACTCTCCCGTCGACACAGGTCGCAGCCCATCCGCGCGCGTACTCATCTCACCGTCTGAGTACGGATACTCAGCCGTGCGTGCGCCAGCCCACGACGTCGGCCCGCCGGCTGGCTACGATCGCGTCCGTGTCCGTACTTCCCCTGGTCTTCACCAGCGGCTGGGCGAGCGGCATCAACGCCTATGCGGTGGTGCTGCTGCTCGGCATCTTCGGCGTGACAGGGGTGAGCGACGACGTCCCGCAGACGTTGCAGCGCCCCGAGGTCCTGATCGTGGCAGGCGTGCTGTTCCTGTGCGAGGCGGTCGCCGACAAGATCCCGTACGTCGACTCGGTGTGGGACTCCGTGCACACGGTGATCCGGCCGCTCGCGGGCGCCTGGGTCGGGGCGCTGCTGGCCGGGCAGAGCGGCTCGCTGTCGGACGTGGCGGCCGGGCTGGTCGGCGGTTCGACCGCGCTGGCCAGCCACGCCGTCAAAGCCGGAACGCGGATGGCGGTCAACACCTCGCCGGAACCGTTCAGCAACTTCGTCCTGAGCCTCGCCGAGGACCTCGGCGTGGCCGGCATCGTCTCGTTCGCTATGTTCCATCCGGAGGCGGCGGCGATCATCGCGGCGGTGCTGCTCGTCTCCGGGCTCGTGGTGCTGCTGTTCCTCGTCTCCCGCATCCGGCGCTTTCTGCGGCGCCGGGCCCAGCGGCGGGAGGAACGGCGGCTGGCCTCGCGGATGTCCGAACCACCCGGCTGACGATCACCGCCCGCCCGCGGGCCGGCTTGTCGGTGGCGGTCGATAAAGTCGCAGGCATGGCACGGATTGCGGTGATCGGCGCCGGGATGGGCGCGATGGCGGCCGCTGCCCGGCTGGCCGTCGCGGGCCACCGGGTGGCGGTGTACGAGCGTACGGAGACGTACGGCGGTGCGGTGCGCCGTTTCGAGCGGGACGGGTTCGCCTTCGACACCGGTCCCGGTCTGCTGCCGCTGCCCGCCGTGTACCGCGATCTGTTCGTCAAGACCGGCAAGGAGCCCCTGGAGGACTGCGTCGAGCTGGTCCAGGTCGACCCGGCCTCCCGGCACGTCTTCGCGGACGGCACGCAGGTGTCCCTGCCGAACGCCTCGCGCGCGGGTGTCGTCGCGGCGCTGGACGAGGCGCTGGGTGCCGGGGCCGGGCAGCGCTGGGGCGACTTCCTGGTCCGGGCGCGCGAGGCCTGGGACCGTACACGCCGGCCGCTGCTGGAGGAGCCCCTGTGGCCGGACTGGCAGGTGCTCGCGGAGCGGGAGCCGTATCCGGCCGTCCCGCACAAGCGTCTGCTGCGCACACGGCGGGCGAGCACGCCGGCCGAGATCGGGGCGTGGGAATTGCGGGACGAGCGTCTGGCAGCCCTGCTGGAGAGCCAGGTGCTCGCGTACGGCCTCGATCCCCGGACGGCTCCGGCGAGCGCGGCTGTACTGCCGTACATGGAGCACGCCTTCGGCACGTGGTACGTACGTGGCGGCATACGCGAGCTGGCGCGCGCGGTGTACGAGCGGTGCGTGCGGCGGAGGGTCGAGTTCTTCTTCGGCGCCGAGGTCACCCGGATCCTGGAGAAGGACGGCCGGGCGGTGGGTGTGGAGCTGGCTGGGGGCACCTCCCAGGCTTTCGGCTCTGGGGGAAGGACGGTGGCCGAGGCGGACCATGTCGTGGCGGATCTGGACCCGGCACGGCTGCGGGCCCTGACGGAGCATCCGCTGGACGAGGACGGTGATGTGCGGGCCGACCCCGTGTCACCCCCGCCCGCGCGGTTCGTTCTCCTGCTGGCCCTGCGGGGCGGGCGGGAGGCCGGAGCCGCGCACCGGACGGTCGTGCACCCACGAGCCCCCGAGTCCGAGCTGGACTTCCTGGTCTCACCCGGCGGCGACGAACCCGTGTGTCCCACCGTCACCGTGCTGCGCCCCGACGATCCCGCGCTCAGACCGGACGACGCGCACGAGTCCGTGGTGGTGTCCGCAGTGGTGTCGACCGAAGCCTCCTGGGAGGAGGAGGGGACCGTCCGGACCTACACGGACTTCCTCCTCGATGCCGCCGAGCGCGCGGTACCCGGGCTGCGGGACCGCCTTCTGTGGCACGAGGTGCGCGCGCCCCTGCACACGGAAAGTGAAACGGGCGCCCTCTTCGGGGCCGTGCCCGCCCCCGCACTCGCCGCCGGCCGGGGCCGCTACCTGCATCCGGCGAACACGACGCGCCTGCCCGGTCTGTACCGAGTGGGCGGCTGGTCCCACCCCGGTGGCGGCCTCCCGCACGCCGGCATGTCGGGTGCGCTGGTGGCCGGGCTGATCGTGGAGGGTCCGCAGTTCCGCGGCTCCCAGTGAGCGGAGCCGGGCTTCAGAAACGGTACTGCTCGTCGTACCCGGCCCCCGGCTGCGGCTGCGGCTGCTGCTGCTCATGGCCCTGGTACGGGTACGGCTGCTCCTGCGGAAGCTCGCCGCCGTAGGTCTCGTCGCTGCGCTGCTGCGGGACCCAGACTCCGCCGGACGGGGTCTCGCCGTAACCTCCGGTGGCGTACGCGTCCTGGCCGTAGGCCTGCTGGCCGTACTGCTGCTGGCCGTAGCCGGGGTCGTACGAGGTGCCGCCGTAGGACTGGGTGCCGATGTACGGGTCGGAGTAGTTGGCGTAGCCCTGCTGCTGGGCGCCGGTGTCGTAGCCGTACCCCTGCTGGGCGTAGCCCGAGTAGTCGTAGGCGTAGGTCTGGTCGGCGCCCTGGGGCTGGGCGGCGCCCGCGTAGGCCGTGTCGCCGTAGATGCCGTAGGAGCCGGTGTCGTCGGGGAGGGGCTGCGGCTCGTAGACGGCGGTGGTCTCGGCGGCGGCCTCGGGAGAGCGGGCCGGGGTGAAGACGTCGTCACGGTCGTAGCCGTCGTCGCCGTAGGCGAGCTGGTCGGGGCCGTAGTCGGCGTCCCGGTCGTCGCCCTCGGCGGCCTCCAGGTCGGAGACCTCGAGGCTCGGGTCGTGGCGGTCCGCCTTGCCGCGGCGGCGCTTGCTGCCGCCGCCCTCGGCCTCGGTCTCGGGACGCTTGACCGCCCAGCCGGAGGCGAAGCCGCGCCGGAAGGACAGGGTGACGTAGGTCTGGCCGATCGCGAAGGCGATCGCGCCCAGGCCGATCACGACGACGGACGGCATCAGCACGCCGAGCACGACGCCGAGGAAGCCGACGAAGGCGAGCAGCCGCCAGCGCAGCCGTGCCTTGTACTGCAGCAGCACCTCGCCGAGCAACCACAGTGCGACGATGCCGAACGCGATGTAGAGGACCGTCCAGCCCATGTACGCCCCTCTCCCAGTAACCGCTACGCAGTGTGTCGTATCGCGGTGCGGCCGGTCTAGGCCTGCGGGGGGTGGTGCAGACCCAGGTTCTCGTAGATTTCCAGCGTCGCCGTGGAGTTGTTGAGCGTGATGAAGTGCAGTCCGGGCACTCCCTCGGCCAGCAGCCGTGCGCAGAACTCCGTGGCGAACTCGATGCCAATGGAGCGTACCGCCGCCGGATCGTCCTTGGCTGTGAGGATCCGCTCTTTCAGGGCGTCCGGGAAGTGCGCATTGCTGAGTTTGGGCAACCGTTCCAGCATCTTCACGCTGGTGACAGGCAAGACCTCTGGAATGACAGGAGTGTCGCAGCCGGCCGCCGCCACCCGGTCGCGCAGGCGCAGGTACGACTCCGGCTGGAAGAACATCTGCGTGATGGCGTAGTCGGCGCCCGCACGGCACTTGTCGACGAAGTGGGCGACATCGGTGTCCCAGTCCGCGGACCGCGGGTGCATCTCCGGGAACGCGGCGACGCCCACGCAGAAGTCGCCCGACTCCTTGATGAGCCGGACGAGCTCGGCCGCGTACGCCAGGCCCCGCGGGTGCGGGACCCAGTCGCCCATCGGGTCGCCGGGCGGGTCGCCGCGCACGGCGAGCATGTTGCGGATGCCCGCGTCCGCGTACTGGCCGATGATGTTGCGCAGCTCGGCGATGGAGTGGTCGACCGCGGTGAGGTGGGCGACGGGGGTGAGCGTCGTGTCGACGACGATCTGCTGGGTCTCCTTGACCGTGGTCGCGCGCGTGGAACCGCCCGCGCCGTAGGTGACGGAGACGAAGTCGGGGGCCATGGCCTCGACCCTCCGCAGCGCGTTCCACAGGTTCCGCTCGCCCTGGGGCGTCTTCGGCGCGTAGAACTCGAACGAGTACGTCGTCTTGCCGGTGGCGAGGATGTCGCGCACAGTGCGTGCGCGATCAGTCCTGGTGGATGCGGTTCCGAGGGCCATACCCGCAGGTTAGCCACGGGTGGGCGGTCTCCCAACCGGGCGCCGGAAATTTGCCCGAATTGTCGCCCTCCTGTCCACCCCTTGGACAGAAACCTGGACACACGCCCTGTCGGGCGGGCCCTAGGCCTGCCGCAGCCGCTTGGTGAACTCCGCCGCGGCGGCTCCCGGATCGTCGGCCTCGGTGATCGCACGCACCACGACCACCCGGCGGGCGCCCGCGTCCAGCACCTCGTCCAGATTGCCGAGATCGATGCCGCCGATGGCGAACCAGGGGCGGTCCGTGCCCAGGGCGGCTGTGTACCGGACCAGGTCGAGGCCCGGGGCGTGCCGGCCGGGCTTGGTGGGGGTGGGCCAGCAAGGGCCGGTGCAGAAGTAGTCCACGCCCTCCTGGCCGGCGGCCGCCGCGGCCTCGGACTCGGCGTGCGTGGAGCGGCCGATCAGGACGTCGGCGCCGAGGATCGCGCGGGCCGCGGGGACCGGGAGGTCGCCCTGGCCGAGGTGGAGCACATGGGCGGAGGCGGCGTGGGCGACGTCGGCCCGGTCGTTGACCGCCAGCAGCTTGCCGTGCCGGGCGCAGGCGTCGGCGAAGACCTCGAGGTGCTCCAGCTCCTCGGCGGCCTCCATGCCCTTGTCGCGCAACTGGACGATGTCGACACCGCCGGCCAGGACCGCGTCCAGGAACTCGGCGAGGTCGCCCTGCCTCCTGCGGGCGTCCGTGCAGAGGTAGAGGCGGGCGTCGGCGAGCCTGCTGCGGGCGGTGTCGGACATACGTGTGTCCCCCCTCGGTCGGTGTCATGGGTGGGCGAGCGGGTGGCGTACGGGCCGGGGCCCGGTACGCCACCCGTGGTGCGGGTCGGTTCAGACAGCGAGCGCCTGGGCGCGGCGCTTCACCTCCGTGCCGCGATTCTCACTCAAAGCCTGCGCGGGGGTCCCGGGCAGGGTCGGGTCGGGGGTGAAGAGCCACTCGATCATCTCTTCCACCGTGAAGCCGTCGTCCCTCAGGAGCGTCAGGGTCCCGGACAGGCCCTTGACGACCTTGTCCCCGTCGATGAAGGCGGCGGGGACGTACAGCGCCCGGTTCTCACCTCGGCGTACAGCGACGAGCTGGCCCTCCTTGACCAGCTGCCGCACACGCGTCACCTCGACGTCGAGCATCTCGGCGATGTCGGGGAGGGTGAGCCAGGCGGGGACGAGAGCATCGATCTTTGCGTCAATCTCGGTCACGGAACAAGCCTGCCATCTGCCACTGACAGTCGGAAGCCAGGGCGGTCCACCTGGGAGGACGCGTCCGGGGCCGCTCCGGCGGATCATGCCGGAATCCTGACGTCCGGCACGCACATCCGCTCTGGTGAGGCACCGTGGCCCGGAGCCGGCCCGAGCCGCCGGACACGCCTAACCGGCGGTGGCGTCCTTCAAGGGCCGTGCCGGGTCGGCCAGGGCCTCCGGATCCATACGGCGGCCGGTCTCGATCAGCCGTCGCCCCTGGGCCAGGTCGCGCGGTCTGCCCACGGCCAGCAGAGCGACCAGCCGGTCCTCGCGCAGCCAGCAGACCGACCAGGCCGGGCCCGCCGGGTCGCCGCGCCACACCAGGCGGTCGGCAGCGGGGTGGTGGCCGGCGTACTGGACGAACCGGCCGAACTGCTCGGACCAGAAGTACGGCACCGGGTCGTAGATCACGGGGATCTCGCCCAGGATGTTCGCGGCGACCGTGCGCGGACCCTGCAGGGCGTTGTCCCAGTGGTGGACCAGCAGCCGCACTCCGTACCGGCCCGAGGGGAAGGAGGCGCAGTCGCCGACCGCGTACACATCCGGGGCGGACGTGCGCAGGTGGGCGTCGGCCACCACCTCGCCGTGCGCGCCCAGCTCGATGCCGGAGCCGGCCAGCCAGGCGGTGGCGGGGCGCGCACCGATACCGACCACGACGGCGCCCGCGGGCAGCCGCGCGCCGTCGGCGAGCATCACCGCGCCGGGCTCGACGCGCTCCACGCGCGCGTGGGTGCGCAGCTCGGCACCGCTGTCGGCGTACCAGGCGGTCATGGGCGCGGCGACCTCGGCGGGCAGGGCGCCGGCCAGCGGCCGGTCCGCGGCCTCGACCACGGTCACGGCACAGCCGGCCTCGCGGGCGGCCGTGGCGAACTCGGCACCGATCCAGCCGGCGCCGACGACCACGATGTCGTGCTGCCGGGCGAGCACGGGCCGCAGCCGTTCGGCGTCGTCCAGGGTGCGCAGCAGGTGCACGCCGGGCACGCCCTCGGTGCCGGGCAGCCGGATCGGTTCGGCGCCGGTGGCGAGGACCAGCACGTCGTACGGGACGGGCCCGGCCTCGGTGTCCAGCTCATGGTCGCCGGGGCGCACGCCCAGCACCTCGCAGCCGAGCCGCAGTTCGATGCCGAGCGCGTCGAAGTCGACGTCGAAGGCGGAGCCCTCGGCCTTGCCGAGCAGCACGGCCTTGGACAGCGGCGGCCGGTCGTACGGCTGGTGGGGCTCGGCGCCGATCAGCGCGACCGTGCCCGTGAAGCCCTGTTCCCGCAGGGCGACCGCGGTCTGCACCCCGGCCATGCCCGCGCCGACGACGACCACGCGCCGCCCCTGTGACGTGCCCTGCTGCGCTGTCTGCTCGCTCACCCGATCACCATAGACAACTGACAAATCGTCAGTCAGCGGGCGTGCTCAGTGACCTGTTCCACAACGCTGGTCCCGGAGCCCGGTCGCGACTCCCACTCCCAGGTCTCTTCGAGCCGCACCCGCCCGTCCGGCAGGTCCACGACCGTCGACGCGCAGTGCCCCGAGGAGGTGGTCCCGTCGTGCCCCAGCTGCACGTACCGGAAGTCCAGCCGGTCGCCCTCCCGGGTGCCGACCAGACGGCCGCGCACGACGTCGCCGCCCGCGTACTCGGCCCAGATCTCGCCGTCCTGCTCGTGGTACGCGAAGCGGGTGCGGGTACCCACCTGACCTGGGGCCTGGTCCGCGACGGGGGCCAGGATCAGTCCGTCGAGCGAGCGGGCCATGGGCAGGGGCTCCCTTACGGGTGACGAGCGCTGCGGGCTAGGGTGGCCACCGTACAAGCACTCGCGGGAGCCCGGACGCACCGGGCTGAGAGGGAGGCTGGCGGCCTCCGACCGTACGAACCTGATCCGGGTCATGCCGGCGAAGGGAGGGGCTGGACGCCCATGTCGTCACGTACGTCCGACGTCCTCGTCATCGGGGGCGGAATCATAGGCCTGGTCACGGCCTGGCGGGCCGCGCAGCGCGGGCTCGCCACGACCGTGGTGGACCCCGAGCCCGGCGGCGGGGCCGCGCGGGTCGCGGCGGGGATGCTGGCCGCCGTCACGGAACTGCACTACGGCGAGGAGACACTGCTCGCCCTGAACCTGGAGTCCGCCCGCCGCTACCCGGACTTCGCCGCCGAACTGACCGGGCTGACCGGCCACGACCTCGGCTACCGCCGCTGCGGCACGCTCGCGGTCGCCCTCGATGCCGACGACCGTGCCCACCTGCGCGAACTGCATGCGCTTCAGCAGCGTTCGGGCCTGGAGTCGGAGTGGCTGTCCGGGCGGGAGTGCCGGCGCCTGGAGCCGATGCTCGCGCCCGGGGTGCGCGGCGGGCTGCGGGTCGACGGGGACCACCAGATCGACCCGAGGCGGCTGGCGTCGGCCCTGGTGGCCGCGTGCGAGCGGTCCGGGGTGGTGTTCCACCGGTCGTGGGCCGAACGGCTCGACGTCGTGCGGGACCGGGCCGCCGGGGTCACCACGGCGGACGGCACCGTGCTTGGCGCGGGACAGGTCGTGCTCGCGGGCGGCAGCCTGAGCGGGCGTCTCACCGGCGTCCCGGACGACGTGCTGCCGCCCGTGCGGCCGGTGAAGGGGCAGGTGCTGCGGCTGACCGTGCCGCGCCGGTACTCGCCCTTCCTGAGCCGCACCGTGCGGGCCGTGGTGCGCGGCAGCCATGTCTATCTGGTGCCCCGGGAGAACGGCGAGTTGGTCGTCGGCGCGACCAGCGAGGAGCTGGGCTGGGACACGACGGTGACCGCGGGGGGCGTGTACGAGCTGCTGCGCGACGCCCATGAGCTGGTGCCGGGGCTCACCGAGCTGCCGCTCACCGAGACCCGGGCCGGACTGCGCCCCGGCTCCCCCGACAACGCCCCGCTGCTCGGCCCGTCCGGGCTCGACGGACTGCTGCTGGCCACCGGGCACTACCGCAACGGGGTGCTTCTCACACCGGTCACCGGGGATGTGATGGCAGAGGTGCTGGTCGCCGGTGAGCTGCCGGAGTACGCCCGTCCGTTCTCGCCGAAGCGCTTCGGCGACGTCCTCATGGAGCAGTCCGCATGACCATCGCCGTCACCGTCTCCGTGAACGGGGAGCGCCACCAGGTCGCCCCGGGCACCGCTCTGGACGCCCTCGTGAAGACCCTCACCGCGGCACCCTCCGGGGTGGCCGCCGCCGTCAACGAAACCGTCGTCCCGCGCGCGCAGTGGGCGACCACGGCCCTCGCCGAGGGCGACCGCGTCGAAGTCCTCACCGCCGTCCAAGGAGGCTGACCCATGGCCGACGATCCCTTCGTCCTCGGCGGTGTGCCCCTCGGCTCCCGGCTGATCATGGGTACCGGCGGCGCGCCGAGCCTGGACGTGCTGGAGCGGGCGCTGACCGCCTCCGGCACCGAGCTGACCACCGTGGCGATGCGGCGGGTCAATCCCGAGGTCCACGGCTCGGTGCTGTCGGTGCTGGAGAAGCTGGGCATCCGGGTGCTGCCGAACACGGCGGGCTGTTTCACCGCCGGGGAGGCGGTGCTGACCGCCCGGCTGGCCCGGGAGGCGCTCGGCACCGATCTGATCAAGCTGGAGGTCATCGCCGACGAGCGGACGCTGCTGCCGGATCCGGTGGAGCTGCTGGATGCGGCGGAGACGCTGGTCGACGACGGCTTCACGGTGCTGCCGTACACCAACGACGATCCGGTGCTCGCGCGGAAACTGGAGGACGTGGGCTGTGCGGCGGTGATGCCGCTGGGCTCGCCGATCGGCTCCGGGCTCGGGATCCGCAACCCGCACAACTTCCAGCTGATCGTGGAGCACGCGCGCGTGCCGGTGATCCTGGACGCGGGGGCCGGTACGGCGTCGGACGTGGCGCTGGCGATGGAGCTGGGGTGTGCCGGTGTGATGCTCGCCTCGGCCGTCACGCGGGCGCAGGAGCCCGAGACGATGGCCGCCGCCATGAAGCACGCGGTGGAGGCGGGGCGGCTGGCGCGGCTGGCCGGACGGATCCCGCGCAGGCACTTCGCGGAGGCCTCCTCCCCCGCGGAGGGGCTCGCGCACCTGGATCCCGAGCGCCCTGCCTTCTAGGCCTGCCTTCTAGGCCTGCCTTCTAGGCCTGCCTTCTGGCCCTCCCGTCCGGTCGCACAAGAGTCACAGCTCTGCTGCATTCCGTCCCCTGAACGGCCGAGCGGGCGGGAGTGTCGTTCGTCCCTCGTACACTCGCCTGCGTGGATACGACCCTTCAGGACCCCCTTGTCGGGCAGGTGCTCGACGGCCGGTATCGCGTCGAGGCGCGGATCGCGGTCGGCGGGATGGCCACGGTCTACCGGGCCCTGGACACCCGCCTGGACCGCGTTCTCGCGCTCAAGGTGATGCACCCGACCCTGGCGGCCGACGGGTCGTTCGTCGAGCGGTTCATCCGGGAGGCCAAATCGGTCGCCCGGCTGGCCCACCCCAACGTGGTGCAGGTCTTCGACCAGGGCGCCGACGGGTCGTACGTGTACCTGGCGATGGAGTACATCGCCGGGTGCACCCTGCGGGACGTGCTGCGCGAGCGGGGCGCGCTGCAGCCGCGGGCCGCGCTGGACATTCTGGAGCCCGTCCTGGCCGCGCTGGGCGCCGCGCACCGGGCCGGGTTCGTGCACCGCGACATGAAGCCCGAGAACGTGCTGATAGGGGACGACGGGCGGGTCAAGGTCGCCGACTTCGGGCTCGTGCGGTCGGTGGACACCGTGACCAGCACGACGGGTGCCGTGCTCGGGACCGTGTCGTATCTCGCGCCCGAGCAGATCGAGCAGGGCACCGCCGACCCCCGCGTCGACGTGTACGCGTGCGGCGTCGTCCTCTACGAGATGCTGACGGGCGGCAAGCCGCACTCCGGGGAGTCCCCCGCGCAGGTGCTCTACAAGCACATCCACGAGGACGTGCCCCCGCCCTCGGCGCTCGTGCCGGGGCTGCCCCACGAGCTGGACCAGCTGGTCGCCTCGGCCGCCGCGCGCACCCCGGGCCACCGCCCGCAGGACGCGGCGGCGCTGCTCGGCCAGGTGCTGCAGGCGCGGTCCGGGCTCAGGGCGGAGCAGTTGGACGCCCTGCCGCCGCAGGCGCTGTCCGCGGAGCACGACATCGCCGAGGACCGTACGAGCGTCATACCCCGCTCGCTGACCGTGCCACGGCCCCTGCCCGTCAACGAGGAGGACGAGGCCGCGGTCGTCCAGCACACCAGCCGGCTGGAGAGCCCGCCCGCCCCGCCCCGGCGGCGGCCCGCGCGGCCCCGGCGCGGGCTGATCACCCTGATCGCCGCGGTCCTGGTGGTCTTCGGTGTCGGTGCCGGCGTCTGGTACATCAACTCCGGGCAGTTCACCAAGGTCCCGCCGCTGCTGACGAAGACCGAGGCGCAGGCGCGGGCTCGGCTGAACACGGCCGGGCTCGACGTCAAGCGGGTCAAGCTCGAGTTCAACGACACGGTGAAGCGCGGCCGGGTCATCAGCACCGACCCGGCGGCCGGGGCCCGGATCCGCAGCAACGACTCCGTGACCCTCGTCATCTCCCGCGGTCCCGAGATCGTGAAGGTGCCCGATCTGCAGGGCGTCCCGCTGGGCAAGGCGCAGGCACAGCTGAAGGCCGCCGGGCTGGAGCCGGGCATGGTCAGTCGCGCGTTCAACGACAGCGTCGACAAGGGCCAGGTGATCAGCACAGACCCGGAGGCGGGCATCAAACGGCACGCGGGCTCGGCGATCGCGCTGCTGGTCAGCAAGGGCAGCCCGATCGACGTACCGGACGTCACCGGCGATGACCTGGACGACGCCAAGCAGGAACTGGAGGACGCCGGCCTGAAGGTGGCCGTCTCCGCGGAGCAGGTCAACTCCGAGTACGACAAGGGCAAGGTGGCCCGGCAGACCCCGGCGGGCGACAGGCAGGCCGCCGAGGGCGACACGGTGACGCTGACGCTGTCCAAGGGCCCGGAGATGATCGAGGTGCCGGACGTGGTCGGGGACAGCGTCGACGACGCGCACGAGGCGCTGGAGGGCGCGGGTTTCAAGGTCGACGACGACCGCGGACTGCTCGGGCTGTTCGGGGACACGGTGAAGGAGCAGTCGGTCGAGGGTGGCGAGACGGCGCCCAAGGGTTCGACGATCACGATCACCATCCGCTGACGGAAGCGCCTGCGGGAGCACGCGACGGGAGCGCTCCGGGGACATGACACCCTGAACGGGTGAGCAGTCAACATTCCGGTGCCGCCCCCGGCCCTTCCCGCAATCCCGTGGGCGGCCACGTCCCCGTGGCCGGCGGTCTGAACTCCGTGGGCCTGTCGTACGCCCGTGATCTCAAGGCGGAGACCGTACAGATCTTCGTGGCCAATCCGCGCGGCTGGGCGACGCCGGCCGGCAACCCGCGGCAGGACGAGGAGTTCCGGGCGGCCTGCGCGGCGGGGTCGATCCCCGCGTACGTGCACGCCCCCTACCTGATCAACTTCGGCTCGCACACCGAGGCGACCGTGGAGAAGTCGGTGGAGTCGCTGCGGCACTCGCTGCGGCGCGGGCGCGAGATCGGCGCGCTGGGTGTCGTCGTGCACACGGGCAGCGCGACGGGCGGCCGGGAGCGGGCGGTGGCACTGAAGCAGGTGCGGGAACATCTGCTGCCCCTGCTGGACGAGCTGACCCATGACGACGACCCGTTCCTGCTGCTGGAGTCGACCGCCGGACAGGGCGCCTCGCTGTGCTCGCGCACCTGGGACTTCGGGCCGTACTTCGAGGCCCTGGACGCCCACCCGAAGCTGGGCGTCTGCCTGGACACCTGCCACATCTTCGCCGCCGGGCACGACCTGACCGGCCCGAGCGGTATGCATCAGACCCTCGACCTGCTGGTCGACACCGTCGGCGCGGGCCGGCTGAAGCTGATTCACGCCAACGACTCCAAGGACGTGGTCGGCGCACACAAGGACCGGCACGAGAACATCGGCGCCGGGCACATCGGCGAGGATCCGTTCCGGGCGTTGATGACCCACCCCGCGACCGAGGGCGTGCCGCTGATCATCGAGACCCCCGGCGGGAAGGAGGGGCACGCGGCGGATGTGGAGCGGCTGAAGAAGCTCCGGGATTCCTGAGCCCGTCCAGAGGTGACGGGAATACCCCCAGGGGGTATACGGTTCCTCGGTGGCAGGAACCACCGCCTGACATTGGGGGACCCATGGACCACTCGGCACACGCACACCAGCACGAGCAGCACTCCGTACACGAACAGCACGACCACGAGCAGCAGGGCCACGAGCACCACCAAGACCACGCGGCCGGCGCCGGCTGGCGGACGGCCGTCCAGGCCACCCTGCACTGCCTCACCGGCTGCGCCATCGGCGAGGTGCTGGGCATGGTCATCGGCACCGCGTTCGGATGGGGCAACCTGCCGACCACGCTGCTGGCGATCGCCCTGGCCTTCTTCTTCGGCTACTCGCTCACCCTGCGCGGGGTCCTGCGGGCCGGGGTCGACTTCCCCACGGCCTTCCGGGTGGCGCTGGCCGCGGACACCCTGTCCATCGCCGTGATGGAGCTGATCGACAACGGCGTGATCATGCTCTGGCCGTCCGCGAGGGACGCCATGCTGAGCGATGCGCTGTTCTGGATCTCACTGGTGATCTCGCTCGTGCTCGCCTTCGTGGTGACCACGCCGGTCAACAAGTGGACGATCGGGCGGGGCAAGGGGCACGCGGTGGTGCACCGCTACCACCACTGAGGCACCGGTCAGAGCTCGGGACCGTCCCCGGGCTCCTCCTGGTAGGAGTAGCGCTGCTCCCTCCAGGGGTCGCCGAGGTTGTGGTAGCCGCGCTCCTCCCAGAAGCCGCGGCGGTCGGCGGTCATGTACTCCACGCCCCGCACCCACTTGGGACCCTTCCAGGCATACAGGTGGGGGACGATCAGGCGGACCGGGAAGCCGTGCTCGGCGGTGAGGAGTTCACCGTCCTTGTGGGTGGCGAACATCGAGCGGTCGGAGGCGAAGTCCGACAGCCGCAGGTTCGAGCTGAATCCGTACTCAGCCCACACCATCACATGGGTGACGTCCGGCGCCGGCGGGGCCAGGTCCAGGATCGCGCGGGCCGGGATGCCGCCCCACTCCGCGCCGACCATGCTGAACTTCGTCACACAGTGCAGATCGGCCACCACGGTGGTGTACGGCAGGGCCGTGAACTCCTCATGGTTCCAGGTGCGCTTGTCACCGTCCGCGGTCATGCCGAAGACCCGGAACTCCCAGCGCTCGGGCCGGAACTTCGGCACGGGCCCGTAGTGCGTGACCGGCCAGCCACGCTGAAGTCGCTGCCCCGGCGGAAGCTCGGACCCTGCCGCTGCCCCAGATTCGCGCTTCACCGGATGACCCATGTCTCCATCCTGACAGACCTGCGACAGTGCCCTTGACCACCTTTCCGCAAATCGGACAACTGCTATCAAGTCAGCGTGTACTTACTAAGTACGCACTTACTGGACGATCTTCTCCACCGGTGCAATCATGCGGCCGCATACCTCACCCGTCCCTCCGTGTGGAAGGAGCCGCTGCGATGCAGGGCGACCCCGAGGTCATCGAGTTCCTCAACGAGCAGCTCACCGGCGAGCTGACCGCGATCAACCAGTACTTCCTGCACGCGAAGATGCAGGAGAACCTGGGCTGGACCAAGCTCGCCAAGTACACGCGGCACGAGTCGTTCGACGAGATGAAGCACGCCGAGGTGCTGACCGACCGGATCCTGTTCCTGGAAGGGCTGCCGAACTACCAGCGACTGTTCCATGTGCGGGTGGGCCAGACCGTCAAGGAGATGTTCGAGGCCGACCGGCAGATCGAGGTCGAGGCGATCGACCGGCTCAAGCGGGGCATCAAGGTGATGCGGGAGAAGGGCGACATCACGTCCGCGAACATCTTCGAGGACATCCTCGCCGACGAGGAGAACCACATCGACTACCTCGACACCCAGCTGGAGCTGGTGGAGAAGCTCGGTGAGGCGCTGTACATCGCCCAGGTGATCGAGCAGCCGGAGAGCTAGGCGGCCTCGTCCAGGCCGGCCGGGCCGGACAGCTCCGCCAGGACCGGCATGCCCTGGTCGGCCAGCTCGCGGCGCGGGCAGGCGCCACGGCCGAGGATCGCCTGGATCCGGCGGACGCACGAGCCGCAGTCCGTGCCCGCCTTGCAGGCGGAGGCTATCTGGCGGGGGGTGCAGGCACCGTCCTCCGCATGCTTCTTCACCTGCGCTTCGGTGATGCCGAAGCAGCTGCAGACGTACACGCGGATTCACCTCCCGACGGGGTCGTTCTCTTCACTGCCGTCCCGTTGATCGGTGAGGCTAACCTAACCTTACCCATCGCGCGGGAACCGCAAAAGTGGAGTGGGGGGGGGGGGGGGGGGGGTGGGGGCCCCCCCCCCCCGGGCGGGGGGCGGCGGGGACCGCCAAGGTGGCCCGTAAAAACAGGGCCCCGGCAACGCCCGGGCCGGGGCTGG
>NZ_JBIWPP010000005.1:422874-491968 GCF_044768335.1 Streptomyces sp. NPDC101151 | reverse complement strand
GTTGATTTTTGGCACGCTGTTGAGTTCTCAAGGAACGGTCGCTTCCTTTGTACTCACCCTCTCGGGCTTTCCTCCGGGCTTCCCTTCGGTGTTTCCGACTCTATCAGATCTTTTCTCGATCCGATTTCCTCGGTGCTTTCCAGGTTCCCGCTCTCGCGTTTCCCTTTCCGGCGGTTCCGACTCTATCAGATCCTTTCGGGCCTGACCCCTAGTCAGCGGGTTTGTCTTCCCGGCCGTTGGGCCGTTCCGACGTCTCAAACCTTAGCGGATCCGCCCGGCGATTCCCAATCGGGCCGCCGAGCCCCTATTCGAATTGAATTCGGGCACACCGAAATCAACCCTGTAGGGAAATCGTGCTGGTGGTTGAGGTGCCGCTCGCGGCGGCGGAGTTGCTGTCGCAGAACCGTTACGGCTCGGCGGCAACCCGGAGAACTTTACGGATCCAGCAGGGGCGTGTCAAGCACCCTCTGTCAAGATCTTTTATTGCGGCTCAGTCCAGGTCGCTGAGCCGGCCGCCGGCGTCCGGCTGTGCGTGCTCCACACGGCGCAGGAGCCTGGTCAGGACCTCGCCGAGCACCCCGCGCTCCGCAGGGGTGAGGTCCTGGAGCAGGTCCTCCTCGAAGACGGTCGCGAGGCGCATCGCCTCCAGCCACTTCTCACGGCCCTCGGGGGTCAGCTCGACGATGACCCGGACACGGTTGGACTCGTCGCGCTCCCGGGTGACGAGCCCTTCGGCGACCATGCGGTCGATCCGGTGCGTCATGGCGGCCGGAGTGAGACCGAGCCGCTTGGCGAGGTCGCTGGGGCCCATGCGGTACGGGGCGCCGGAGAGGACCAGCGCCTTGAGGACCTCCCACTCGGCGTTGCTGATGCCCAGGCCGGAGGTCTGCCGGCCGTAGGCGACGTTCATACGGCGGTTGAGCCGGGAGAGCGCCGACACGATCTTCTCGACCTGGGGGTCGAGGTCCTGGAACTCGCGCTGGTAGGCGGCGATCTGTTCTTCGAGCGTCGGCTCGGTGACGCCGGGGGTCTCGGCCATGGCCGCAGTATCGCACGGCGTTGCTTTGCTTTGAAGTCCTTCGGTGTGTACTCTTTAGCTTCGAACTTTAGCTTTGAAGTCTTCACTCCTAACTAGTGAGAGAGGTGAACGTGACCAGGGCGATGGGCGCAGCGATGCGCCGGATCCACGTGGGCAACGCACTCAGCGCATTCGGGCTCGGCTTCACGGTCCCCTACCTGTACGTCTATGTGGCGCAGGTGCGGGGACTGGGTGCCATGACGGCGGGACTGGTGCTCGCCGTCTTCGCCGTGGCCGCGCTGATCGTGCTGCCGTTCGCCGGCCGGGCGATCGTGCGGCGCGGCCCTCTGCCGGTCCTGCTCGCCGCCCTGGTCACCGCCGCGCTCGGAGCGCTGAGCCTGGGGCTCGCGGGAAGCGCCGTTGCCGTCCTGCTGTCCGCCGCGGCCCTCGGGGCGGGGCAGGCCGTGATGCAGCCCGCACTGGCGACGATGATCGTGGACTGCTCGACCGCGGAGACGCGGTCGCGGGCGTTCGCGATGCAGTTCTTCCTGCAGAACCTGGGGCTCGGCGTCGGTGGCCTCATCGGTGGTCACCTCGTCGACACCACCCGCGTCTCCTCCTTCACGCTGCTGTTCGCGATCGAGGCGGCGATGTTCCTGCTGCTGGCCGCCGTGATGGCGACGGTGCGGCTGCCGCACTCGCCCCGGATCGCGGACGCGCCGGGCGGTTCGGCGAAGGGCAGCTGGAAGCAGCTGCTCGGGAACCGGGCGATGGTGCAGCTGTGTGTGCTGGGCTTCGTGCTGTTCTTCGCCTGCTACGGGCAGTTCGAGTCGGGGCTGAGCGCGTACGGCGTGGAGGCCGCGGGGATATCCACCTCCGCGCTCGGTACGGCGCTGGCCGCGAACACGATGATGATCGTCGTCGCGCAGTTCGCCGTGCTGAAGTTCGTGGAGCGGCGGCGTCGGTCCCGGGTGATCGCCGGTGTGGGGCTGATCTGGGCTGTCGCCTGGCTGGCGGCCGGGTACGCGGGGCTCGGGCACGGGAGCCAGGAGATGGCGACCGCTGCGTTCGTGTCGACGTACGCGCTGTTCGGGCTGGGTGAGGCGATGTTGTCGCCGACGGTCGCCCCGCTGGTGGCCGATCTGGCCCCGGAGGGGATGGCCGGGCAGTACAACTCGGCGTTTGCGCTGGTCAAGCAGTTGGCGTTGGCCGTCGGGCCGGCGGTGGGCGGGCCGCTCGGAGCCTCGCTGCACGCGCCGTACATCGTGACCTTCCTGCTGTTCTCGCTGGGGATCACCGTGCTGGCGCTGCGGCTGGGACGGCGTCTCACCGTGGCCCAGGATCAGCCGTGGGCCGCCACGAAGAGCCGGGTGGTGGCCCGGGGCGTGGCCGCGGAGCCGGTTGCCGCGGAGGCATGAGGCACCCTCGCGGCCGGCTGCGGGTGGGTGGGGCCGCGCGCAGATTCGGCGCGGACCGGAGCCGGGGCACCGCAACGCCCCGGGGCGCGGGGAACTGCGCGACCAGCCCCCGCGCGCCCGCAGCCGGTGACGGGCCGCAGCGCTACGGCGCCTACCCCCTCGGCAGCAGGAACTCGCACCACACCGCTTTTCCGCCGCCCGGTGTCCTTCTCGACCCCCAGGTGGAGGCGATGGTCGCCACGATGGCGATGCCCCTGCCCGATTCGTCGCCCGGTTCTGCCCGGCGGCGGCGGGGCAGGTGATCGTCGCCGTCGGTGACCTCGATGATCAGGCGGCGGTCGGTGCGGCGGAGCCGTAGCCGCATCGGTGGGGTGCCGTGCTGGAGGGAGTTGGCGACCAGCTCGCTGGTGGCCAGGACGCCCAGATCGTGCAGGTCGGCGGGGAAGCGCCAGCTGGTCAGCACACCGGAGGCGAACGCCCGGGCCCGTGGCGCCGCTTCCACGCCGCCGAGGAGTTCCAGCGCCGCGTTGCGGAAGAGGTCGCCCTCGGGGCCCGTACGCGAGGGGTGCTGGAGGACGAGGACGGCGACATCGTCGTCGTGGTCGGCGGTGACGCCGGCGGAGCGGACCAGGCGGTCGCAGACGACCTGGGGGGTGCCGGTCGCGCCGGACAGGGCGCGCTCCAGGGCCGCGATCCCCTCGTCCAGGTCCTCGTCCCGGCGTTCGACCAGGCCGTCCGTGTAGAGAACCGCAGTCGAGCCGGGGCTCAGCGCGATCGAGCCCGACGCGTGCATCCAGCCACCGGTGCCGAGCGGTGGACCGGTGGGTTCGTCGGCGCGCTGAACCGTGCCGTTCTCGTCGCGGACCAGGATGGGCAGGTGTCCGGCGGAGGCGTACACCAGGCGGCCCTCGTTCGGGTCGTGGACGGCGTACACGCAGGTGGCGATCTGGTTGGCGTCGATCTCGGTGGCGAGGCCGTCGAGGAGTTGCAGGACCTCGTGCGGGGGGAGGTCGAGGCGGGCGTAGGCGCGGACGGCGGTGCGGAGCTGGCCCATCACGGCTGCCGCGCGGACGCCCCGGCCCATGACGTCGCCGATCACGAGGGCCGTGCGGCCGCCGCCGAGGGTGATCACGTCGTACCAGTCGCCGCCCACCGCGGCCTCCGTGCCGCCGGGCTGGTAGGTGGCGGCGATGCGCAGGTCGTCGGGGTGCTCCAGCTCCTGCGGGAGCAGGGAGCGCTGCAGGGTGACGGCGGTCTCGCGCTGGCGGCGCTCGCTGGCGCGCAGGCGCTCGGCGGCCTCGGCGTGGTCGGTGACGTCGGTGGCGAAGACCAGCACCGCGCCGTCACCGCCGTCCTCGGCCACCGGTGTGCAGGTGAAGGTGTAGGAGCGGCCGTCGACGGCCTTGCGGGACTTCAGGGTGCGGGGCTTGCCGCTGCGCAGCACCTGGTCGAGGAGCGGGAGCAGGCCCAGTTCGGCGAGTTCGGGGAGCGCCTCGCGGGCGGGTGCGCCCGGGGGGCGTACGCCGAAGGCCGCGGTGTAGGCGTCGTTGACGTAGGCGATGCGGTGGTCGGGGCCGTGGACGAGAGCGACGAGGGCCGGGACGCGGTCGAGGACGTCTCGTGTGGGCAGGTCGTCGACGGCGGGCACCGGCGGTGTCCCCTCGGCCGGCTGTTCGGCGCGGGCCGCGGGCACGGAGCCTTCCCCCCGCCGGTCCGGGGAGACCGCGGTCTCGGTCCGCGCTGCGGCGCGGCGCTGCGTTCCGGGGAGCCGGGCGCTCCAGCGCGTGAAGTTCACAGTGGGAAAAGCCTCGTGGGTGCTGAGGTCGGGCAGGTGCCCGTCCAAGGACGTGGGGCAGTCTGGCAGGTGGCCGTCCGCGGCGATATCCGTCAGACGCCGGGGCGGGCCGTGTAGTTCCTGGGTCCGGTCAGGACGACCCCTTCGGGTCGTCCGAGGGGCTGTGAGGAGACTTTCCACCGGCCGCGAGTTCGAACTCCGCTCGGGGATGTTCGAGCGAACCGAGCGAGACGATCTCCCGTTTGAAGAGTCCGGCCAGGCTCCATTCCGCGAGGACGCGGGCCTTTCGGTTGAAGGTAGGCACCCTGCTGAGGTGGTAGACGCGGTGCATGAACCAGGCAGGGTAGCCCTTCAGCTTGCGCCCGTAGACCTGGGCGACGCCCTTGTGCAGGCCGAGCGAGGCGACGGAGCCGACGTACTTGTGCGCGTACGTCTCCAGGGGCTCGCCGCGCAGCGCGTGAGCGATGTTGTCACCGAGGACCTTGGCCTGGCGGACCGCGTGCTGGGCGTTGGGTGCGGTCTCGGTGCCGGGCTCGGCGGCGGTGACGTCGGGGACGGCCGCGGCGTCGCCCGCGGCCCACGCGTGCGGGGCGCCGTCGACGGTCAGCTCGGCGGTGCACTTCAGGCGGCCGCGCTCGGTGAGGGGCAGGTCGGTGGCGGCGAGCAGCGGGTGCGGTTTGACGCCGGCGGTCCACACGACCGTGCGGGTCGGGAAGCGCTGGCCGTCGCTGAGGACGGCGACGCGGTCGGCGCAGGAGTCCAGGCGGGTGTCCAGCAGGACCTGGATGTTGCGGCGGCGCAGCTCGGTGACGGTGTAGCGGCCCATCTCCTCGCCGACCTCGGGGAGGATGCGGTCGGAGGCCTCCACGAGGATCCACCTCATGTCCTCGGGGCGGACGTTGTGGTAGTAGCGCGCGGCGTAGCGGGCCATGTCCTCCAGTTCGCCCAGTGCCTCGACTCCCGCGTAGCCGCCGCCGACGAAGACGAAGGTGAGGGCGGCGTCGCGGATCGCGGGGTCACGGGTGGAGGAGGCGATGTCCATCTGCTCGATGACGTGGTTGCGCAGGCCGATGGCCTCTTCGACGGTCTTGAAGCCGATGCCGTACTCGGCGAGGCCGGGGATGGGCAGCGTGCGGGCGATCGAGCCGGGGGCGAGGACGAGTTCGTCGTAGCCGAGGAGTTCGGCGGCCCGGCCCTCCTCGGCGGTGGCGAGCGTGGTGACGGCGGCGGTGCGCACCGCGTGGTCGAGGGAGGTGACCTCGCCGATGACGACGTGGCACCGGTCCAGGACGCGACGCAGCGGTACGACGACATGGCGAGGGGAAATCAGACCGGCGGCCGCCTCGGGAAGGAACGGCTGGTACGTCATGTAGGGGTCAGGAGTGACGACAGTGATGTCGACCTCGCCCCGCCTGAGCTCCTGCTTCAGCTGCTGCTGCAGACGCAGGGCCGTGTACATCCCGACGTAGCCGCCGCCGACAACCAGAATGCGCGCACGTTCCTTCACCATCCCATGACGCACCCGGCGCTCTTGTTTGTCCACAGCCCCGGCAATTTGTGTGACCGGCGAGCAGGTGTGCGCTGGGCCGGGCGCACCGTCGGGGCCGGGTGAAAGGGGCAGGTCAGCGGCGACGGATAGAAGGGGGTGAAAGTGATGAATCGGGACGAAAATGACCCGTACTCCGATCGGGGGGCGCTCCGTGCGGAACCTGCCCCTTCTGAATTGACCCCCTCTCAACTATGTTCGTGTGTCGACGGGGTGTAGGGAATGTAGTCGAACGGGTCCGCGACGGGCGGTCCCGCTCGTGGACCGATACCGGTTCCGCGCACTCCGGAATCAGTGGCGGGGAGAGTCTCCGGGGGGAGACGTCATTAACCGGGGGAACACATGCATGTTCAGGACACTCATTGGTCATCGGCAGCCGCTCTCGCGACGGGCGGAGCAGCGGTGAGCGCGGCGGCGGGCAACGGACACGCGGACGGGCCGCGTACGACGCCGCTGCGGGTGGACGCACAGCGCAATCTGGAGCACGTGCTGCGTGCGGCACGTGAGGTGTTCGGCGAGCTGGGGTACGGCGCGCCGATGGAGGACGTGGCGCGGCGGGCGCGGGTCGGCGTCGGAACGGTCTACCGGCGCTTTCCCAGCAAGGACGTGCTGGTGCGGCGGATAGCCGAGGAGGAGACGGCGCGGCTGACCGAGCAGGCGCGGGCCGCGCTCGGGCAGGAGGAGGAGCCGTGGTCGGCGCTGTCCCGTTTCCTGCGGACCTCCGTGGCGTCGGGGGCGGGGCGGTTGCTGCCGCCGCAGGTGCTGCGGGTGGGGGTCGTGGAGGAGGGCTCCGCCGGGTCTGACGGCTCGGCCGGTTCGGCTTCGGCCTCGGTGGTTTCGGCTTCGGCTTCGGCTTCGGCTTCGGCCGAGGAAGCTCGGGTGCCTCAGCAGCGGTCTCAGCCGGGTTCGGGTGAGCTGCGGCTGGTGCCGGACTCGTCCGGGATCGGGGATGACGGCGGGGTCGGTGCGCTGCTCGAAGTGGTGGGGCAGTTGGTGGACCGGGCGCGGGCCGCCGGGGAGCTGCGGGCGGATGTGTCCGTGGCGGACGTGCTGCTGGTGATCGCTACGGCGGCGCCGTCGCTGCCGGATGCGGCGCAGCAGGCTGCGGCGTCCACGCGGCTGCTGGACATCCTGCTGGAGGGGCTTCGGTCGCGGCCGGCGTAGGGGGGCGGCTTTCGCCTCGGCTTCTCCTTCGGCGGGATTGTGTTTCCACCCGCACCACCCGTGCGTCTGTCGCGGTCGGGTGCGGGTGGCCCCTGAGGCCCTTCAAGGCCCTGCGAGGTCTGAACGCCGTCGGCGGCTGCGGGATCGCGGGGCCCGGACGCTGTGCAGCTGATTGCCGGGCGGACATCGCGAAGTGGTGCGGGTGGCCCCTTCGGGGGCCAACCAGCGACGGCGGCCACCACATCACAGGGCCGCGGATGTCGCGAACCGATGTGGGTGACCCCGGCCGGCACCAAACACCGTCGGCCGTCGGCGGCCACCGCATCACCAGGCCCAGGCGCCCCGCGGCGCAATGCAGGGGGATGTCCGAGGGCCGTGCTCGTGGTTCCTGTGGGACCCGAGTGGTGTTGGGGGTGTTCGGCCCGGTGCCCGTCGGGCACCCTGAGTCTGCTTCGTTCGGTTGGTGTTCGGTACTGCTGTGACAAGTGCGCTCGGATGAGTGGATGGGCGTACGGGCGGTACTTGAACGAAAGACAATGTGGCACCCTGAGCCGGTGACGGGTTGGGCTGGGCCGGTGTCGGGGGCTTTGCGCGATGGGCGTTGACGGGTGGGACGAGTCACGCGGTGACGGTGACTCCGAGGCCAAAGGGCTGACCTCGCCGCAGGTGCCGAGTCAGGGCGGGCGGGCCGGGGTGCCCCCGACTGCGAGCCCCGGCGACGAGAGTGTGCCTGCTCAGCGCGGTGGCAGTGTGCTGCCACCGCCTCGGGAGATGCCTCCAGGCGACGGTGAGTTGATCGAGCGGATGCGCGCGGGCGACGACTCCGCCTACGAGGAGCTCTACCGTCGGCACGCGGACGCCGTGCGCCGGTATGCGCGTACCTGCTGCCGTGACGGCCACACCGCTGACGACCTCACCGCAGAGGTCTTCGCCCGCATGCTGCAGGCGGTGCGCGGCGGGTCGGGACCCGAACACGCCATGCGTGCCTATCTGCTGACGTCGGTGCGGCGTGTTGCCGCGCACTGGACCAAGTCGGCCCGGCGCGAGCAGCTCGTGGACGACTTCGCCGCGTTCGCCCAACAGGCCTCGCGCGGGTCCGAGGCGTCCGACACCGCATCCGCCGGCTCCTTCGGAACGGGCCTGGATCTGGGCGCCGATGTGCGCGCCCTGCACGAGGCCGAGCAGTCCATGGCCTTGCGGGCCTTCCGCTCGCTGCCCGAGCGCTGGCAGGCCGTGCTGTGGCACACCGAGGTGGAGGACGAGTCGCCGAGCGAGGTGGCCGTCCTGTTCGGCTTGGACGCCAACGGCACCCGGGTGCTGGCGAGCCGCGCCCGCGAGGGGCTGAAGCAGGCCTATCTGCAGGCTCACGTCAGCGCCTCCCTCGCCGGGGACGAGGAGTGCGCCCGCTACGCCGATCAACTCGGCACCTACGCCCGCCGCAAGCTGCGCATCCGCGCCGAACGCGGCCTGCGCAAGCACCTCGACGAGTGCGCCAAGTGCCGATTGGCGGCCGCGCAGATCGAGGAAGTCGCCGGCGGGATCCCCGCCGTTGTGCCGGTCGCGGTCATCGGCTGGTTCGGGGCCGCCGGGTATGCGAAGGCGCTCGGGATCATCGCCGGCGGAGCGGGGGTGGGCGCCGCGGGCGCCGCCGCCGCGACCGGCGGGTCCTCAGGAGGAACGGGCGCTGGTGGTGGCGCGGCGGCCTCGGAGGGGCTCGGGGCGCCGCTGAAGGCCGGGATCGCGGCCGGTGTGGTCGCGGTGGCCGCCGCCGCGGTCGCCCTGGCCCTGGCGAACGACAGCCACCCGGCCAAGGAAGTGGCCAAGCCGGCGCCGTCCGCACCGGCCGTCCAGGAGCCGCAGCCGCCGGCAGCACCCGCACCGGAGCCCACCAGGAAGAAGCCCGCACCGGTGCCGGTCGTGCTGGCCCCCGAGCCGGCCCCGACCCCGACACCGACTCCCTCCCCGCGGCCCACACCCACACCCACCCCGAAGCCGACCCCGCCCCCGCCCCCGGCACCCACCCCGGCTCCGAGGCCCAGGCCCACCCCGACCCCGACTCCCACCCCCACTCCGCCGCCGGCTCCCGTCGTCTACGCATGGAGCGACCTGCGCTACGACGTCAGCGGCGACGGCACCCGGCCCGAGATGCGGCTGCGCGAGAGCAGCTGGGTATGGCAGCGGTACGGAATGTCGATCGGCGGAAAGCAGTACGCGCGCGGTGTCACCGTGCACGGCCGGTCCTCCGTCACGATCGACCTCAACCGCCGGTGCACCGCCTACGACGCCCTGGCCGGCGTGGACGACATGACCCTCGGGCTCGGAAAGGTCTCCTTCTCCGTCTACGCCGACGGGGTCCGGCTGTGGCGGTCCGGGACGGTCAAGGGCCGGGACGCGGCCGTGCCCGTCCATGTCGATCTGACGGGGCACCGGACCGTACGGCTCGTCGTGGAACCGCACAGCAATGTCATCGACCCGGCGACGCCGGCCGACTGGGCCGATTCCAGGTTCACCTGCCGATAGCGGGGGTCACGGTCCGGGGGCGGTGGCCGTCGCCTCCAGCTCGCGCAGGACGTCGTCCGCGGCCAGGGCCGCGCCCCGGGCCCGCTCGGCCGCGTATCGGTCCGGGGGCAGTGCCGCGCGGGCTTCTGCGTCGATCCGTTCGGCCCGGGTCCTCTCCGGCTCGGGGCTCGGGTGGCCGGCGCGCCAGTGGCCGGCGGCGGCGAACAGCCGGACCGCCCCCGGCAGGTCACCGAGCCGGGCCAGCAGGAAGGCCCCGATGTCCACCAGCGCCGCCGTGATCGACTCGGCACAGCGCCGCTCCACCGCCTCGCGCAGCGCCTCGGCCACGATCGGCAGGGCGTTCCCGGGACCGGACTCCCCGGCCGTGATCAGGGCCTCGACCGCGCGCAGGGCAGCCGTGAACTGCGGGGGCGGGGTGCCGCCGCCCGAGACGGCGCGGGTGCTCTCGAACAGCTCCCGGGCGTGGGCCAGGTCTCCGTCGTTCACGGCGATGTGGGCCCGCATCAGCAGGACGAACGCCCGGGACTCGGCCACCCCGTACCGGTCGGCGGCCGTGCCGGCCTCGTCCAGGGCGGCGAGGGCGCCGGCGCGGTCCCCGGAGCGGTAGGCGATCTCACCGAGCCGCGCCATGAGGAACGGCGACTCGGCGTAGGCCCCCACCTCGTAGGCGAGCCGGAGTGCCTCCTCGTACTCACCGCGGGCCACGTCGAACCTGCCGCGTGCCATGGCCGCCTCGCCGGCCGCGCTGCACACCTGCGCCCGCATCCAGCGGTCCCCCACACGCCGGCTGAGCAACCGCAGCTCCGCCAGGTCCTCGTCCACGCCCCGCAGGTTGCCGGGCGAGTCGACGGTCATGTGGGTGCGGTACATCAGGGAGACGCCGACCTCCCAGTCCCCGCCGTGTCTGCGGCAGTTGGCGACCGCCGTGGCCATGGCGGGTCCCACGTCGGCCGGGCTGCCCAGGTAGTAGGCGGTCAGCGGCCAGACGATGCCGGGCATTCGGGCGGCCTGCGGACCGCCGTGCTCGTAGGCGGCGCGTACCCGCGCGATGTACTGCGGAGCGCGCTCGTCGGCCGCGAGGCTCACCATGCTCGACTCGGAGGTCAGGAACAGGTCGAGCATCCGCAGGTCCATGCGCAGCTCCCGCAGCGGGTGGCCCGCCTCGGCGTCGGGGGCGGCGAGGAAGGCCCCGATCGGGTCGGCGGACTCCGTCAGCGGGACGAGGCCGGCCTGCCCCGCGCCCTCGGGCAGAGCGTCCCTTGCGACGCCCAGGCGCAGCACCAGCCGTACCCACTCCACGGCCTCCTGGCGGTAGTTGCGCAGCCACCAGAACCAGCCGATCGCCAGGACGATCGCGCCCGCCTCCGCCTCGTCGCCGGCGCGCAGCGCGCGGTCCAGGGCCGCGCGGATGTTGTCGAGTTCGCTCTCCAGGCGGCCGATCCAGGGCAGTTGGGCCGCCGAGCGCAGCCGGGGCTCGGCCTGTACGACCAGTGCGCGGGCCCACGCGCGGTGGCGTCGTTCGGCCCCCGCGCGCAGGTCGGGGGCCTCGGCCGCGCGCTCGGCGGCGTACTCGTGGATGGTCTCCAGCATGCGGTAGCGCATGCCGCCGGAGCCGTCCGGTGCGGCCACGACGAGGGACTTGTCGACCAGGGCGCCGATCAGGTGCGCCGCCGGGCCGGTGCACACGGACTCGGCCGCCGCGAGATCCCAGCCGCCGGCGAACACCGACACCTCGCGCAGCGTCGTCCGCTCCCGCTCGTCGAGCAGCTCCCAGGACCAGTCGACCACCGCGCGCAGGGTCTGCTGGCGGGGCAGGACCGTGCGGCTTCCGGAGGTGAGCAGGCGGAAACGGTCGTCCAGCCGGTCGGCGATCTGCCTCGGGGTCAGCAGCCTGAGCCGGGCCGCGGCCAGCTCGATGGCGAGCGGCAGCCCGTCCAGGCGGCGGCAGATCTCCGCCACGGCTTCGGTGTCGCGGAGCCCCGCGTCGGCGTCGGGACGGACGGCCTGCGCGCGCTCCGCGAAGAGGCGGTGCGCCTGCTCGGGGACGAGGGGTTCGACCGGGCGCACCGACTCACCGGGGACTCCCAGGGGTTCACGGCTGGTGGCGAGGATCGTGAGCCCGGGGCAGTGGGTGAGGAGGGTCTCGGCGAGGGCCGCGGCCGCGCCGATGACGTGTTCGCAGTTGTCGAGGATCAGGAGTTGGCTGCGGGGGGCGCAGTACTCGATGAGCTGGGCCGTGGGGTCGGCCTGTGGCGACGCCAGGTCGTTGGCCAGGAGCACGGTCTCGCGCAGACCGAGCGCGCTGATCACCGCGCCGGGCACCGCCTCCGGCCGGTCGAGCGGGGCCAGCTCGACCAGCCACGCCCGGGACAGCCCTGCGGCGGCCTCCTCGGCGAGGCGGGTCTTTCCTGAGCCGCCCGGTCCGGTGAGGGTGACCAGGCGGGCCCTGTGCAAGTCGGAACGAATGGCTTCGAGTTCGGGTTCCCGGCCGACGAAGGAGGTCAGGCGGGGACGGAGGTTGCCCGTCCGCTCCGGGGGGCGGGTGGGCGCCGGGGCTGCCGCGGGCGGCGCCTGCTTCAGCAACGACGCGTGCAGGGCCTTCAGTTCCGGGCCGGGGTCGGTGCCGAGGGTGTCGGCCAGGGTGCGGCGGGCTGACTCGTACGCGGCGAGGGCGTCGGCGGGGCGGCCGGTGTCACGCAGGGCGCGGATGAGGAGGGCGTGCAGGGGTTCGTCGTACGGGTGGGCGGTGGTCAGTTCCGTCAGTTCCGGTACGACGTCCGGGGCGCGGCCCAGGTCGAGGGCGGCGGCGGCGCGGGCACGGGTCGCCTCCAGGCGCAGGGCCTCGGGGCGGGTGGCCGCGGTGCGGTCGGGGAGGTCGGCCAGGGCGGGGCCGTGCCACAGGGCGAGGGCGTCGGTGAGGGTGCGGTGGGCGGTGGCGTGGTCGCCTGCGGCGAGGGCCTTGGTGCCGGTGTGGGTGAGGCGTTCGAAGACGTGCAGGTCCACGTCGTCCTCGGTCGCTTCCAGGCGGTAGCCGCCCTGGGTGGAGGCGACGGTGTGTCTGCCGAGGGTGCGGCGGAGGCGGGCGACGAGGGCCTGGAGGGCGGCGGGGGCGTCCCTCGGCGGAGTGTCCGCCCAGACCTCGTCGATCAGGGTTTCGGGCGTGGTGGTGCGGCCGGGGCGCAGGGCCAGGGCGGTGAGGAGGGTGCGGAGGCGGGGGCCGCCGATGGGCAGGGGGGTGCCCTGGTCGTCCGTCGCTCGGGTTACGCCCAGGATTCTGTACCGCACCTGGTCATTGTCGCGGGGGGTGCCGGGTTGGGCCACGGTGTTTCGGCGACGGGGGCCTGTGGGTGCGGGGCGACCAGGGCGACGACGTGGTGTTCGGAACCGTGCGATTGATTCGTACCGGAGTCGCCACCGGCCGGGGGTCGCCTACCCGCGCTCGCGGGGTGTCGCCGCGCCCACCCGTGCCGCCCCAGCGGCACGACGGCCCGCAGCTGCGGCAGCAAGCGTGCCCGTGGTCGGATGCGGCCGCGCGGCCGGCTGCGGTGGCACGACCGCGCGCCGCTGCGCAAGAACGGCGGACCGGCACCGGGCGCGGACACGCGAGGACGACCACCGCTGCCGGGTGGACACCACCCCAGCCGCAGGACCGCCCGCCGCTACGGCAGCACGCGTGCGCGCGGTCGGGTGCGGCAAGCGTGACCGCTGCTCCGGCGGTAGGACTTCTCAGGCCCCCGAAGCCAAGGCGCTTCTTCTGGGCGTGATTCCGGAGGGGACCGCGCGGGCTCGGGCGGGGGTGCCTGTCCAGCAGGTGCCTCGGCGGGAGAGGAGGCGGCGGAGCCAGAGTTCGAGGGAGACCAGCTCGGCGAGGCCGTCCAGGGGGAGGGGTTCGCCGGCCGCCGCGGCGCGCAGGGCCTTGCGGACCACTCGGGCCTCGACCAGACCCGCCTCGGCCAGGACAGGTGTGGAGAACAGGTCCACCAGGGAGTCCGCGGCAACCCGCAGGCCCGCGCGCGCGGCCACCGCGGAGGAGGCGTGGGAGGGGGCACCCCAGCCTGGCGGGAGGTTGGTGACGCCGGCGCCCTCCAGGACCGTACGCAGGACGGCGGAGCGGGCTCCGGGCTGGACGCGGAGGGCCTCGGGGAGGGCGCGGCAGGCGCGGACGACCTGGTTGTCGAGGAAGGGCGCGTGCAGGCGTTGGGAGCGGATCTCGGCAGCCTGTTCCAGGACGCGCAGGTCGGCCGCGTAGCGGGCCAGGACCGCTCGTGCGCGGAACTCGCCGGGGCGCTGGGCGGAGCCCATGGACGAGCGTTCCGCCTCGCTCTGGAGCAGAACCGATACTTCAGCCAGTGCCTCTCCCGTCAGCCAGCGCGCCGCCGGCCCCGGTCTCGCCCAGGTCAGCGCGGCGAGGGATGCGCCCACCGCGCCCTTGGGCTCGTCGAAGCGGTGCCGGATCAGCCGCTCGGCGAGCAGTTCGAGGCCGGCCCGGTACGGGGTACGGGCCAGCCGCCGGGCCGCGCCGTACACGCGCGCGGGGACCATCACCGAGCCGTCGGCGCGGGCGAGCGCCGCGACGGGCCGGACCAGGTGGCGCCGCTTGCGGTCCATGAGGAGGTCCGCGAGCCGGGCGGGGTGGGCGTCCAGGACCTGGCGGGCGCCGTGGCCGGTGAAGTGGTCGGCGCTGCCTGCGGCGAGGCGGGCGCGGTGGCGGGCCGCGGTGACCAGGGAGGGGCCCGGCTCGTCGGTGAGGGGGCCGTCGAGGTCGGCGTACGGCAAGGTCTCCTCGCCGCCGGTGACCACCACGTGGTGCAGGCGCGGGTTGGCCGCAAGGGTTCCCGCGCGCTCCACTTCGGACTCGCGGCCGCCGACGGCCAGGTCGTTGAAGGTGACGGCGAGCAGCCGCTCCCCCGCGCCCGTGCCGTGGCCGAGCAGCGTGCCCGGTCTGCCCGGCAGTCCGGCGGCCAGCAGCGCCAGCGTGCCGGAGGCCGGTCCGCCGGACAGGTCGGCGCCGATCCCCGGCACCGGCATGCCGCGTGCGGCCCGCCGCTCCGCGGGACCCATGCCCGGCACCGGACCGGGGTCGAGGTCGGGCACGTGCCGCGGCGCCGACAACCGCGCGCGTACCGCCTCGATGAGCGCGTCCCGTACGGCGTCCATCGCACGGTCGGGGTCGGCCGGGGGTGCGGCCACGGCGAGGGAGGCGACCGGCTCGTACCCGACGATCTCGCGCGCCCCGGCACGCAGGACGAGCGCATGCCCCGGCGGAATGCGCCGCACGCCGTCGTACGGGGTGGTGTCGCGCAGTGCGGCCGGCACTTCGGGGGCGGCGAGCAGGGCCGCCAGGTGGCCGAAGTCGAGGTTGGCCTCGATGAGATCGGCGAGCGGCAGCGCGGCCGTGGCGTAGGCCGTACCGCCCGCCCAGGGGGTGTGGAAGACCGGGCGGGCGCCCGCGAGGTCGCCGCAGACGGTGATCCGGCGGCCCACCTGGACGACGGCCGTGTAGCTGCCGGGCCAGGTGGTCAGATGGCGCAGTGCGCCCCCGCGCGCGGTGAACAGTCCGCGGCGCAGTTCCTCGTCGGTGGCGCCGCAGGTGCCGAGGACGGCGATGCGGTTCTGCGCGTCGGCCTTCACCACGCGCACCTCGTCCGGGCGCCAGTCACCCACGGCCCACAGGGGATCGGGGTCGCCCCACAGGAGGTGGGATCCGACCGGGTGCAGGGTCTCGCCGTCGTAGCCGGTGGCGCCCGCGGAACCGATTCCGGCTGCGCCCGTGGCGGTGCTGCTCCAACCCACCAACCACCGCATCGACGCCTCCACAGGCTGTGGACAACCAGTGCACCGCACGAACGGTTCCCCATGCTGCCATGAAGAACGCGCCGGGGAGGGGCGCCGACGCCGCCTTCGATCGAGGGAAACTCGGGGAATGCCGAGGGGAGTCCGCGCACCAGGGGGGACGGCGGGCAAGCGGAGGACGGGTGAACGGCCGTACGCCCCACGGCGGGTGGGCGGAGATCCCGAGGTGGGGTGCGATGTGAATGCGCCCCCGATACGCGCCCCGAAAACGCCCTTCGCGCCCTCAACTCCCGTGGTGGGAGCAGTAATCGACCGCAGGAGCAGGGGTCGATTTTCAGCCAAATCGTCGGCGGCCCATCGAAATTGAGCACGCTCCGTACAGGCCTGCGGAGCGCCCGGCGGCACGGGCACGCGCACAGTCCGGGAGGCGGGCATCGCCTCCCGGACCGGTCCGCCACCCGCGGGGATGAAGGTGGCGGTGTCCCCCAGCCCACTGGATCCAGTACAGCGGGCCGACCCACGCATCAGCCATGGAACCGCTCCCCCGATGGCCGGAGAAGAGCGCACGCACGGGCGCACGGCCACACGGGCGGGGGCACGTCGCGACAGCCTGTGCACGGTGCGTACAGGGCCGCACTCGCGTACGGACCACAATCCCGCCAACCGGAACAATGCCCCTTAACGCTTGGGATGCGGCGAACTACGCTGGGTTTACGAATGCCGCACGGTTATGCCAGCGCGGCAGCCGTCTGTGTCGAGGGGTGGCGCATGTCCAGGGAGCAACGCGGGCCGAACGAAAAACTCGGCGCCGTTCTCGCCCTCGCGGGAATCAGCAACGCAGGCCTCGCGCGACGCGTCAACGATCTTGGCGCTCAACGCGGGTTGACTCTTCGCTACGACAAGACCTCGGTGGCGCGCTGGGTGTCGAAGGGGATGGTGCCGCAGGGAGCGGCGCCGCACCTCATCGCGGCCGCCATAGGGCAGAAGCTCGGCCGCCCGGTGCCGCTCCACGAGATCGGCCTGGCGGACGCGGATCCCGCCCCCGAAGTGGGCCTCGCCTTCCCCAGAGACGTGGGGCAGGCGGTGAAGTCGGCCACCGAGCTGTACCGGCTCGACCTGGCCGGGCGCCGGGCCGGCGCCGGAGGCATCTGGCAGTCGCTCGCCGGCTCGTTCGCAGTGAGCGCATACGCAACGCCTGCCTCACGATGGCTGATAACCCCCGCCGACAGCTCGGTCGCGCGGGAAGCGAACTCAGCCGAGGGCTCCGGCGCACCGATCAAAGTCGGCCACAGCGATGTGCAGAAGCTGCGCGAGGCAGCCGAGGACGCCAGGCGCTGGGACTCCAAGTACGGAGGCGGCGACTGGCGTTCGTCCATGGTGCCGGAGTGCTTAAGGGTGGAGGCGGCACCGCTGCTGCTCGGCTGCTACTCCGACGAGGTCGGCCGGGCCCTGTTCGGGGCCTCCGCCGAACTCACCCGGCTGGCCGGCTGGATGGCCTTCGACACCGGCCAGCAGGAAGCGGCCCAGCGCTACTACATCCAGGCGCTGCGGCTCGCGCGCGCGGCCGCGGACGTCCCGCTGGGGGGCTATGTGCTGGCCTCCATGTCGTTGCAGGCGACGTACCGGGGCTTCGGCGACGAGGGCGTCGATCTGGCGCAGGCCGCCCTGGAGCGCAACCGGGGGCTGGCGACCGCGCGCACGATGAGTTTCTTCCGGCTGGTCGAGGCGCGGGCACACGCGCGCGCAGGTGATGCGCAGGCGGCGGGCACGGCGCTGAAGGCGGCAGAGGGCTGGCTCGAGCGGTCCAGGGACGGTGACAACGATCCTTCTTGGCTTGGTTTCTATGGATACGACCGCTTCGCCGCCGATGCCGCGGAGTGCTATCGCGATCTGAAGGCGCCGCGGCAGGTGCGGCGGTTCACCGAGCAGGCCCTGTCGAAGCCGACGGAGGAGTTCGTGCGGTCGCACGGGCTGCGGCTGGTGGTGTCCGCCGTCGCCGAACTGGAGTCGGGGAATCTGGACGCGGCGTGCGAGCAGGGGGTGCGGGCCGTGGAGGTGGCGGGGCGGATCTCCTCCGCCCGGACCACCGAATACGTGAAGGATCTTCTGCACCGGCTGGAGCCGTACGGGGACGAACCTCGGGTGGTGGAGTTGCGGGAGCGGGCCCGGCCCCTGCTCATGGCTCCGGCGTAGGCACACGGAACACCCCCTGCGTTTGAAGGCTCTGTCAGTGGCGCAGTGCACTATCGAGGTGGGAGGTGGTGCAGGTGCGGGCGGGTGTGTACGACTGTGATGTGCTCGTGATCGGTGGTGGGATCGTCGGGCTGTCCACGGCGTATGCGATCACGCGGGCCGCGCCGGGCACGCGGGTGACCGTGCTGGAGAAGGAGCCGGGGCCGGCCCGGCACCAGACGGGGCGCAACAGCGGGGTCATCCACAGCGGGATCTACTACCGTCCGGGCTCGCTCAAGGCTCGGTACGCGGCGCGGGGCGCGGCCGAGATGGTGAAGTTCTGCGCCGAGTACGGCATCGCGCACGCCGTCACCGGGAAGCTGATCGTCGCCACCGAGCGGGAGGAGCTGCCGCGCCTGCACGCGCTCGTGCAGCGCGGCCGGGAGAACGGGATCCCGGTGCGGGAGCTGGGCGCCGCACAGATCGGCGAGTACGAGCCCGAGGTGCGCGGGCTGGCCGCCATACACGTCGGCACGACCGGTGTGTGCGACTTCGTGGGCGTCGCCCGGCAGCTGGCGCACGGCTCGGGGGCGGAGATCCGGTACGGGGCACGGGTGGTCCGGGTGGACCGGCGCCCGGAGCGGGGTGTGGCCGTGCTGACCGCGGGCGGGGACGTCGTACGCGGGCGGGTGCTGGTGAACTGCGCCGGGCTGTACTGCGACGAGGTGGCGCGGCTGACCGGGGACGAGCCCGGGGTGCGGATCGTGCCCTTCCGGGGGGAGTACTACGAGCTGGCGCGGCCCGAGCTGGTGCGGGGGCTCGTGTATCCGGTGCCGGATCCGGCGTTCCCGTTTCTCGGGGTGCATCTGACGCGCGGGATCGACGGAGGCGTGCACGTCGGGCCCAACGCGGTGCCCGCGCTGGCCCGGGAGGGATACGGGTGGGGGGTCGTGCGGCCCCGGGAGCTGGCCGGCACGGTGGCGTGGCCGGGGTCGTGGGTGATCGCTCGGCGGCACTGGCGGTACGGGGCGGGGGAGCTGCGGCGGTCGCTGTCCAAGGGGGCGTTTCTGGAAGCGGTGCGCAGACTGTTGCCGGTGGTGGAGGAGGACGATCTGGTGCGGGCCCCTGCCGGGGTGCGGGCGCAGGCGGTCCTGCGGGACGGGACGCTGGTGGACGACTTCCTCATTCGCGAGGGCGCTCGGGCCGTGCATGTGCTGAACGCGCCGTCTCCCGCGGCCACTGCTTCCCTGCCCATCGGCAGGGAGGTCGGCCGGCGGGCGTTGGACATGCTCGGGGCGCTGTGAGGTGACCCGGCAGGCCGAGAAGCCGCCGACCCGCCACGACCCGGCAGGCCGAGAAGCCGCCGACCCACCTCGATCCGGCAGGGCCGGAGGGCGCCGTAAAATCGGTCTCACTGTGTCTGACTCGCTGAATGCTCCCGAAGCCCCCCGGTCCGGTCCCGCCGAGCCGCAGTCCCCGCATGCTCCCGGTGTGTCCGTGCGGCACAGCCGGGCCAAGGGGGAGCCGCGGTTTCCGGATGGGCCCAAGCCTGATCCCGCCGGGTCGCACTTCGAGCGGCGGATCCGCAGCTTCCAGCCGCGGCGGAGCCGGGTGACGGCCGGGCAGGCCGATGCGCTGCAGCGGCTGTGGCCCAAGTGGGGGCTGGACATCGACGGGCAGCGGGTGATGGATCTCGGCGAGCTGTTCGGGAACGCCAATCCGGTCGTGCTGGAGATCGGGTTCGGGATGGGCGAGGCCACCGCGCAGATGGCGGCCGGGCATCCGGACACCAACATCCTCGCCGTCGACGTGCACACGCCGGGGCAGGGCAACCTGCTCAATCTCGCCGACGAGAACGGACTCTCCAACGTCCGGGTGGGGAACGGGGACGCGATCATCCTGCTGCGGGAGATGCTCCGGCCCGACGCGCTCGACGGGCTGCGGGTGTACTTCCCGGATCCCTGGCCCAAGAAGCGGCATCACAAGCGCCGGCTGATCCAGCCCGAGTTCCTGACGCTGGCCGCGACCCGGCTGAAGCCGGGGGCGATCGTGCACTGCGCGACCGACTGGGAGCCGTACGCCGAGCAGATGCTCGAGGTGCTCACCGTGCATCCGGACTTCGAGAACACCCAGGCCGACGGCGGTTTCGCGCCGCGTCCCGAGTTCCGCCCGCTGACCCGTTTCGAGGGGCAGGGACTGGACAAAGGACATGTGGTGAACGATCTGCTCTTTCGTCGCGTACCGCATCAGGACCAATAGCGTCCGGTCACCGTTAGGGTCGATGCCGTGGCCAGCAGTCCTCCGTACCCGACCTACACCCCCGGCCCCGGAAGCGGAGCGCATCCGCACTGGTGGCAGCGTCGGTGGGTGCGCTACGGGGCGCTGATCACGCTGCTGGCGCTGTCCGGTCTGGTGATCCTCGCGCTGGTGCGCCGGCAGACGGGTACGGAGGGCTTCCTGGTCGGGCTGGGGCTCGCCGTCCTGCCCGTGCCCTGGCTCATAGCCGCCTTCCGGTGGCTGGACCGGGTGGAGCCGGGCCCCTGGCGCAACCTGGTCTTCGCGTTCGCCTGGGGTGCCTGTGCGGCGGCGCTGATCGCCATCGTCGCCAACAGTTTCGCGACGAAGTGGATAGCCACGTCGACCGCCGACCCCGCCGGTGCCGACACCCTCGGCGCGACCGTGATCGCGCCCATCGTGGAGGAATCCGCCAAGGCCGCGGCCGTCCTGCTGGTCTTTCTCTTCCGCAGACGGGACTTCACCGGGATCGTCGACGGTGTCGTGATAGCCGGGGTCACCGCCACCGGGTTCGCGTTCACCGAGAACATCCTCTACCTGGGCACGGCCTTCGGGACCGACCAGCTGACCGGCGATCGCGGCATCGCCTCCGTCACCGCCGCCACCTTCTTCGTGCGCATCGTGATGTCCCCCTTCGCGCACCCTCTGTTCACCGTGCTCACGGGCATCGGCTTCGGTTTCGCCGCTCTCTTTCCGGAACGGCAGCGCGCCCGTCGCGCCCTGGTCCCGCTCGGCGGGCTGCTGCTGGCGATGAGCATGCATGCCTTCTGGAACGGCTCCTCCACCTTCGGCGCGTTCGGGTTCTTCGCCGTCTACGGCGCCTTCATGGTGCCGGCGTTCGGCCTGCTGACCTGGCTGGCGATCTGGACGCGGCAGCGCGAGCTGCGGACCGTGCGGGAGGAGCTGCCGGCGTATGTGTACGCGGGATGGCTGACGCCGGCCGAGCCGTTCGTGCTCGGGTCGATGCGGGCGCGGCGGACGGCCCGCGACCACGCCCGGCAGCACTTCGGGGGGCGGCCCGCGGCGCGGGCGGTGGCGGAGTACGAGGCGTACGCCACCTCGCTTGCGTTCCTGCGGCACCGGGGGCAGCGAGGGCGGGCCGGGGCCGACTTCGTCGTACGGGAGCGGGAGTTGCTGGCCGAGCTGTGGCGGCGGCGGGACGTGGCCCGGCCGGCGCTCGATCACGCGGCGAGGACGGCCGCGCCGGCTCGGCCGTTGTACGGGGCGCCGATGCCTACGCCGTACTGGACCGCGTACGGGTATCCGACGGTGCCGTATCCCGCGTACAACCCGTATCGGTCGTAGCCGGGCCGGTTGCGGAGGGCCCGCGGTCAGTGCGGTTTCCGCGAACGGTGTGCGAGAACGACCGGCAGCCCTGACGTCGGGGGGTTGTCGTCGGGGCTGCCGGGGACCGGATGAGGGGTCGGTCAGGAGCGGGTCAGCGGCCGCTCAGGGGGTGAGGCCCTTGCCGCGCAGCCACGCCATCGGGTCGATGCCGGTGGACTGGCCGCCCGGGTGGACCTCCAGGTGGAGGTGCGGGCCGGTGACGTTGCCGGTGGCGCCGACACGGCCGATGACGTCGCCGGTGCTGACCTCCTGGCCGACGGAGACGTTGATCGAGGACTGGTGGCAGAACCACAGCTCGGTACCGTCGTCCAGGGTCAGGATGGTCCGGTAGCCGTAGGAGCCGGCCCAGCCCGCCTCGGTGATCTTGCCGCTGTGGACGGCCTTGATGAGCGTGCCGGTGGGCGCGGCGAAGTCGAGGCCGGTGTGGTAGCCGGAGGACCACATCGAACCGGCCTGGCCGAAGGTCGAGGTGATCGTGTACGACGAGGTCGGCAGCGTGTACTGCTTGGCCAGCTCTGCCAGGCGCTCCGCCTCGGCCTTCTTCTTGGCCTCGGCGGCCGCCTTCTTGGCGTCGGCCTCGGCCTCGGCCTTGGCAGTGGCGGCCTTGGCGGCGGCTTCCTTCTCCGCCTGGGCGGCCGCGTCGGCGGTCTGCTTCTCGGCGGCGGCGACGGCGGCGGCGGTGACCTTGCCGTCGGCCTTGCTCTGCTGCTGCTCGGCCTGGGCCATGATCCGGTTGCGCAGGGCCTCGCCCGCGTCGGAATCGCTCTGGTCGCTGTCCGCGGAGGTCGTACCGACATTGCTCAGCGAGGCCGCGTCGGCCTTGGGCGCGTCGGAGGAGTCGTCGAACAGGTGACCTACCGAGGGCAGGTCGGGCATGGAGATGGACAGCGGCGGCTTGCCGGTGTTGGCGCTGGCCATGCCGCCCGCGCCGACGGCGGCTATGACGCCGACGCCGAGGACCGTGGAGCTGCGGGCGAGTCCGCCGCCGCGCTGCTTGGCGACGCGATGCCGGCCGCGCACCGGCCGTATGGACTCCTCGGTGGGGTTCCATTCCTCCCAGGGGCCCTCTTCGGTGCGCTGAGCGCCGAAGTAGCCGAAGGATTCGGTCTCGCGCTGACTCGGCACGAACGGGGCTTCTGGGGCAGGCCGGTTGGACGCCACGCGGGCGTGCTCCTTTCCTTCCTCCGCCTACCGGGTTAGCTGACGGGTTCGGAGCAGGAAGGTCTCCTACGCGCGTAAACCGGTCGTGGAACCAGAACGGTTCACGACGGCTTCCGTGCGATTCACCCCAAGGTGGTGGTTCCCCGGTTCCCTTGCGGGATTCGGCTCGTGAGCACGGAGCCGTCTCTTGTGACGGCTGGGACGACCGCGCTGCGTTATCGAACGTTAATAGACCCGGTAGCCAGATTCCAAGCCGTTCGGCTTGATCATTAACGTTTTCCAGGCGGGACGTACGTGCCAGGACCGGCGGAAAACGGGCGAGTTGGCCGACGTTCAGGAGTCACAGCGGTTTTGAGGGTGACTCGACTGTTATGCGGAGGGCTCCCGTCCGCTCACTGTGGGTGACACGGGCGTCCGGACCTGCGGGTGGCACAGGTCCGGGAAAACACTCAGGGCCGGAATCCATGTGCTGGATTCCGGCCCTGGGCTTTCAGTAGCGGGGACAGGATTTGAACCTGCGACCTCTGGGTTATGAGCCCAGCGAGCTACCGAGCTGCTCCACCCCGCGTCGTTGTGACTCCAGTGTACGCCATGCGCGGGACGCCCAAGCACACGCGCCTGCGTGAGCTGCCGCTCAGGGCAGCAGGTGCGCGTTCGGCGCCTTCGCCAGACCCTCGTACTCGGGCAGCAGGACGGCCGCCACGCCCGCGTCCACCAGCACCCCGGTCCCGTCGGCCGCCGTCACGAACGTGTCCGGCTCGCGCCAGGCCGTGACCACCCGCCGTACGCCCGCCCGCAGGATCAGCTGGGCACAGGGGGCAGGGCGGGAGGCTCGGCGGGAGCAGGGTTCCAGGCTGCTGTAGACGGTGGCGCCGGGAAGGCGCGGGTCGGCAGGGTCGATCTTCGCGAGGGCCGCCTCCTCCGCGTGCACCACGGGGTCGCCGCCCTCCCGCGAGTGGCCGCGCGCCAGCTCCGTGCCGTCGGCGGCGATCACCACCGCGCCGACACTGAAGGCCGTCCGCGAGGGCGGGCACAGGGCGGCCAGCTCGCAGGCGGTGCGCAGCCAGTGGCGGTCGGCGGCGGCGGGCGCCGGGCCGGTGCCGGGGGCGGTGGGCTCGTAGCGCATCAGGACGACGTCCTCGATCCTGCGGGCCTCGGTGAGGCGGAGGCGGCCGCCCTGGTACGCCCCCGGGCCGAACAGGCGCGGGGCGGCCGGGTCGCCGACGAAGAGCGGGGCGAGGACCAGCTGGAGCTCGTCGGCGAGGCCCTGCTGGAGGAGCTGGGTGTGGACGGTGCCGCCGCCCTCGACCATCAGACGCCGTACGCCCCGCACGTCGTGCAGATGCTCCAGCAGGGCGCGCCAGTCGAGGCCGGGGCCGAGGGAGACCACGTCGGCGGTCCGGCCGAGGGCTCGGGTGGCCTGTTCGGCGCCCTTGTCCGTCGTGTACACGAGCTTCTCGCCGCCCGTGTGCCAGAAGTTCGCGGCCGGGTCGAGGTCGCCGGTAGCCGTGACGGTGATCTTCAGGGGGTACGCGGGCCTGCCCTCGGCGGTGCGGGCCGCGCGGCGCTCGGCAGAGTTCACCAGCAGGCGCGGGTTGTCGGCGCGGATGGTGCCGGCGCCGATCAGGATGGCGTCGACCGAGGCACGCACCTCGTCGACGCGGTCGAAGTCGGCCGGGCCGGACAGCAGGAGCCGGTCGGGGCCGGTGTCGTCCAGAAAGCCGTCGAGGGAGACGGCGGCGGACAGCAGGACGTACGGGTACGGCATCGGCGCGGTCTCCCTGGCGAGCGGTCACGGGCTGCGATCTTGGTTCAAGTTTGAAACAAACCTACACTGGCGGCATGACGACCCGCTGGCTCACCCCCGAGGAGCAGCGCGCCTGGCGCGCCTACATCGCCGCCTCCCAGCTGCTGGAGGACGCGATCGACCGGCAGCTCCAGCAGGAGGCCGGCATGCCACACCTGTTCTACTCCGTGCTGGCCAACCTCTCCGAGGCGCCGGACCGCCGCCTGCGCATGACCGATCTCGCCGAGAAATTGAAGATCACGCGCAGCAGGCTGACGTACGCCGTGACCAGGCTGGAGCGGGACGGGATGGTGCGGCGGGAGGACTGCAGCTGGGACCGGCGCAGCAGTATCGCGGTCCTGACGGACGAGGGGATGGCCGTGCTGGAGCGTACGGCACCCGGGCATGTCGACACGGTCCGCGCGACCCTCTTCGACCGGCTCACGCCGGAGCAGGTGGGGCAGCTGGAGGAGATCTGCACGGGGATCGCGCGCGGGCTGCAGGGGGAGGAGACCGGAGCCGCCGTGGAGGACGTGCCGTGGCGGCGGCGGTCGTCGCCCTGTTCGGGGCCGCCCGCCTCGTCGTAGGCCCTGGAGCCTGTCGCGGGCCGCACCGCAAACCCGTTGCTTTAACTTTGAAGCATGGGGTAGGGTCACCGACCGGAGTAGCTGCTTCAAATCTGAAGCAGGTGCCAAGGGAACGAACCCGGAGGCCCGCATGCCCGACACCCCCGCCGCCACGCCGCGCGCCCGCGTCCGGGTACCGCTGCACTTCCACGACGGATACCGCGTCGACGCCGAACTCGTCACCTTCCACGGACTGGCCGACGGCCAGGAGCACGTGGCCGTGGTCCTCGGCGAGCCCGGTCCGGTTCCGCTGGTGCGGCTGCACTCCGAGTGCCTGACCGGCGACGTCTTCGGCTCGGCCCGCTGCGACTGCGGTCCCCAGCTGCGCGAGGCGGTCGAGCGGATCGCCGAGCGCGGGGGCGTGCTGCTCTACCTCCGCCAGGAGGGGCGCGGCATCGGCCTGTACAACAAGCTCGACGCCTACGCCCTCCAGGACCAGGGGCTCGACACCTACGAGGCGAACGCCGCGCTCGGCCTCCCGGAGGACGCCCGCGACTACACGGCCGCCGCGCAGATGCTGCGCGCCCTCGGCATCGGCGAGCTGGACCTGCTCTCCAACAACCCCGACAAGGCGGAGCAGTTGCGCTCGCTCGGGGTCGTCGTCCGGGACCGGGTGCCGACCGGTGTCTTCACGACGGCCCACAACGTCCGCTATCTGCGCGCGAAGGTCCTGCAGACGCAGCACACGCTGCCGCTGGGCGAACTGACGGAGCTGAACGCGGGCTGACCCGGCGACGGCGGCGCCGGGAGCTGCACCCGCCGCCAGGCTCCTCAGCCCGGCCACGCCCGGCAGCCCCGCCGCCACGCTCCTCAGCCCCTGCGGGCGTCCGGCAGTCGCAGTGCCGGCAGGATCGCCAGGGCCAGCAGGGCCGCAGCGATCGCGTACGTGATCCGGAAGCGCGCCGGCTCCATGCCCGCCGATCCCAGCACCACCGACAGCACCGCCGTCCCGACGGACGCCCCCAGCTGGGAGTTGATGCCCAGCGCGGTGCTGGCCGCGGCCACGCGGTCGGCGGGCAGGTCACGGGTCGCGGTCGTCATCGTCGGCATCAGCACCGTGCCGGCCCCGACGCCCATCACCATGGCCGGGACGACCACCCGCCACATGGGCACCCCGCTCACCCCGCTCTGCAGTGCGACCAGCGCCATCCCGAGGGCACCGACCGCGATCCCGGCCGGAATCAGCCTGCGCGGCGACACCCTGTCGATCCGCCGCGCCGCGATCTGCATCGCCACCCCGACGGCCAGCCCCACCGGAGCGCCCAGCAGCCCGACGCCGGTCGCGCTCACGCCCCGCTCCTGCTGCCAGTACAGCGGCCCGAGCAGCATCGACCCGAAGTATCCGCAGGTGAACAGGGCGAGTGTGGCGATGCCTGCGGCGAAGGTACGGTCGCCCAGCAGCCGCAGGTCCAGCAGCGGCGCGCGGACGGTGAGGGCACGTCGTACGAAGGCGGCGGCGAGGACGGCCCCGGCGAGCGTGGGCAGCAGAGCGCCCGGCGCCGTGAAGTCGCCGCGCTCACCGCCCCGGGCCAGGCCGTACAGGAGCAGGGCCAGACCGGGCGAGAACATCAGCAGGCCGGGGACGTCCAGGCGGGGCACCCCGGCGGTACGGGCATCGGGCGCGTCCCCGGGCAGCAGCCGTACCGCGAGCGTCAGGGCGAGCGCGCCCACGGGCAGGTTGACCAGGAAGATCCAGCGCCAGGACGCGGAGTCGACCAGCCAGCCGCCGAGCAGCGGCCCGGCGATCGGTCCGACCATGATGGGCAGCCCCAGCAGGCCCATCGCACGGCCGAGCCGGGCCCGGTCGGCGATCCGCATCACCAGCGCCATGCCGACCGGCATCAGCAGCCCGCCGCCCAGCCCCTGCAGCGCACGGAAGGCGATGAGGCTGCCCGCGTCCCAGGCGCACGCGGCGAGCACCGAGCCGAGCGTGAACACGGTGAGCGCGGTCAGATAGGTGCGCTTGGCGCCGATCCGGCCCATCGCCCAGGCCGCGGCGGGAATGACCGCGGCGAGCGCGAGCGTGTACGCGGTGACGGTCCACTGGATCGTCGCCAGCGGGGCGTCGAAGGACTCCGCGAGGTGGCGCAGCGCGACATTGACGATGGTCATGTCGAGCACGGACATCAGAGAGCCGATGACGACGACGGCGACGACGCGGTAGAGCGCGGTGGTCGCGGTGGTCGCCTCCGCTGCCGGCCGGGCGGGTCCGGTGACCGCCGCCCCGGCGGGCTCGGCCGTGCTCATCTCCCCCACCCCGCCCTCAGCCCGCGTACGGGTGCTCGGCGCGGCCGGCCCGCAGGACCCGCCCCCACCAGGCGAGTTGGCCGAGCATGCCCTTGGCCGCACCCGCGCACACGGCCGCGTCGCGCGGCGTCCCGTCCTCCCCGAGGCCCGACCACGGCCCGTGCAGGCTGACCGAGTCCCGCACGGTCGTCGCGTGCAGTTCGGCGAAGACCAGCCGCAGCTGCTCGACCGCCCGCAGACCGCCGCCGAGACCGCCGTACGACACGAAGCCGACCGGCTTGGCCTGCCACTCGGCGTGATGCCAGTCGACGAAGTTCTTCAGGGACGCCGGGAAGCTGTGGTTGTACTCCGGCGTGACGACGACGAACGCGTCGGCGGCGGCCAGGCGCGGCGAGACCTCGTTCAGGGCGGCGACGGTCTCGGGGCTGGGTGTGCCGCCCCAGCCGGGCAGCACCAGCGGCAGCTCCACCTCCGCGAGATCGATGACGTCGAGGTCGAGGTCCGCGTCGCCGGCGGCGGTGCCGAGGAACCAGTCGGCGACGGTACGGCCGTGCCGGCCCTCGCGGACGCTGCCGATGATCACGGCGACACGGAGCGGGACTTCATTGCGGTCGGACACAGGGATCCCCGTTTCGGGCTCGCGGCGGACGGGCCGCCGGGTGCGGCCGCCGCCTTGCCAGTAAAGTACAACGCTCGTTGTAGAAATTACAACGGGCGTTGTAAGTCGGGTACAGTTCGAGTCCGGGAGGGAGAGCGAGAGTGGGCGAAACCAACGAAACCCGGATGACACGGGCACAGCGCGAGGTGTCACCGCGCAAGCTGGAGAAGCAGATCGCCATCGCGAGCGCGTCCTGCACGCTCTTCGGCCGCGAGGGCTACGCCCGTGCCTCGGTCGACGCCCTGGCCGCCGAGGCCGGCATCTCCACGCGCACGCTCTACAACCACTTCCCCGGCGGCAAGGCGCAGCTCTTCCAGACGGTGGTGACATGGACGTCGAGCGACGTCCGGGACGCCCAACTGGCACGCCTGAAAGCCGTGTTGGACCCCGAGCGCCCCCCGCACCCCGACGACCTCGAACGCGACCTGGTGTCCCTCGCCCGCGGCTTCGTCGGCCTGATGGACGACTATCCGAACCACTTCGCCCTGGTCCGCCACATCCACGCCGAGGCCGACCACGTACCGCCGGAGGTCCTGAAGGCCTGGCACGAGGCGGGCCCCGAACCGGTCGGCCGCGCCCTCACCGAGGCCATGACCCGCCTCGCCGAGGCCGGCCTCCTCGACCCGCACGGCGACCCGGCCCTGACGGCCGGCCACTTCATGGCCCTGACCTCGCACACGATCGTCCAGAGCACCCACTACGGCGTCCTGCCCCTGCCCAAGGAGGAGACGGACCGCCTGATCAACGGCGGCGTGGCGGCGTTCCTGCGGGCGTACGGAACCCGGTGAACGGCCTGGGTGCGGGGCTCTGGAAACAGACACGCCCCCAGCTCATCGTGTCGTTGAGCTGGGGGCGTTCTCGTAGGCCCTGTGGGACTCGAACCCACAACCAATGGATTAAAAGTCCGGACGAGGCTGTGTCTGAGGATGACGAGACATGACGCCCGATGCCGTTTCAGCAGGTGGCGGGCGGATTTACGCCCCGGGAGTGACGTCCCCTGACGCAAGATCCGGAGCCGTCCGGGCACGCGCCGGGCACGCACGGGGCACGCGGAATCCTGGTCCTGATCTGCGCAAACGCACCCGCTCGGTCAACATGCTACGGGCCGCCTGAACGCAGAAGGGGCCGCGCGGCTTCTGCCGTGCGGCCCCTTCCCCCTTGTGCAGCCTTACGCGGTATCCGGTCCGGCATCGCTTTCATTGGTGTCACCACAGGCGGGGGGAAGGGCGTTCAGTACGAGTTCCAAGGCGATGGCCCCAGAGTCAGTGATGTGGCGGTCGTCGAGCAGGATGTGCCGCTCGTCGGCGTGAGCAGCGCCGGCGGCAGGCGTGTGATTGTCGAGTCGGGTACGGCGGACGCGGAACATGGTGCTTCCCCCTTGCGGCATGGCGGAGCCCAAACACTCGAACATACGCCCGAGGCAAGAGCGTTGATCACACTACCGCCACAAACCACCACAGGTCACGCGACTAGGACAGCCTGTTACTGCTCATCGGGGGGCAAGATTCGGAGGTTGCCCAACCCGAGCTCCCTCAAGCGTTCCTGGAGAACGGGCAGGTCTTGCGGACTAGTTCCCTCCGCATAGGCGACGACCACAGTCGTCCCCGGCGCGCTGGTTCGCAGCTTGGCCACATCGAGGCCGGTCCATTCCGCCGAGGCTGCCGCTTGAACGTCTGCGATGTTGCGGCCCGTTGCTGCGGCGACAGCTCCGATGATCCATCGCTCACGCCTATACCCCTCCCCCTCGGCGATCTTCGGCAGGATGTTGTGCGCGATGCGCCGGCCAGTCTCGGGATCGACGGCTCGGGCCGCCAACGTGCGCAGCGTTTCGTTCGGCGCGTCGATCGCGATTCGAACGATGTCCCGCAGCATGATCACGGGCTTCTCGCCCTCACCCGAGGCCGGGCGTATCGGGGTGTCGTTCTCCGACACGGTCCCACTCCGTTCTTGTCGCAGAACATGAACAGTCTCATCTAACCAGTGATCTTGCCCGGTTGCACACCTCCGAACTGCGTTGACGTCGGGAATCGGCCCTGTCTACGTTGTTCTTGTTCACGAACACGAACAGACATTCGGGATCTTTCGGCTTCCCTCTAAGTCTCTCTGTTCGAGTTCTGCAACAGACACAGGGGGATGAAATGAGCGTCAAGTTTCTCGCCGGCCCGCCGCCGGCACGGCAGAAGAACACACGGCATGCGCTGCTCGTCGCGCAGCTCCGAGCACACCCGAACCAGTGGGCGGAGATCCAGGAAAAGGCCACGGGTGCCCGCGCTGCTGCGGCTGCTCAGGCGATCCGGTCCGCGCAGCTCGCGTCTTACGCGCCGGCTGGCTCGTTTCAGGCCATCGCCCGGACCGTGATCGAGGACGACGTCGCCCGTCATGTGGTCTACGCCCGCTACGTGGGCGCCACCAAGTCCGCGGCGTGATCTGCGATTTCTGGGACGGCGCCGCCGGCGCCTACTGCCACGCGATCGGCGTACGCCGGTACATCGTCGGAAACCGTTGCCCCGCCCATACGCCCGCCGCACTCGCCGGCCTGCCCGAACCTCCGGGCTCGCCGATCCCCTTAAGGAGAAGAACCGTTGAGCCTCGCCGCGACGGCATGGGCGTGGTCCCAGTCCGACAGCCGAGGCGCCGCTCGTCTGGTTCTGCTCGCCATCGCTGACCGGGCCGACGCCAACGGCGTCGCCTACGCCGGCACTGCCTCACTTATCCGGCGCACCCGCGCCGCCCGATCCACCGTCCGCAACGCTGTCGACGCCCTTCTCACGTCGGGCGAGCTTGCCGTTGTCGACGGCGAGCTCGGCCCTGGCGGAGAAACGGTCTACCGCCTCCCCCTACTCAACGCGAGGGGGGCCGGAGATCAGCCCGGGCCGGATTCTGACCCGGGCTCGACATCGGCCACCGGGGGACCGGTGAGCGGCCCCGGGGAGGGCCGGGCATCGACCCCGGGGGGACCGACTACCAGCCCGGGGGAGGGCCGGAGATCGGTCCCCGGGGGGCCTGCTACCGGCCCCCAGAACAAAAGAAGCTCTCTACAAGACGAACAGCAGCAGCAGCCGCGCGCGATGAACACCGCACTGATTCCCGAACTGCATCCGCTCGACGCCGCTCTTGCCGCCGCCTCGATCACCGTCCGATGGTCCCTCGGCCTCGGCGAGCAGCGCGACGTCTACCGGCTCGCACGGGCGCACGGCGTCGAGACCCTTGTCGGCCTCGCGGCCCACCGCACCAACCCAGGCGAGGCACCGAAGAGTGCCCGCTACTGGCTCAAGGTCTGGAGCGACCTCGACCGGCCGGCACCGAGCACACCGCCGCGGCCATCGTCGCCCGCGGCCTACGCCGACAACCTCGCCGCCGGCCTCGCCCTACTCGCCCAACAGGAGGGCACCCCATGACTCCCGAACAGATCGCCGCCCTGTTGGCGTTCGCCGGAACCCTCGACTCTCGGGTGCGCCGCGCGCTGGCAGACCCGCAGCAGTCCGCCCGCACCATCTCGGAGTGGACTGCCGCTGTCGCCGATGTGCCTGCGACGCTGCCCGAACTCGGCTGGGATGCCGCCCGTGCCACCCAGCGCTATTACGAGCAGCACGGCGGCAACCGCTCGTCGCAGTACCGGCCGATCGACCCGCACGATCTCCTCGCCGCGTGGGGGCCACACCGGGCCGAGCTCATGAACCGCCACACGGACCCGGTCCCGGCCGCCGACCCGGACAATCCGCGGGCCTGGCGCGAGGAACTACTCGGCACCCGGACCGCGGTTGCCCGCGGACATGCCGCGCCAGCGCAATACCGAGCCGAGATCAATCAGGCTGGGCAGAGGCGCCTCGCCGCCCTCATGTCGAGTGTCGGCACCGGCCCGCGCCGGTACATGCCCGCGCATGTCGCCGCCGAACTTCGGCAGTTCAGGCCGGCACGCGCTCGCCGCGAGCAGTTCGTCGCCGAGGGACTGCCGGACCCCCTGAACGTCCAGTGCCCCTACTGCCTTGCAGCGATCGACGAGCAGTGCCGCAGCAGCTTCCGCAGCCGGGGAAAAGGCCGGCGACCGCTCACCGGCGTGCACCCCTCACGTGTGGAGGCACTACTCGCGGACGGCGGTGACCAGACCGACGCCGAGCAGATACGCCTCGCCCGGATCATGTGCCAACCGCCGGCACCCCGCCGAGACGCACGTGCCCGACACACGAGCGGCGGAGGCGAGGCCCGATGATCCCACCCGCTGCCCAAGCCGTGATCACCGCGCACCTGACCGACGAACTCGACGTGCACCCGCACCTCGCGACCTCGGTCGTTGCCTCGCTCACCGACCGCCTCGCCGCCGAGGGATGGCACATGACAGCGAGTTGCCCAGCGCGACCGGTCGCGGCTCGCGCGCGGGAGACCTCGCGCGCTCGGCGCCTTGTCGCTCGCCTGCTTACCCGGCCCGTACTCGATGCTCGTCAACTTCCGGACGAAGAAGGGGCGCGCAACCCATGACCGCCGCCACGTCGTCGAGCTCGCGCTGCTGCGGCCTGTCCGAACGAACGGAGAGATAGCCCTGTGAGCGTTGCCCTGCTCGCCCTCACCATCGTGCTCGCCCCCTGCGCTGCTCTCGCCTTCGCGGTCCGCAGCGACAACCACCTCGACCGCGAGCTGCGCCGCCTCGACCGCATTACCTGCCCGACCACCTGCACCGCCTGCCCTCCGGCCGCCCGCCGAGCCCCGAACGGAGACCACAGCCCATGACACGCAACACCCGCACCCGAGCCGACTCCCGCCGAGGCCGCACCCTGGCACGCGAGACAGAGCGCGACGCCCGCCGCGACCGCTTCCGGCTCGCGCTCGCCCGAGCCGACCGCGGCGTGCTCAGCCCCGAGGACTGCGCCCAGCTCCGTGCCGATGTTGATGCCGAGGTCATCGAGTCGGACACCCACCGGCGCAGCGCCGGCGGACAGCAGGCCACGGCGATGCGGTTGCACCAGCGCATCGAGGCCGCGGAGAACGCCATTCGTGAGATCGAGGCTGAGCGCGACGGGTTGCTCGCCCAGCTCCACACCGGCAAGGACGCGCGCAGTGGTTCTCCGTCAACGCGATGAACCAGTGCACTTGCGGGCCTCCGTGAACACCGACAACCGGCTGATGACTGCACGACAGGGAGCACCACCACAGATGACGTCCGCCGCCATTGCCCGTCGCGAGACCGTCGACGCACTGCGCACCGTGAGGGAGTTGTGGGCCGAGCTGCTGCTCGCCATCGAGACCCCGCCGGCCGACGTGTGGCCGCCACGGCGGCTCTCACACACCCTGCGCGCCAGCGACGACGATTCCCTCACCGTCGCCGACCGCCCGCCCCTCGTGCTTCGAGAGCACCCCGCACCGCTCAATCTCGATGCACTCGACGCCGGCCTCGCTATCGAGCGGCAGGTGTTCGCCCTCGCCGACACCCTCGCCGCCGCAGTTCAGCACGCCGACGTCGGCGACCCCCGCCGCTGGGATTTCCAGAACCCGGGCGCAGCAGATGCCCGGGGCGCGGTGGGATCACGCGCGCATGGGCTGCACTTCGCGTGCGTGTGGGTTGAGGGGCGCGTGCTCGACGAGGACACAGAGCCTGAACAGCAGATCGACGGCACGCTCACCCCACCGCCGTTCGCTGCCCTGCCTCCGCATCTGCTGCACGAGGCCCGGCGTACCGCGCGGGTCGTCGAGGGACTGCTGCTGCGCACCCTCGGGCTTGACCAGCGTTTCACGCCCATACCGGACCACCCGTGCCCCTGGTGCGGAGGCGAGCTCACCCTGCACACCGAGCCGAACGAGGCGCCGAGGGTGCTGTGCGGGGGCGGCATGAACTGCCCTGCGCCCGTGGGCATGGACGATCAGGAAGCGGCGCGCGTGTGGGGGTGGGAGGACCTGCCCGAGTTGATTGCCGCGCTCGGGGTGGACATCACCGCCGCAGCGTAGGCCGGCCGCGCGGTCCGAGACGCCCCTCGGGCCGCGCGCTACTTGCCCTTGGCGATCTGGTCGATACGAGCGATCGACAGCCCCGTGCGCTCCCTGACTGCGGCGAGCGTCATTGTCTGGCGCAGCTCGCGCACCGCCTCGCCCCGTACGGCCTTGACCCGCTTCACCGCATCCGGCAGCAGATCGTCGGCGAGGAGTCGCGCAGCCCGCTCGCGCTCGACCGGATCGGCGATCTCCGCCAGCGGGGCGAGGGCTGCGTCGAGGTGCTCGGCCATGCGGGCGCGCAGCGCAGCACGCTCCTGCTCGGCGGGGTCGGTCGTGTCCATGGGAGCAGCGTACGGGGTCATCCGAGATTCTTTTCTAGACCCTCTTGAAATCCAATTTCTAGAGGGTCTATAAATGAGGTGCGCCGCCGAACTCCGGACGGCGACCACACCACCAAGGGAGTGCGCGCCATGGAGCAGCAGACGTTCACCGAGCGGGCCGGCGTCAGGTACGCAGTCATCGGCAAGGGCAAGCGCGTGCACTACTCGCCGAGCAACGACGACGGCCTGTGCGGTCGCGGGATCACCTCATACCTGGACGCCGAGGAAGCCGTCGCCCTGTTCTCCAAGGGGTTCGAGCTGTGCGCTCCCTGCCACCGCGCAGCCGAGAAGCGGGCCGCCGCGAAGCCGACCGTCGATGAACAGCTTGACGCCCTCGCCGACAGCGTTGCGGAATCGCTCACCGAGGCCGACGCGCTGCTCGCCGACCTGCGCGAAGTTGGCGCAGACCTCGACGAGCACGAGGCTGCGGTCGCGACGTTCGGCGCCCAGGTAGACGCCTTGGTCGAGCAGCTCGCCCAGGAGACCGCCGCCCCGCTCGCTGCCGAGCAGCGTGTCGTCGAGGGCGTGATCGTCGAGCACGCCGGCGTCGCCGAGGGCAGCACCCCGAGCAACGCCACGCACCCGAACGTCGTGGCCGCACGAGGCGCCCTCGACAACCTCGCCTTTGCCCGCATGACCGACCACCACGACACCAGCAACCCGACCGAGGACGAGCAGAACGTGCGCGGTTACCTCGTTGAACCGCGCGGCGGGCGCCGAGTCGCGGTGTACTGGCTCGAAGGGGGCCGCATCATCCGCCGCGACCAGATGCCGCACGGTCCCGCGCTCGACTGCCTCGCCGACCGCCTCAGCAAGCGCGGTTGGAATGTCGAGCCGATGCTGCGCAGCTCGCAGTGCGTGTTCGCCCACCGTCCCGCAGACGGCACCGAGCGGCCTGAGCCGCAGCCGGCGCCGACGCTGGAGGAGAACACCCGCGCGGCGAACGTGGTGCTTGCCGGCGTCGACTTCGGCGAGCCGCGGTGCGTGCACAACGTGTTCCCGCTGGACGGGGTGAGCGGCGAACCGATCAAGGCGTGCGCCCGCAAGGAGTCCATCCAGGAGGCCGGCGTGTTCAGCGATGAGGGGTGCGTCGAGGCGTACGACTGCGCCGTGCAGGCAGCCAACCGTGCCGCCGATATGAACGCCGAGGAGGGCGCCCCCGCCAGCGATCCGCTGTACATGTGGGATCTGCTGTGCGTCGAACACCGCGACAGCGAACAGCAGGTCGACACCTGCGAGGAGTGCAACGCCACACCGGACGAGGACCGTTGCCCCGAGTGCTCCGGCAAGGGGTGCCACTGGTGCCACTGGACCGGGGAGGAGCAGACCGAGCAGACCGAGCAGACCGCGCCCATCGAGCTCGAAGTCGTCCACGACGACGAGGCCGAGGCCGCCGGCACCTGGCGCGAGGGATGGATCGCCAGTCAGCCGGCGCCCGCCGATGTGGTGCTGTTCGACCTCGGCGACATCGCCGAGCAGGGCGCCCTCTTCGGCTAAGTCCCCATAGGGGTTGCGCCGTTATCCGATCGTGACCTATAGTTCGAAGCGCCTCCGGCGTGCCCGGAAACACTGACCCCCTCGAATTCGACGCCCCGTCGCCTCTGCGGCGGGGCGTCGCCGTGTCTGTGAGGAGGTAGCCCGTGCCGGACATCCCTGATGCGCTGTTTGACGACACCCGGCTCGCCCCCTACGGCTTCCCTGGCATCAGCCCTCTGTCGGTACTTCGGCCCGACCGCGGCCCATGGCAGGAGCGGCGCCGCACCTGGGACGACCTTGGATTGCGTAGCCGCCGAGGTCGGGAGCACGTGCAGACGTTCCGACTAGGGGCGATCAACGACAGCTTGTCGACCTTCGATCCTGTACTCGCGGAAACGAGCTATGCATGGTTCTGTCCGCCGGGCGGCCGAGTCCTCGACCCGTTCGCCGGCGGTTCCGTGCGTGGGCTAGTCGCCGGAAACGGCGGGTACCAGTACACCGGCATTGACCTTTCGCCTACGCAGCTTGATGCGAACGAGGAGCAGGCGCAGGAGTGGAACGGCCGTGACCTGCTCGCCACCACTCCTACATGGATGTTGGGGGACGCCGCCGACGTGCTACCCGCGTTGCCGGAAGCCGCGTACGACTACGTATTCACCTGTCCGCCGTACCACGATCTTGAACGCTATTCCGATCACCCGGCCGACCTATCCGCGATGCCGTGGCAGGAGTTCACGGCGGCCTACACAGAGATCATCCGCGAGAGTGCGCGCTGTCTGGCACCCGACCGGTTCGCGACGTGGGTTGTTGGGGAAGTCCGAGGCTCCGACGGGATGCTCCGCGGTCTCGTTCCGCTGACAGTTGCGGCACACGCGTCAGCGGGAGCGCGGCTCTACAACGACGCAATCTTGCACAACCCGATCGGTACCGCTGCCATGCGCCTACCTCAGCAATGGCGCGCATCCCGCAAGATCGGCCGCCACCACCAATACGTACTGACCTTCGTCAAGGGCGATCCCCGAGCCGCAACCCGCCACATCGCACAGAGCGGCTAGGAGCCCACCCGGGCGGTTTCGTTCGAGGGGGTGATGGCTGGTGGCCGACCCCATCGAAGAGACCGACCGCGCCGCGGTACGTCGTCTACATGCTCAAGGGCTGTCCCGCAACGCCATCGCCCGCGAGACCGGCCGCGCCGCCGCTACGGTCTCGAAGATCGCCGCCGACCTCGGGCTCGCCTTCAGCGGCGGGTCACGCGTCTCCGCAGCGACCGAGGCTCGCCGCGCGGACGCCGCCGCGCGTCGCGAACAGCTCGCCGACGACGCGCTCGACGGTGCCCTCGGCCAAGTCGCACGCACTGCCTCGGCCGAGTCCGCTCGTGACGCTCGCGACCACGCCACCGCAGCCCGCGCGCTAACCGAAGTACATGCCCGGGTCGCCGAGCTCGCCCGCCAGACCGGCACCGGGAGCGGCGCCGGCTCGATGCTCGACCGCCTCGCCGACGTCCTGCTCGGGCCGACTGGGGGTGACGGACAGGGGGTGTGATGGGCGCGCCTCTGCCTCTGTCCGACAAGCAGCTCGCGTCCATCCGCGGCGCCACGGCCCGTATCAACATCTGGCACGGCAGCGTGCGTTCAGGAAAGACGATCGCGAGTCTCGTCTGCTTCCTGTTTCTGGTCCGCAGGGCGCCGGCCACGGGTCTTATCGTGATCGTCGGGCGCAGCCTGCAAACGATCGAACGCAACTGCCTCGATGTCCTGCAAGATCCCACCCTGTTCGGTGACCTCGCCGCCGAGGTGCGCCACACCCGCGGCGCCACCACCGCCGTGATCCTCGGTCGCGTTGTTCACCTCGTCGGTGCAGCAGACGCACGCGCCGAGGGCCGGCTACGCGGCATGACAGCAGCTCTCGCCTATGCCGACGAGATCACGCTGCTACCTGCTCCGTTCTTCCGGCAGTTGCTCGCCCGCCTCTCCGTGCCCGGCGCGAAGTTGATCGGGACGACCAACCCGGACAGCCCCCGGCATTGGCTGCGGACCGACTACCTCGACCGCGCCGGCGAGCTCGACCTCGCCGACTTTCACTTCAAGCTCGCCGACAACCCGAGCCTTTCCGCGGCTTACGTCGCCGCGCTCGCTGCCGAGTTCACCGGCCTATGGCGTCGGCGCATGATCTTGGGCGAGTGGGTCGTCGCCGAGGGCGCGATCTACGACTCGTACGACGAGGCGCAGCACGTCGTCGACGAGCTGCCCCCGATGCGTCGGTACTGGGTGGGCATCGACTACGGCACGAGCAACCCGTTCTCTGCGCTCCTCCTGGGTGCAGGCGACGACGACCGGCTTTACGTCGTGAGCGAGTGGCGCCACGAGGCCCGTACAACGCGCCGGCAGATGACTGACGCCGCATACAGCCGCGCCGTGCGTGACTGGCTTGCCGAGCAGCGCGTCGAGCCCGAGTGGACGTTCGTGGACCCCTCGGCCGCCAGCTACTCCACACAGCTTTGGGCCGACGGACACCCGGGCGTGGCGCGCGCTGTGAACGACGTCCTCGACGGCATCCGGTCGGTGTCGGTGGCTCTCGACTCCGGCCTGCTGCGCATTCACCGCTCATGCGCTGGCCTGCTCGCTGAACTGCCCAACTACGTGTGGTCGGAAGAGGCCGCCGCCCGCGGCGAGGACCGCCCCGTCAAGCAGGACGACCACAGCGTTGACGCCCTGCGCTATGTCCTCCACAGCACCGCCCACGAGTGGCGAGGACTCCTCGCCACCGCATAGCCCCTCAGATCCCGCCCTGCCGGCGCCGGGGCCTCGTCGTGAAGGGGGGTGCACCGTGCCTCTGCCTGACAACGGCGCTCCGTGGCCGCCGCCCAACCTTGCCGGCCTATACCGCGAGATGCGCCTCGACGACGCTTGGTACTCCGGTGACCGCCGGCGCCTGGCCGACGTCTACCGCACCGAAGCACAGCGGCGCCACGATGGCCGGCGCCGGCTGTGGGGCCGCAACCGGCCCGCACCGGGGGCGCGGCACGACGGCCGGCTGCACATACCGCTGCCGGCCGATATCGCCACCACGAGCGCCGATCTTCTGTTCTCCGAACCGCCCACCTTCACCGTGGCGGACGCCACCGCGCAGGCCCGCCTCGACCAGATCACCACGGCCGGCGGGGTGGCGAACACCCTGCTTGAGGCCGCGGAAGTCGGGGCCGCTCTCGGCGGGGTGTTCCTGCGCGTCACCTGGGATACAGACCTTGCCCGCCGGCCGCTGCTCACCGCCGTGCACGCCGATTCCGCCGTGCCCGAATTCCGGTGGGGGCAGCTCGTAGCCGTCACCATCTGGCGCGAGCTCGCCTCGGACTCCGCAACCGTGTGGCGCCACCTCGAACGACACGAGCCGGGCCGCATCGTCCACGGACTCTACGAGGGCCGCGACGACAACCTCGGCACCCGAGTGCCGCTCACCGAGCACGCCGAGACACAGCAGCTCGCCGCATCCCTCGGCGAGGCCGGCGACAGCATCGAGACCGGCCTCGACGTCCTCACCGCCGCCTACGTGCCCAACATCCGGCCCAACCGCCGCCACCGCGGTTCCGCGTTCGGGCGCAGCGACTACCAGTCCGCGCACGACTTGTTCGACGCGCTCGACGAGACATGGTCGTCATGGCTGCGCGACATTCGCCTCGCCCGGGCGCGGCTCATCGTGCCCGACGGGTACCTGCGCGACCACGGCCCGGGCCGCGGCGCCAGCTTCGACGCTGACCGCGAGATCTGGCAGGCGCTCAGCATCCCGCCGTCAGAAACCGGCGGGGCCGGCATCACCCTGTCGCAGTTCGCCATCAGGGTGGACGAGCACGAGCGGACCTCGGCCGCGCTCATGCGGCAGGCCGTGCAGCTCGCCGGATACGCCGCGCAGACCTTCGGCCTCGGCGACACCACCGCAGCCACAGCCACAGAAGTTGTCGCCCGTGAGCGCCGCTCGATGATCACCCGTGACAAGAAATCGCGGTACTGGGCGCCGGCGCTCGCCGCCATGCTGCACGTAATGCTGCGCCTTGACCGGCAGTGGTTCACGCCCTCGCTCACCGTCGACGAAGTACCCGCCGTGGCGTTCGGCGACTCGGTATCCGAGGACCCGCAGTCAGTCGCGCAAACCCTGTCCCTGCTTGCGCAGGCGCAGGCCGTGAGCGTCGACACCAAGGTGCGCATCCTGCACCCGGATTGGGACGACGCTGCTGTGCAGGCCGAAGCCGACCGCATTCTGACGGAGACCGGTGCGACAGTGCCCGACCCGATGCAGGCTGGGCAACTGGGGTGAGCGGCTAGCCGGCAGTCCAGCCGACGAACTTGTCGCCGTCCTCGTAGGCAAGCTCCATACCGGCGTGCGCGACGAGCTCGGCCAAGTCGTCGACCGGCTTCTCGGGGAGCATCACGACGAGCCGCGCATCCTTCTTAGGCATGTGCCGGCTGTAGTCGTGCAACTGCCCAATGGCCATCCGTACCGCGTTACGGCCGCTGCTGCCCTTGAGCTCGTACAGCACGTTGTCGGTCACGTCGTACAGATCCGTCCAGAACGTGGCGGTCAGACCCTTAATCCGGATCTTGACCCGCTTGACCTCGTGGCCCTGGCTCTGGAGGAACGCGAGGAACCGGTCGCTCAACTCCGCCTCGCGCCACGTGATCTCGACGGCATCGCTCGCCTTGCGGGTGACCTTCTTCTTACTGTTCTTCTCCGGCTTGGTGACCTGTCCCGAAGTCGCCTCGGCCGGCTTGAGTTCAAGCAGCGTGGGGTCGCTGATCGGCACGGCCGGCACGGTCTCGATGTCGTCCTCGGGCGCCGCGGACACGAAGTCCTCGGCGACCTGCTCAACCTCGGCCAGCGGACGCAGGCGGAAGACGTAGACCCACCGCAACTTGTCCTTGTTCTGGTCGAGGGCGCGGCGCCGCACGAACGGCTCGTCGTCATCGAGCGTGAACTCACCGAGGTACCGGTGCTTCTTGGTTCCGCTGTTGCCCTTGACGTACCCGACGCAGACGAACACCTTCAGTGTGCGGCCCTGTTCGACATGCAGCGCAACGGCCTTGTTCCGGTCGGTCAGGGTCTGGTCACCCTCGACCCCCTGCCCGGTGTACTCAAAGACGGGACCCTTCTCGTCCTCCTCGGCAAGCCATCCATCCTGATAGCCGTAGTCCTTGCCGCTGTCGTGATCCGCGTAGATCAGGACGTTGGGGGTCGTACTGGACGGAATGATGCCGCCCTGGGGGCCACCGCCGAACATCGCCTGCATGTCCGCGCGCGTAACGACGTCGCCGAGCTTGAGCTGCACAGAGGTCATGTTCACGACCGTACCGGCCACCACTGACATTCAATCCCGGTCCAGGGTGGGGGGTGCCGTCCCGTGCCCATCCATCCCGGCATGGTCGAGGATCTTTCGGCCGGCATCCGCGACCTGTACGCGGACGCCGAGGCGCGGTTGCTGGGCATCGTCGCTCGGCAGCTCGCCACGGGCCTTGAGGCGCCGGGGTGGGCCTCGGCCAAGCTGCGCGACGTCCAGCCGCTACGCCGGGCTGCGCAGGGAGTTGTCGACGCCCTCGCGTCAGCCGTCGATCTTGAGGTGTTCGACGTGGTGGCCGAGGCGTACAACACCGGGGCGCAGGCCGGGCTCGCCGAGCTCGGCGCGCTGTCCGATGTGGACCGCCGGCGCATCGCCGAGTCGACGCCGGCCGCGCGCGCGGTGGACCGTATCGCGCACGAGACAGTCGAGCTCGTCACCCAGACGCACCGCGGCATTCTGCGGGGTGTCGAGGACGGGTACCGGCAGGTGATCAGCGAGGTGTCGGCGACGCCGGTACTGGGCATCGACACTCGCCGGCAGGCCACGCAGCGCGCTCTCGAACGGTTCGCCGACCGCGGGCTGCGCACGTTCGTTGATCGGTCCGGCCGCGCGTGGTCCATGACCGCGTACGGCGAGATGGCCGTGCGTACCGCCGTGGGGCGGGCGGCGGTCGAGGCACACCGCGACAAGCTGCGCGCTGCCGGACTCTCGTTGGTCATCGTCTCCAACGCGCCGCACGAGTGCCCGCTGTGCCGGCCTTACGAAGGCGAGGTGCTCGCGCTCGATGGCCCGGACGGAGCGCGCACGGTCGAGGCCGAGCACGCCACCGAGGACGACCGGACCGTGCGCGTGCACGTGGCCGGCAGTCTCGACGAGGCCCGCCGCAATGGCTTTCAACATCCCAACTGCCGTCATTCCATTGCGGCGTACCTGCCTGGCGTGACCCGGCATCCCGTCGAGCACTCCACCGACCCCGACAGATACGAGGCCACGCAGAAGCAGCGCGCCATCGAGCGCGGCATACGCAAGTGGAAGAACCGCGCCGCCGCCGCGACGACCCCCGAGGGCAAGCGGGCGGCCGAGGCGCGCGTGCGGGCGTGGCAGAAGAAGCAGCGCGACCACCTCGCCGCGCACCCCGAACTCATCCGTAAGCGCGTGCGCGAGCAGCCCGGGGCCGGCAACCTGCCGACCACCGCGCCGGCACCCCCGCAGTCCGCGGTCGAGGCCGCGCGCGTGCGGGCCGGCGACGAGCGCACGCTGCCCGAGCTGCGCGACGAGCAGCTCGCCGACGCCTACGGCTCCGGACACCTCGACGACCGCGACCTGCGGCGCATCGAGGCCGAGGCCGACCGGCGCGACGAGCAGCAGTTGCTCGACCGTGTCCGCCCCGCCGGCCGACTCGCCGAGGACCTGTCGCAGTTCTCCGACGACGAGCTCGCCCGCGCGTACGCGCACCTGCCCGACGATGACATGCTGCGCGTCATGGCCGAGATGGACCGGCGCGACCTCGACGCGTCCCTGCCCGGGGCGCGCCGGGACCTCATCGGCCTCTCCGACGAGCAGCTCGCCGCCCGCGCCCGTCACGTGGACGAGGCCGAGCTCGCAGCTCTTGCGGCCGAGGCTGACCGCCGACAGTTGCTTGCTGCGACCTTCCCCGGCGGCCGGCTCGTCCAAGACCTTTCGACGGTGGCCGACGACGTCCTCGGGTGGGCCATCCGCTACGCCTCCCGTCCCGGGGAGGCTGAGCGCATCGCCGACGAGCTCGACCGCCGGTACCCGCCCGCCCCGCTGCCCGAGGCCGCTGGAGCGCACACCGTCGAGGGGCAGCTCGCCGACCGGGCCGCCCTCGACGAAGCCCTCGCCCCCGCCGGTACGCCGGACGACTGGGGGGCGCTCGCCCTCGACGTCGACCCCTACGAGGGCATGACCGCCACCGAGCGATGGATCGCCGAACGCGAGTGGGCCGCCGAGCAGCAGCGCACCGCCTACACCCGCGAGCAGATACGCGAGATGTACCGCGAACACGTGTGGGCGCAGTACATGGCGGCCGAGGACGCCACGAACGGCTATCTCCTCAACCGTGCCGCTCGTGCGGCCGGCGTCGACCCGGCCACCCTTTTCACGGGGCCGGCGCACGTCGCCTACGCCCGTGCGTCCGAGGACCTGACTCGCTGGTGGCAGGATCACCCGCGCACTACGCTGGCCGAGTACACCGAGCAGATCACCGGCGTGCGCAACGAGGCCGCGGAGACCGCGCGCAAGTCCCGCAACGATCAGCAGAACCGACTCTGAGCAGGGGGCAGCAGTGGGCACCCGAGGTGACCTCGTCCGCGCGTTGACCGCTGGCCTTGAGGCCGGCAAGACCCGCGCCCCGGTGAGCTCATGCCCGTACCCCGCCGGCGACCTCCGCCGCTCCGCATGGGTACGCGGATACGCCAAGGGCCGCCCGCTCCCCGACGAGGAATAGCAGCCCCGCGCCCCGCTCCAACTTCCCTTCCTGGCCTGCCACATGGCGGGCCTTTTTTCATGCCCGCACACCGCCATGGAGGCCGCACAGTCATGCCCGACAACCCCACCGACACCAGCCCCGGCGGCAGCGATCCGACCACCGGCACCAGCACGCCGCCGGCCACCCCGCCCAATGGTGGCGCGCCGGACACGGGCGCCCTGCCGGCCGGAAGCGAGCAGACCTCGCAGCAGCTCGCCCAGGTCACCCAGCGCGCCGACGAGGCGAGCGCGGAACGCGACCAACTGCGCGCCGCGCTCGACGCCGTGACCAAGGCACTCAACCCCGACGGAGACGAGGCCGAGCAGGACCCCGCCAAGCTCGCCGCCGCCGTCGCCGACCGCGACAAGCAGCTCGGCGACCTCTCCGCACAGCTCCGCACGGCGCAGGTCGAGCTCGCCGCCTACAAGGCCGCGGGCAAGGAAGGCGCCCGCCCCGACAGGCTGCTCAACTCCCGCGCGTTCCTCGATGCCGTCGCCAAGCTCGACCCCGCCAGCGACACGTTCGACGAGCACCTGCTCACCGCGATCAAGACGGCCGTTGACGCCGACCCCGACCTCTACCGGGCCACCCCCGCCGCTCCGCCGCGCGGTGGCGGGGAGTTCAACGGCGCGCCGACCGGCGACCGAAAGCCCGCCTCCCTGCACGACGCCATCGCCGCCCGCATGGGCGGCTAACCAACTGGAGATCCATCCATGCCCATCACGCTTGCCGACGCGCGGCTCAACACGCAGGACGACATCGACACGCAGGTGATCGACGAGTTCCGCAAGAGCTCGTGGCTACTCGACAACCTCACCTTTGAAGACGCCGTGTCCCCGGCCGGCGGGGGCGCCACCCTCACGTACGGATACACCCGTCTCGTCACCGAGCGCGGAGCCTCGTTCCGGAAGCTCAACACCGAGTACAGCAAGGCGCAGGCCAAGCGGCAGCGGTACTCCGTCGACCTCGGCCCGCTCGGTGGCGCCTTCGAGATCGACCGCGTCCTCGCCAACCTGGGCGCCGCGGCAACCAACGAGGTCACGTTCCAGATGGGGCAGACCATCAAGGCTGCCCGCGCCTTCTTCTCTGACCAGGTCATCAACGGCGAGCGCGTCAAGACCGAAGGGGAAGAGCTCGGGTTCGACGGACTCGACGTCGCCCTCGCCGGCTCCACCACCGAGATGAACGCCGCCGCCTCCGTGGACTGGACCGGCGCCACCCTCGGCGATGACCGCGGTAAGGCGAACGACGCTCTCGACCTGCTCGACGAGTTCCTCGCCACCCTCGACGGCACCCCCTCGGCGCTGCTCGGCAACAAGAAGACCATTGCCCGCGTGCGCTCGCTCGCCCGCCGGGCCGGCTACTACGACCGCACGGCCAACGCGTTCGGTCAGAACATCGAGTCGTACAACGGGGTGGTGCTCGTCGACCTGGGCGCCAAGGCCGGCAGCGAAGCCCCCGTGATCCCCATCGAGTCCCGCGACGTCGACGGGGCCGGAAGCGGTGGCCCCATCACCGGCCTTTCCGACCTGTACGCGGTCCGCCTCGGCCTCGATGGCTTCCACGGCGTTTCCACCGTGGGCGGACAGCTCGTGCGGCAGTGGCTCCCGGACTTCAGCACCGCCGGCGCCGTGAAGGTTGGCGAGGTAGAACTCGGCCCCGTGGCCACGGTCCTCAAGGCCACCAAGGCGGCCGGCGTGCTGCGCAACGTCAAGGTGCAGTAGGAGGCCCCGCCATGGCATACGCCATCACCGCCCCCACCCAGGGGCACACCGGCACCGTGGCCGGCATCCAGTTCACCGACGGCCGCGCCGAGGCCGACGAGCTGCCCGTCGGGGCACTGCTGTACTTCCAGCGCCGCGGATACACCGTCGAGGACCTCGATACGGGACCACCGCAGAAGAACATCGCCAGCACTGGGAACGGCCCGCAGGACTCCAAGCCTGCGGGCCGTTCGTCTTCCCGCACCACGAAGAAGGAGGAGTAGCCCCGTGTCCGGCCGTATCTACGCCACGCCCGAGCAGCTCGCCGCGTGGACCGGACAGCCGGCACCCGAGGGAGCCGAGCGACTGCTCGCCCGCGCAAGCGAAGACATCGACTCCGCCCTGCTCACCGCGGTGTACCCCGTCGACGATGACGGGGACCCCATCGACGCCCGCCTGCGCGCCACGCTCGCCGATGCCGCCTGTGCGCAGGTCGAATATCAACTCGCCGCCGGCGACGACGGCACCGGGGCCGGCGGACAGTGGGACTCCGTCAGCATCGGCGGAGTCAGCCTGTCGGGCCGCACCGCCCGCCGCCCGGGCGCCTCCGGCGTCGACCTCGCCCCGCGCGCCGACCGAGTCCTGCGCCGGGCCGGCCTCGAACCAGGGTTCGTGTTCCCGTGGTGACCCGCGTACCGGCCTACCTGCTGCGCCACCGGATCACAGTGGAGCCGTACGCCGGCGACTCCGCATACGGCCCCCAGTACGGGCCGCCCGTCCCCGGGGTGCCGGCGCTCGTGAACCCCACCCCGCGGATGTTCCGTACAGCTGATGGGCGCGACATCAGCGCCGCCGCAACGCTCATCGCTGCGCCGGATCTCGACTGCCCCCTCGGCTCCCGCATCACCCTGCCCGACGGCCGCACCACCACCGCGGTGGCTGTCGCCCGCCACACCGCCCCGGGCCTGCCGGTACCGGCCTGTACGGAGGTGACCTGCGAGTGACCCGCCCCCGTGCCCGTGTCCGCTTCAACGGCGACCAGGTCCTCGGCCGCACCCGCGAGGGCGCCCTGCGCGGCCTGCTCCTCGCCGCCGAGCATCTGCTCGCCGCGTCCCGTGCCGAGGTACCCATCGACGAGGGGACCCTCGAACGATCCGGCGCCACCTCCGTGGACGACGCCAACCTCGTGGCCGCCGTCTCCTACGACACCCCATACGCCCGCCGCGTGCACGAGGACCTCACCGCCCGGCACTCCCCGGGCCGTAAGGCGAAGTTCCTTGAGGACCCGGCCCACCGCGAGGCCGCCGCCATGGGCGAGATCATCGCCGCGCAGGTACGGCGGTCTCTCCGTGGCTGACCTGCTCGACGGCATCGCCCGCCACCTCGCCGCCTCCGGCCTGCTCACCTACGACCCGACCGGCGTCACCGGCGACACCTTCGCCGAGACCCTGCCTCCCGAACCGGGCGAGGCCGTTGGGCTGTGGCTGTACGGGGCCGGCGAGCAAGACTCGCGCCTCGGCTACGACATCCGGCAGCTACAGGTACGCGTCCGCGGAACCGCAGACCCGCGTATCTCCCGCCGGCGCGCCGAGGCCCTGTACGGAGCCCTGCACGGCCTTGCCGGCGTCGAGCTGCCCGACGGCACGTACCTGGTCTTGTCCGTCGCGCAGCAGACCCCCGCCCCGCTCGGCCCCGACTCGGCCGGCAGGCACGAGCACGTCGTGAACTTCCGCCTCGACGTCGACAACCCCACCCTTCACCGCCCCGAATAGGAGGCACCCCCATGTCGCGTCCCATCGACGCACGGCGCTGGCTGTTCGAGGTACTCGACGTCACCGCGCCCACCGAGAAATGGCTGCCCATCGCGGGCCTCACAAGCTTCAAGCACAACCCCGGCGAGAACGAAGAGACCGCCGAAACCGTCGCGTTCGACTCTGACGGCTACTTCGAGCAAGACATCATGCAGCGCGGCGCCACCATCGAGATCGAGGGTCAGTACCGCATCGACAAGGCCACCGGTGCGCAGGACCCCGGGCAGGCATATATCGATACCGTCTGGGCCTACCGGCTCGGCATCGACTCGCGTAACACCGTCCGGTGGCGCCACCAGACCCAAACCGCCTGGGTCGTGTGGGACGCCACCGTGACCCCGGGCGAGCAGGGCGGCGAAACCAACGACAAGACCTCGTGGAGCGCCTCGTTCACCCGGTGCGGCAAGCCCACCACCGCGCCCGTGGCCGGGGGTGGCTCGTGATCGAGGAGACTGGCGAGCAGCCGCTCGTCGAGACCGCCGCCGACTTTGACGCATTCTTCGCCGAGCAGGACACCGCCGCCGAGCGCGTCTCGCTGACCCTGTTCGGCCGCACCTACGTGTTGCCCGCATCGCTGCCGCTGATGTTCACCTTGCAGATGGAGCGCGTGCAGCACAGTTCCGAGCCCGGCGATATCGCCAAGATGCTGGCCACCCTGTTCGGGGCCGGCGCGCTCGACACATGGGCCGAAGCCGGCATGACCGACCAGCAGCTCGGCATCGTGCTGATCTACGCCGCCGGCAACATCCGCGCGCCCGGCTCGGTGTCCATGCAGCGCGCGGCCGAGCTCTACGCCGAGCAGGAGAAGGGAAAAGCCGCGGCGCCGAACCGAGCAGCTCGGCGCGCGACCACGAAGAAGACAGCGAAGAAGAAGGCGGGTTCTGGCGTGCGGTCCTGACCCACTGGGCCGCGATCGAATCGGACCTCGCCCGCGAGTACCAGCTCGCGCCGGCCGAGCTCGCCGCCCTCTCGACTCGCCGTTTCCTCGTCCTCGTCGGTGGCCTACCGGCCGAGTCTCGGTTCGCGCAGGCGTGGAAGCGCACCCCGCGCGCCGTTGAGGACCCCTCGGAGATCGCAGCGATCACCGGCATTCCCGCCGGCACGACCGACGGGAGGTGATCGGCTGTGGCTCTCACCGTGGCCGAGCTGCTCGCCACCGTCTCAGTGGACGAGTCGGGCGCCGAGGCCGGCCTCGCTCGGGCCGAGGCCGCCGTCGTTCGCGCGGCCGAGGCCATCACGCAGGAAGCCGCGCGCGCCGGCGAGGAGGCCGGGCAGCACCTCGGCGATGGCGTCGCCGATGGGGCCGAGGAAGGCGCCGGCGAGGCCGGCGGAGTCCTCAAAGAGAAGTTGGGCGCTCTCGGTTGGGCCGCGGTCGGTGCCGGTATCGGTGCCGCCGTCATGGCCGGCGTGGGTGAGGCCATGGAGCAGCAGAAGGGCAACAGCCTGCTTGCGGCTCAGCTCGGTGCCGACCCCGCGCAGGCGAAACGGCTTGGACAGGCTGCCGGCGCTCTCTACAGCAAGGGCTACACGGACAGCGTCGAGGACGCGAACGAGGCCCTCAAGGCGTTGTGGCAGCAGGGACTCGTACCCACCAATGCCACGCAGAAGGAGCTCGAACAGGTCGGAGGCCGACTCTCCCAGGTCGCACAGATCATGGGCGAGGAAGTCGGCCCGACCGCCAACGCCGTTGGGCAGATGCTCAAAACGGGAATGGCGAAAAATGCCGATGAGGCATTCGACATTCTCACCCGAGGAACCCAGCTCGGCATCAATAAAGCCGAGGATCTTCTCGATACCTATAACGAGTACGGGACACAGTTCCGTGACCTCGGAATTAACGGCAAAGAAGCCTTGGGCATTATGCATCAGGGCTTGTCTGCCGGCGCCCGCGACGCTGACATAGTCGCGGACGCGATGAAAGAGCTGAATATCCGCGTCAAGGACGGTAGCGCCGCCGACGGATTGAAAGCTCTCGGTTTGAACGCGGACCAAATGGCCGCAGCGTTCGCCACCGGCGGCCCAAAAGCGCAGGCCGCACTCGACACCATCACCGACCGCCTGCGGGCCGTAAAGGACCCGACCGAGCGTTTCCGCCTCGCGCAGCAACTGCTCGGCAGCCAGTCTGAGGACTTGTCCAAAGCCCTCATGGCGATCGACCCGAGCGCGGCCGTGGCCTCGCTCGGCAAGGTAGACGGGGCCGCCAAGAAGGCCGGCGACACGATGCGCGACAACGCATCGACCAAGGTCACGATGTTCACGCGCTCCCTGCAACAGGGAGTCGTCAACGTCCTTGGGGCGTACGTCATTCCGGCCCTGACCACCGCAGGCGAATACCTCGACGACTTCGGCCAGGGCATCGCCACAGCGGCCGGTTTCGTCTCCCGACACGGCACGGCGTTCAGCATCGTTGCCGGCGTCATCCTGCTGGTGATGCTGCCCGCGCTGATCTCGCTGGGCACGCAGGCCACTGTCACCACCGCCGCGGTGGTGGCCGGCTGGATCACACAGGGCGCGGCTGGCGTCGCTGCCGGCGCCCGGTTCATCGCTACCAACGCCATCATCGTGGCGGGGTGGATCGGGCAGGGAGTCGCCGCCGGCGCCGCCGCGGTACGCACCGTTGCCGCCTGGGTCCTCATGGGCGCACAGTCCATGATTCAAGCCGCCCGCATGGCCGCCGCCTGGGTGCTCGCCATGGGTCCCGTCGGCTGGATCATCGCCGCGGTGGTCGCGCTCGTCGCGCTCATCGTCGCCAACTGGAACAGCGTCGTCAGCGCCACCGGCGCGGCGTGGGACTGGGTGTGGGGAAAGATCAAGGCCGTTGGGCAGATGCTGCTCGCCTTCTTCCTGACCTTCACTCTCGTCGGCATCATCATCAAGCACTGGGATGCCATCAAGGCCGGCACCGTCCGCGTCTGGAATGCCATCGTCAATTGGCTGCGCGGCATCCCCGGCGTGATCGTCAGTTTCTTTCTGAACTGGACGCTCGCCGGGCTGATCATCAAGCACTGGCAGTCCGCCAAGACCGGCACCGTAAACAAGGCAACTGAGCTTGTCACGTGGGTACGCGGACTGCCCGGCAGGATCGTTTCCGCGCTCGGCAGCTTGGGGCACCTCCTCTACGACAAGGGGGCAGACCTCATTCGGGGCCTGCTCAATGGCGTCCGGAGCATGGGCAGTTGGCTCAGATCGCAACTGATCTCGTTCGCGAAGAACATGATCCCTGGGCCGATCGCGAAGGCGTTGGGAATTCACAGCCCAAGTCGCGTTATGGCGCGCGATGTTGGCCGATGGATTCCCGCCGGCGTAGTCCAAGGCATCCGCTCGGGCGCCGGAGCCGTCGCGCGCACCATGCGCACGCTCATCCCTTCCCCATCCCTGCCTGGTGTGGGTGACCTCGCCGCGGGCACCGCCTCGTACGGCGCTCCCAGCGGGTTCGGCACGGCCGGCGTCTCGCCGGCCGTGCACATCGAGCACTGGCACGGGGGCGACCAGACACCGGAAGAGAACGCATCGGCGCTGGCATGGGCGATGAAGGCGAGGGGGTGAACCGGTGGCCATCGGCGACCGCGTGACCGCGCCCGGACACGTGCAGCTCGGCGAGCTGCTGCTCGGGCGCGGTACCTCCTACCGGTGGGGCAAGCTCACCGGCTGGTCCGACCTTCCCGGCCTCGACAACGGATCGGTGCCCCGATCCGACGCGCACGGCGCGATCCTCGGCCGGCTGCTCGCGCAATCCCGCGTGATCACCGTCGAGGACATCCGCATTCGCGCCCGGGCCGGCGAGCTCGGCTCCGTCGTGCAGCAACTCGAAGACGTCACCGGGGTAACCGATGACGAGATACCGCTCGTCGTGCAGCTCGACGAGCGCGGCCCCCGCCTCGCGTGGGTGCGCGCGACAGCTCGGGCCATCCCGGTCGAGCGCGGGTACACCCTCGGCAGCATCGCCGGCGCCGCGCTCCAACTGACCGCGACCGACCCCCGCCGCTACGAGCTGCTGGAACGCTCATCCAGCACCACCCTGCCCACGGCCGAGCCGGGCCTCAACTGGACCACCACCGACAACGGCGACGCCGGCCTCGGCTGGCAGACCACGGCCAACATCGACGCGGGCCTCAGCTTCGGCCAGCCGGGCAGCACCGGCACCATCACCGCAACGAACGCCGGCAAAGCACCCTCGCACCCGGTCATCGAATTCCGTGGCCCGGTCATCATGCCGAGCCTGACCAACTCGGCCACCGGCGACGTCCTCGAATACGACCTCGCCCTCGCGGCCGGCGACGTGCTCACCGTCGACACCGGCGAGGGCACCGTCACGCTCAACGGCACCGCGAGCCGCCTCTACACCGCGACCGCGCGCAGCGCGCCCGAGCAGTCATTCGCGCTCTGGCCCGGGACCGCCGACCTTGTATACCGGGCCGCGCCCGAATCCACCGACCCCGCCGCGCTCGTCACCGTCCGGTGGCGCTCGGCCTACTGGTAAAGGAGGCGCCCCTGTGACCGTGCGCGCCGCGTGGCTGCTCACCGGCCCCCCGGACGGACAGACACGCTCCGACACCCGCCTTGCCCCGCTCGGCACGATGGCGCCCGAGAGTGAGCTCACCTCACGCGACGGAGTGATAGCCGGCGGCTCCCCGCTCCTGGCTACCGGCGTCGCCGCCATGCAGGTACAGCTCGGCATCGGCCGCGCCATCGTGCAGGGCACCACCGCCCAAGGCGCCTACCCAGTAGCGGTGACCGTCCCCGAAACGCTCACCGTCCCGGACGGGGACGCACAGTATCCGCGGATCGACTCCCTCGTGCTGCGCGTGTACGACGGGCTGTACGACCAGTCGAAGACCACCGCCGTAGCGGTCGAGCTCGTCAAAGGGACGCCGGCGCCCTCGCCCACCGAGCCGGTACTGCCGGCCTGCGCGCTGCGCCTGTGGTCGATCACCGTTGCGGCCGGCGCCTCTGCCGGCACCGGCGGCATCACCTGGGCAAGCGCGCTTGCCGACCGCCGGCGCTTCACCGCCTCCTACGGCGGGATCATCCCCCGCGGCTGGGGGACGTCCTACACCGGCGCCTACGACGGGCAGTACCGCGACAACGCCGGGGTGCTCGAACGCTGGAACGCCACCACCGCCAAGTGGGACGTCTACCGGCCCCCGCTCGCCATCGACACCGCGACGAGCGGCTTTGCGGTGGGCAGCGGCTACACCCTGAACAGCTACTCGGCCCGCCGAACCGGTGGCCTGTGCACGTTCGCCGTCGAGGTGATCCGCAAGGGCGCGCAGCTCGACGTGCCGGCCGCCGGCAACATCAACGACGAGACCCTCGGGACCGTGCCGGCCGGATGGCGCCCGTTCACCGACCTCGAACTGTCCGCGTCCGACGGGTTCGGCGAGGGCACCGCACATCTGAGTACAGCCGGCCTTCTGACCCTGCGCACGTGGTCGGGCAACGGCGCCTTGCGCAACGACCGGAACATCCGCACGTCAGCTACCTACGTTCTGACGTGAGTTATGCGAAGAGCCTGGATCACCGGTATCCAGCCAGCCAAGGGAACCCATGATCACAAGCGTGAGCGTCATCCACGTGACGAACGCTCCGCCGCCGTACAACACCGCGCCGGGCGCCCTACTGCCATCCGCATAGGAGAGGACGCCTGCCACGACACCGGCAAGAACTGAGGTGACGAAGGCCAAGACAACGAGCAGCACCCGAGTGGCCGAGGGGGAGAAACGCACCAGCCGAACCCTTCGATAAGGGTGATCGACCATCGGCGAGGCAGCCTCAGCTCGACCACCTTTCGTGGCCTGCTGAGACCCAGCGTCGGGACTCATCTACATCGACAGCGTCTCCATTACGGCCCCCGGAGGACGCTCTTCCCTCGCCGTCGATCCCCGGGGCAACTCCCCGGGCAGTGCAGTCAAACCGACGGTCCTCCATGCCGCCGCACTGCTCTCTTCCAACAGGCTAACCCTGCCTGCCAGTTGATCGCCACACCCAGTGGACGAGGGGGCTCCAGGTGATTTCTCCTCCCTATCGGCTGCTGCTGTGCGACCTGCGATCCGATCAGGTCCTCGACACCCTCCCCGTGCAGCAGCTCGCCCTCGACGACTACATAGGCAAGCCGGGCGCCATGTCCGGCACCATCCCCATCCCCAACGCCGCCATCGCCGCGCGCGCCAGGGCCGCCATCGCGCCCGGGCGTACTGCTGTCTGGCTGGAGCGTGGCCGCGAACTGTGGTGGGGCGGGGTGCTGTGGACCGCCGCCGTACAGAGCGATGACCGCGGCAACCTCGCGGTAGCCGTGCAGGCCGGCACCTGGGACACCTACCTCTCGCACCGAATGCTGTACGACACCCTGACCGCCACCGGCACGGATCAATTCGACATCGCCCGAGGGCTCCTCGACTACGTGCAGAACGCTCCCGGTGGCGATATCGGCATCACCTACGACACCGCCACGTCCGGCGTGCTCCGCGACCGTACATACAGCCGCTACGACCTGCCGATCGTGCGCGACCTGCTCGACCAACTCGCCAGCGTCGAAGGCGGGTTCGAGTGGCGCATCGCTTCCTTCCGTGACGCCGACGGGCGGCGCGTGAAGCGGTTGCAGCTCGGCTCCCCAACGATCCGTACCGGCACGTCCGAGATCGTGCTCGATCACCCCGGCCCGGTCATGTCCTACGCGTGGCCGATCGACGCCACGACGCGAGCGAACGCGTGGCAGTGCCGCGGCGCCACCGACAACAGCAACCAGACCGCCGACTCTGTGCCGCTCACGTCCACGTTGCAGCTCGCCGAGCAAGACACCGCCGACGGGTGGCCGCGGATGGACGGCAGCAGCGACTACACGACGGTTGAGGACCGCACCACGCTCGACGCACACGCGAGCGCGGACCTTGCCACGGCCCGCGCCGGCACCGTCATTCCCGAGGTGTCCGTCGACATGAGCCGCGCCCCCGTCTCGCCGGCGTTGCTCGGCGCGAGCGTGCGCCTGCGCGTGCGGGACCTGTGGCACCCCGAGACCCTCGACACGCGATTCCGGGTCGTGGGTCTGTCCATCACCCCACCTGAGCGCGGCCGGCCCGAGTCCGCGCGCCTGTACTTGGAGGCCGCCTAGTGGCAGCAGTCCCACAGGATCTACTCGACCGCATCCGGACCCTTGAGCGGCAGGTGCGGGAGCTGAGCGGCCGAGCGCAGATTCGGCCGGCCCTGTCCACGATCACGCACGGCACCGTCACCATCGGCGAGGGCGGGCAGCTCTTCGTGCAGCAGCCCGGCGGAGGCATCGTCTTCGGCGTCGGCCAGAGTCCGCAAGGCGACTGGGCCACCGCCGCCGCTCGCGAGGACGGCACCACCGCTTTCAGCGTGGGCGGAAACCGAGACGCGCAGGCCCGGCAGATGGTGCGCATCTGGTCGCGAGACCAGCCCAACGACGTGTTGCTCATGGACGACGGCTATTCGCCGCGCTTCCTGGGCCGGCCGTGGATGCCCGTTCCCCTCACCCCCACTAGCACCCAGCTCGCACAGTCCACGTCGTATCAGTTCGCGTGGGTGGGCGGCGCTCCCGCGCACAACGCGGTCATGGTGCTGACGTTCTCCACCATCGCCGGCGACGGGGGCGGACAAGTCCGCGTGAACATGCTCCCGCCCTCCGGTGGCTCCACCACGGTCGGGGAGTTCACCGTGACCGCGAACACGTGGCTGACCAAGACCCTGACCATTCCCCTCAACGGCGTGCGGTTCCTGGACTACGTCGGATGGAACATCGAGCACCGCGCCAAGACCAGCGGGCAGTACGTCGAAACCCGGGTGTTCACCTCGTACACGCGCAACACCTTCACCGCCGCCGAGGCACCCACCGCCCCGCAGGCCGCCGCCACCAAAACCGCGATGGCCGGGCCCCGCCGCACCGCGGCCGACGACGCCCCGCCATGGATGACGCGCCCCGATCCGCCCGCACCCACCGAGGAGGCCGGCGCGCGCTGGCACCTGAGCTAAGGAGGCCAGCGACGACGTGCTGCCCGACTCCATACCCACGGTCACCGTCACCGGACGGTACCTGACCCCGGACGGCACCCCCCTGAGCGGAAACGTCACCTTCCGCGCTCCCGCCGTCCTCACCTTCTCGTCCGCCGACGTGATCCTCGGCGGACCGGTGACCATCGCCCTCGACGCCACCGGCGCCGTGTCCGTCACGCTGCCCGCCACCGACGCCCCGGGCATGAACCCGACCGGATGGGCCTACGTTGTCACCGAGCAGCTCGCCGGCGTCGCCCCCGGCCGCTCCTACTCCGTGCTCCTGCCGGCCGAGCACCGCACCGCCGATCTCGCCGACCTCGCCCCCACCGACCCGGGCAAGGCCAACTATGTGGCCGTGCGCGGCGACTCGGCGTACGAGGTAGCCGTCGAGCAGGGGTTCGCCGGCACCGTCGAGCAGTGGCTCGCCTCCCTCGTGGGTGCGACCGGCACCAAGGGCGACACCGGCCCGAAGGGCGCCACGGGCGCGGACGGTCCCACCGGCGCGCGAGGTGCGCAAGGCTCGCAGGGCACCCCCGGCAAGGACGGAGCCGCCGGAGTCGTCCAGTCCGTCAACGGCCAGTCGGCCGCCGCCGTGGTCCTCACCGCGGGCGACGTCGGCGCGATCTCTGCGACCGCGGCAGGAGCAGCCGGCGGAGTCGCGCAGCTCGATCAGTCCGGCAAGGTCCCGGCCTCGCAACTCCCGGCAAGCTCGGGCGGAAGCGCCGTCGCCTCCGTCAACGGCAAGACCGGTGCCGTTGTCCTCGCAGCCGGCGACGTCGGGGCCGCAGCATCCGACCACGCCCACACCGCGGCTCAGGTGGGCGCCCTCGGCACGGCAACCCGCGGCGCTGCACTCGGCGTTGCACCTCTCGATGGGTCCGGCGACGTCCCGCTCGCCAACCTCCCCACAGCCGCTATCCCCAGCGTGTGGACACCGGGCGACTTGGGATTCAAGGCGTGGACTTTCGATCCGGCCGTCACCGACAGCGCCGCCCAGTACTGCCAGATCGGTTACGTCTATCTGATGGGGATCGTGCTGCGCGAGGCAGCAACCCTGTCTCGGCTCTGCTTCTACACCGCCGGCAACGGCGCAACGCAGCCGAACAACCAGTCGTTCGCCGGCCTCTACAACTCCTCCGGCGCCCGGGTCGCACAGACGACGTCCCTGAACAACTGGTTCAGCGTGAACGAAGGCAACACGATCGAGTGCGGTCTGACCGCGAACTACTCGGCCGCCGCCGGCCTGTACTGGGTCGCCCTGCTCATCAATGGACCCTCGGCCGCGACCAACGGACCCGGGTTCGCCCGGGGCGCCGCCGCCGGCACCAACCCCGCGGGGCAGGCCCGCGCGTCGGCCGTGTCGTTCATCCGACACGGCCGACTGTCCACCACCGGCCTGACCGCGCTACCCGCTTCGTTCGCGCCGGCCAGCGCCATCGTGCCCGACGCGAACGCTATCTGGGCCGCCGCCTACTAGGCCGCCGCCCTACCCATCCCGCCCCGTGTCCGCCGACACGGGGCTTTTTTCATGCCCGAGGAGGGCTCTTGCAGTTCGTTTCCCGCTCCCAGTGGGGCGCCCGCCCCTCCCGATACGACCTCGTCTACATCGCCGGCACGCGCGGCGTGAAAGTGCATTACGAGGGCACCGCCGTACCCGCCAGCCTCGCCAAGGCCGAGAACCACAAGCTGTGCGCCGGACGCGTCCGCGACATCCAGGCGAGCCACCTCGCCAACGACAAGGAGGACTACAGCGACATCGCGTACAACGCGATGGTCTGCCCTCACGGCTACGTCTACGAGGGCCGAGGCGCTCACAAGAAGACCGCCGCCAACGGAAACCAGGCCCTGAACGCTGGCCACTACGCCGTGTGCGCCATGGTCGGAAACTCGGGACTGACCAACCCGACCGACGCCCAGCTCAACGGGCTCCGCGACGCTATCGAATGGCTCCGCGCGAGCGGCGGCGCAGGATCTGAGATCCGAGGCCACCGCGATGGATACGCGACGGAGTGCCCCGGTGGTCCGCTGTACGCGTGGGTGACCAAGGGTGCCCCGCGCCCCGGCGGCAGTGCCCCGTCGCAGCCGCCGGCGTACGAGCCGTTCCCCGGTCAGGGATGGTTCAAGAAGAACCCCAACTCACCGATCATCACCGCGATGGGCCGCCGCCTCGTCGCTGAAGGCTGCTCGGCCTACCGCGAGGGTCCTGGGCCTCAGTGGACCGAGGCCGACCGACAGAGCTACGCCCGGTGGCAGCGCCACCTCGGATACCGCGGCGACGACGCCGACGGATGGCCCGGCCCGACTTCGTGGGCCGCACTCAAGGTCCCCAAGGTCTGACCCACCCCACGCCCGCCCGCAATCGCGGGCGGGCGCTGCCGTACACCCACTTCGTAGAAAGAGGTACCGACATGACCGACGCCGCCCGCCGTACGCTCCGCACCGTCGTGCAGACCGTGCTCGGCCTCGCCGCAGGACTTCCCCTGATCATCGACGCCGCCGGCATCCCGCAGACCGCAGCGGGAATCGGCCTCGCCCTCGCCGTCTCCGGCGGCCTCACCCGAGTGATGGCTCTGCCCCTGATCGAGAACCTGCTGCCCGCGTGGCTCCGAGCCGCGCCGAACCCCGACGCCGAGCTGCTCGCCCTCGGACGAGACCGCGAGGGGGTCGAGTGACCGACCCCTCGCCGTCCGACGTCGCCCTCGAACTCGAACGACTGAGAGCTACCGTCGAAACGGGGTTCGCCAAGGTCGACGGATCGCTCGCGCTACTGGTGCAGCGGTCCGACCAGACCGACGCGCGCCTCGCCGATCACGAGCAGAGGCTCGACGCACTCGAACACGCGCGGTGGCCGCTTCAGAACGTCCTCGCCTTGGTCGCGGTCGCCGGACTCGCATTGCCCCTGTGGCAACTCGCCCACGCATAGCACTACGCCCCCGCTCCCGGCCTTGTGTCGGTGAGCGGGGGCGCGTTTGTCGTTGACAGGGCGGGTCTTAGTTGCTGTCGCCCTCGAAGCTCCGGGGGCGATCAGACGGTGTCGTCCTTCACGCTCGCCACGAAAGCAGCGAAGGCAGTACAAGGAAGGACCAGGATCGGACCACGGGGGTTCTTGCTGTCGCGAACTGGGATGATGGCTTGACTGGGAACAAGGTTGGTCGCAACTTCGACGCACTGGCCACCGTTGCCACTGTAGGAAGACTTGATCCAGCGGGGAGACTCGGTCACAGGGTGCCCTTTCGGAACTCTTCGATCATGGCCACCGTTGCCGCCTGCGACAGCGCTTCGGCCTGCAACTGATGGTAGGCCGTCAGCATCGGCAGTACGAACGCGATCTCCCGTTCAAGGTGGCCCCGTTGCGCCGACTCGGCGTAGGACATCAACGAACGATCCTTCATCGTGAGTACGGTCACGGGCAGACTGAACGGGCGCCGTGCCCCCATGGCGAACGGTGCAAGCTGAAGAACCGTGTTCGGTAGCTCGGCGAACTCGATCAGACGTGCCAACTGGGCGTCCATAATCTCTGGCGAGCCCATAGGGCGGCGGATGCATCCCTCGTCAAGCACGACGATCAAGAGAGGCGAAGGGGAGCGAACCAAGGTGGCTTGCCTTCGCGCTACCAGGGCTACCCGTTCGTCGGCCTGCTCTTGGGTGATGGCCTCTCTCCGAACTGCGTCCGCTTCCAGTGCTGCCGCGTACTCCGGAGTCTGGAGAAGTCCCGGGATCACTCCAACTTCGTAGAGCCGAATCTCTGACGCTTCGGCCTCGCGTCGTAGGTAATCAGGGAACCCCTCCAACAGCGAGTTCTGACGAACCGCGCTCGTCCGTTGCTGTAGCTCCTGACCCGTCCCCAACGCCCTGTCAGCCGCTGTTGCAAAGCGCTGAGTTGGTTGGCGCCGACCAGTTTCGACAGCTGATACGTGGCTGCCCGTGACCCCCATGCGGGTCCCTAGCTCTTCCTGGGTCCAGCCACGCTCATCCCGCAGCCTGCGCAGATGCGCGCCGAACGCTTCACCGGGGGACGCCTGGGGATCTAACTCCTTGCGATTCATGTTGCGCTACCAACCAATCAAACAGATGCGGTCAGTTGAGTACTTGCCGACTGTAGGTCACGCTGAAGCCCCTTGGTAGCCGATGCGCTACGGAGAGGAGCTGTCATGTCGCAAGACCCCCCACAGATTCCAACTCCCGGAACGCTCATGGTGGACGCTCGGGGCCGCGTCGGTGAATTCCGCGGCGAACACTGCGGACTCTGGTTCCTGCGCCCTACCGGCGGTGGCACCGAGTGGTCCGTCAGCCCCAGGGACGCCGAGCCGGCGAGTCCAGAGCAGCGCATACACGCTGACTTGACCCGAGCGAACGCGCGGAGCAGGGGTGACGTGCTGTGAGTACATCGGTTCGCCGGCGCCGGTTCGCTTACTTCGACTGGACGCTACAGCCTGACCGAGACGACGATGCACCACCGATCGTCTACGGAATGCGCTGCCTCACGCTCAACGATGACGACAGCCAGTGTGCCCAGACCTCCCCGTCAAGTGAGGATGCAACCGAGCCTCAGAAGTGGGCGTTCACGCACATGCGAGACCACCCCGAGCACACCAGCTACGTCGAGGTCAGCGAGCGGCCGTACGTGATGTGGCGCGGTAGCCCCTCATGAGCGAGCGGCTTGAGCCGGTTGAATACTGGGCTGAAGTTCGAGCGGACGGACCGGTGTACGGCACGGGCGAGACAGTGCCCTACATGCTTGGCTCCTTCCAGACGATCTCCCCCGTGCTCGTGCTTCGCTGGCTGCGCGGGCAGGCTCTGCGAGTCGCGGACCTGCTTGACCCCACCCCGGAACGTTCGGCATGGGTGCAGCCGTCAATGCGCGTGACAACCGTGGTCGCCCCGGACGGTCCCGCGCTCCTGCGGGCCTGGGCAGCAGACCGGAAGAGAGAGCGCGACGAGCGCGAGCACATCAAGGACGGCTATCCCTTGGCTGTCGTGCTCTCGGATGCCGACTGCACTTACACCCTTTCCGTCTGGCCTGCGCATCAACCCGCAGTGCTTCAGGTCGCTTTACCGCACTACCGAATGGATTATCCCGTTAGGAGCTGAGCCTCGTGCCTGCCGTTGTCCCCTACGTCACCGCACGGAGTACCGACCGTGGGCCGTATGAGGCCGAGCTGACGGTCGAGTTCACCACGGCCGGACCCCGGATCGCCTACCGAAGCCCGCTTCCGGGAGACCGGGACAAACACGGCAACCTGTGGGCGCGTATCTACACGGGACCCGGCAATCCCGAGGTTGAATTCGACTCGATGCACACGGGACGTCAGCGAGAGTGCATGGAAAACATGCTGTGCCAGGTCTGCGCGAAACCCGCTGACAGAACCAAAGAGGGCTGGCTGTTCATCGACTGGCGCCGCCCCGAGTCGCCTCCCACATGGCCTGAGCGCTCTGTAATCTCCCAACCCCCCTTGTGCATGTCATGCGCACGGCTAGCCGTGAGGATCTGCCCGTTCCTGCGTGGACACGACTACGCGGTACTGCGGGCGCGAAAGGCGGCCCTGTGGGGGGTGTCGGGAACCCTGTACGTCCTGACCAACTACGGCTGGGCAGCAGACGAGAAAGACACTCTCCGGTCATACGGCGATCAGCAGTGTCGCGGAATGCTCGCATCACGCCTATGGCGACAACTGCGCGGTGTGAAGGTCGTCGACCTGTGACCCACGTTCTCCGCCCCGACGAGGACTCCCTGCGGCTATAAGCATCCATCGCCGCCGGCCCCGCAATCGAGGCGGACAACTGCCCCCGCGCCGGGAGGCAGCACACCTGAGCCATCAGGCTCGGGCGACTCAAGCAGAGGGGATAGACGAAGTGCCCGCGACCGTCGAACCGACCACCGACGAGCCTGAAGTCATCGGCAGCGACAACGAGGCCGCCGAACCGGACGAGCCCAACCGGGACGACGAGCACCTAGACAATCCGGCCGAGCAGTCCGGTGCCTACATGATCCTCATCGCGTAGGGCGGAACGCTTATCGCCATCCTGCCCCTACCGGGCACGGCAATCACGGTGAGGAACAGCACCAGCGGCCCCGAGCGAAAGGCAGAGCGTCTACTGCTTGGGGTCGTTCCCGTCGCAACAACTCGAAACGAGGAACGGCCCGTGACCGCTACCACCGAGCACCGCCCACGAACGACTAGCCCACTCCGGAGCCGTCCGGCAGTTCGCCGGCTGCTGGAGCCACAGACGCTCACCCCCGCCGATCTGTCCATGGTGCTGCTGGTCACCGAGGAGCCCGCCGACCGTCCCATGCCCACAGTGACCCTCGCCGAGATTCCCGCAGTGATGCGCGACGCTGCACACCTGGGCATCCCGTCCGTGAAACTGTTCGCCGAGTCCTCCGAGCGGGACGCCACGGGAGAAACCTCTCTCGCCTCCGATTCCCTCATGGCGCGAGCCGTGCACGCGTGTAAGGACACCGTGCCGGACCTCGCGGTCATGACGGAAACGTGCCTGTGCTCATACACAGTCGATGGCGTCTGTTACCTCACCGACCGGTACGGGCGCCCCGACGTGTCCGCAACCGTCGACATCACGTCCCGGCAGGCCGTAGCTCATGCGGACGCGGGCGCGGACATCGTCGGCCCCGCTTCCATGGTGCTCGGCACGGTCGGGGGTGCACGGAAGGCACTCGATCAGTCGGGGCATGACGGAGTGTCCGTCATGCCGCACGTCATCTTCTGGTCGAGCCTGTACGACGGGTTCCGGCGCACGATGGGTGCCACTCCGAAGGCAGGGGTCAACCGGGAGTTCCAGATCAACCCCGGGAAGGCCGACCAGTTCGTAGACACGGCCTTACGGATGGAAGCGGCAGGGGCGGACATGATCCTGTTGGAGCCCGCGCAGTTCACAGCGGACGTGCTCGGCACGCTTCGCGGTGCAACACGTGCCCCGCTGTTCCCGTTCTCGGTGTCGGGCGAGTACCAGTCCATGACCCAGGTGGACACCGAGTCGGGACGGCGTGACGTGCGGCTCCTGGTCGAGCTGTTCACCATGCTCAAGCGGGCAGGGGCGACCGGGAGTCTCACGTACGCGGCGCTTGATATCGCTCGACAACTCACCTAGTCGCAAGAGTGGCGCGTACTGCGTCAAGGATTGAATGCGCGCCCTGGTCAATGAGCGTCGCGGCCAGGGCCGCACCGAGCTTTTCCGGTTCCTCAGACGGACCGGTCAGCAATCCTGAAATCTGCGTAGTACCGTCCAGCGAACTGACCTGACCGAACAGCCTGAGCCCCCCATCGGGCAAGGTCTCACCGTAAGCCCCTACGGGCACGCTGCACCCACCGTGCAGCTCCGCTAGCAGCGCGCGTTCCGCCCTGATCTCGGCATCAACAGCCAAGTCGCCGACCGTGGAAAGCATTTCGCGCAACGGGGCCGAAGGGTCGTCCGTACGGACCTGAATACCCAAAGCCCCCTGCCCGGGGCTCGGCGGGAACAGGTCGAGCGGCAGCAACTCCCCGATTGCGTCGGCCAGGCCGAGCCGGCGAAGTCCCGCAGCAGCGAGGACAACCGCATCAAGGCCCATGGTTTCAATCTTCTTAAGGCGGGGCGGAACGTTCCCCCGAATCGGGATGATCTCAAGATCGGGTCGCACCGCAAGGAGCTGCGCGATGCGTCGCGGAGCACCAGTTCCGACCTTCGCACCCTTCCGCAATCCGGCAAGGGTCGAGCCACACAGCGCGTCGCGGACGTCCTCACGGCCAGGCGGAGGCAGAAGCGTCAGACCATTTGGATTAGACGTAGGAAGGTCTTTCAAGGAATGAACCACAACATCTACGTCGCCGCGGGACAGTGCCGCTTCTTGCTCGCTACTGAATGCCGAACCGCCGCTAACAGCAGACACATTCGACAACAGCGACCTACGGTCCTTGTCGCCCCCTTCAAGGATCACACGGTGCGTGAATGTGGAACCTGGGAATCGCTCACGAAGCGGGCGCAGGTATTCCCGTACTTGGGCTTTGGCAAGGTTGCTTGCGCGCGAGCCGACAAGGTACTGAACCACGGTCACCAACTCTCCGAGCCTGACAGGGTGTCACCAGGCTACGGCGTGCCCTGGTGTGCTTATACAGACAGAGGGTCGGTTAACCATGATCGAAAATAGCTGTGCGCCCTATTCAGTGCCCTGATCTTCGTCAGCAGGCTTGGTCACGTAAGAACCGCGTCCGGTCACGGTGTAGATGAGTCCCTGCTCGCGTAGCACCCCGAGGGCGGATCGGGCGGTGTTCCGCGCGACCCCGTACAGCTCCGTTAGCTCCTTCTCGGACGGAAGCGGCCGATCCGGAGCCAGCTCTCCCCGCTCGATCTGTGCAATCAGATCGGCAGCAATCTGCCGGTAGGGCGGCTCGGGGGCTCGGGGGTCGATTTCGCGCGCTGCCATGGCCGAAGCGTAAACAACCCGCCCACCGTCCGCCGTGGGCTAGACAGGGTTGAACATGCCTAGACGGACCTATACAGGTTGCTCTAGCGTGATCCCTCGAACACAGAAACGCCCCGAGCAGACCGATTAGGGCCGGTCCGCTCGGGGCTCGCCGATCAGCTTTAGGGAGCTGAAACGACATGCGCGATGCTATCGCCCGCACCCTTGCCTGGGTGCTCTCCGTCCTCGCCCCTCGCCGGCCCGGACGTCACAGCGCCGAACACCTCACCGAGCAGTCCACCAGCCTTGCGTCTGACTCCTCCGTGTCGCCCTGGTCCCGCCCGTGGACTGCACCGAGCGCGCACGACGTCCGGGGAGTCTTCAAAGACGAGCGGGCGCAAGACCTACCCACCCTTCAGCGGGAGCGGTATTACGCCGCCGCGTTCGCAGCACTCGGTGTCGACTACGACCACCCGACCATGCCTCTCGGCAGCGTCATAGCCCGAGAGCGAGTCGCTGCGTGACCGCCGCCGCATTCGTTGCCGCGCTGCTGCGCACGGGACCAACCCCTGAGCCGTCTGGTGCTCGGTGCTGCCGATGCCACCGGTGGACGTACGCACCCGTACCCGTTCGCCATCTTCCCCACCCAAGCGGTTCCGGTGTAACGCTGTACGCGTGCCCGAGCCACGCCACGGCACTCACGCCAGGACCTGTGCCCGGAGAACTGGGGGCGGACGCGTAGCAGCCGGCAGGCAACCGGGACCCCGTTTGGACATTCACCTGAGCGGGGTCTCTGCTGCACTCCTAGGCGGCGTCCGCCTCGGCGCCGCCGCTCACCTCGACACCGAGGTACCGCAGCAGGTCATACCGCGAGACGCGATAGCCGCGATTGCCCGGCAGCAAGCGCACCGGGTATTGCCCTCCCTTGGCCAGGCTGTACCCAGTCGTACGACCTATGCCAAGCGCCCGGTTCGCGACCTCAAGATCGACTGTCACCGGCAGATTCATCAATTCGTCGTGCGTCATCGCTCGCTCGTCGCTGGTCACGTACTCCCCTCCGGTTCGTCAGTAAGCCCTCGTAGATGGGGCGTTCAGTGAACATAACGTATCGATAACTCTTGCGACTACGCAATATGCACTGCTAGCTTGTCGATATGCACAGTCACCAGACGGCAAGCGACACCACCGCCGGGGAGGTTCGCAGGCACCGAACCCGCCTCGGCCTCAACCGGCAGCAGCTCGCAGACGAGTGCGCCCGACTAGGCGCTGTCGACCTCACATACGCCGCAATTACGAACATCGAAACCGGCCGCCGGGACAAGGACGGCAAGCGGCGCCGCGAGGTGACGGTCGACGAACTGCTCGTGCTCGGCCTTGCCCTCGCCGTTCCCCCGCTCCTCCTGGTCCTTCCGCTGGGGAGCGAGCAGACCGTGCCCACCGTGCCCGCAGCCGATCCACGGGACCCATACACCGTGTGGAAGTGGGTTACGGGCGCGGAGACACCAACACTCGCCGGCCCCGTCAACGGACGCCACTACGCGGACAGCCGGCCCATCGCCGGTGACGGCCCCAAGTGGTCTGCCGCGTGGGGCGCGGCAGCCTATCCCGCCTCCCTCTACCCCGAGTTCGAGAAGCGGCGCGAAGCGGTCCACCGGGCCTACTTGCACGCCGAAGCCGAGCAGGCCAAGGGCGGCGACTCCACGGCGCGGACCGAGTACCTGCATCGGCTCGAAGAACTTGCACAGCACATCAACGACATGAGGCTCGCAGGACTCACGATCCCCACACTGCGCCCCGACTTGATCGACGACATGAGAGGACTTGACATGCTCACCGACCCCAACGGCCTCACTCCTGATGGGGGGCAGAAGTGAGAGCAGGCTCGGTTACACGCCGCTGCTACTGCCGTGATGGGACCGGCAAGCCACTCGGCACCCAGTGCCCCAAGCTGCGTACACGGACCCACGGCACCTACTCACTCCGGCAGGAAATACCGCCCGCGGCCGACGGCACCCGACGGACTTTCCGGCGCTCCGGCTACGCCAACAGCAAGGAGGCGCAGGGCGACCTCGACAAGCTGCGCATCCTGCTCGCGATCCCCGGCAAGCAGGACACCCGCACACAGCAGGCCCTCGGCGACTTACTCGCACAGATCGCCGCCGACCAGAAGACGCCGATTCCCCCCACCGACGAGGTAAAGCGCCGCATTCGGGCCAAGCGGAGCCTTACCGAGACAATCACCCTCGGCGACCTGCTCGACGAATACATGACCGCTAAGAAGAACCTCCGAACGACCACGCGCAATGGCTACGAGTCGCACATCCGTGTGCACCTGAAGCCGCACGGTGGACATCTCGTCGTCGACGAACGGCTCGGCGTAGGGGACATGACCGAACTGTTCGACGCCATCGCAGACCAAGCCGAAGTAATCGCCGCCGAGAACCAGGCTCGGCGCGAGCAGACCGCGCGCTGCAAGGCGTCCAAGCCCGGCCGGCCGCTCCCCGCCGAGCGCGAGCGCGTCGCCGCCGAGAAGGCCAAACTTGCCGAAATGCCGCCCTTCCGGAAAGTCACGGGAGCCGCCAGCGTCCAGAGCGTCCGCCGCACCCTGCGTGCCGCCCTGAACTGGGCAATCACACAGCAGATCATCACATTCAACCCAGCCAAGTACGTCGACCTCACAGCGGCGCCCCGCCCCAATCCGCTGTTGTGGACAGACGCACGCGTGAAGCGGTGGCGCGAGACCGGCGTCGTACCCGGTCGCGTCATGGTGTGGACTCCACAGCAGTACGGCGAGTTCCTCGACGCCGCCGAGGCCGACGACGAGCTGTACTACTCGATCTTTCACGTCATGGGGCACCGGGGGCTGCGCCGTGGCGAGGCAGTCGGGCAGGACCTCGCGGGTATCGACTTCGAGGCGCCCAGCATCACGCCAGCCACCGAGCTCGTCGTCGACGGCTGGACGCCCTACGAGAGCCCGCCCAAGACCGACAAGAGCGCGAACACCATCTCGTTGGACCACGCCACCGTGATGGTGCTGAAGCGGCGTCGGGCACGGCAGGACGAACAGCGTCGCGCACGGCTGGCTCGGGGCGAGGTGTGGTTCGAGACAGGGAAGGTGTTCACCCAGTCGGACGGCTCATGGCTGCACCCGGAGAAGGTGAGCGACGCGTTCCGCCGCATCCTTGCGACAACCGATCTGCCGCCGATCAACCTTCGGGATCTTCGGCACGTCGCCGCCTCCCTGGTCTACGAGGCGTCGCGCGACATCTTTGCGGTGAAGACCGTTCTTCGGCACTCGACGATCAAACTCGCCGGGGACACGTACACGTCCCTGTTCGTCGAGCTCGACCAGAAGCTCGCAGACGACGCAGCGAACCTCGTGCCACGCACGCCAGTCGCCGCGCCGACACGCTCCCCGCGCTTCGGGCACGCTTCGGGCACGCAGACGACGGTTCACAGCACGCTCAAGCCTGCGGCCCGGCGGAGAAACCCCCGCCGGGCCGCAGAAACGCAAGGTCACAGCGGTTCTGACGCTGCGACGCTCGGTAGGCCCTGTGGGACTCGAACCCACAACCAATGGATTAAAAGTCCACTGCTCTGCCAATTGAGCTAAGGGCCCCAGGCGATGTTGCCTGTCCGAGCATAGCCGGACGCGGCCGTGTCTCCGATCGGGTATTGGCGACGCGGCCGCGTCGGGAGGGCGAGCGGTTACTTTTCGACCGGTTCAGGGGACCGGGTGCGGGTGGGTTGCAGGAACCAGTGGCGGGCCGAGGCCAGCCACCAGGTGGCGGCGAAGCCCAGGACGACCAGGACGGCGACGGGCGCGTAGTTGAAGGTCTTCCAGGTGACCGGGGAGACCTGGGGGAGCATGAACAGGATCGTGATCAGCGCCACCCAGGTGACGGACACGATGCCGACCGGCACCGACCAGCGGCCCAGGTGCCACGGGCCGCGTTCGAAGGCCTGGCCCTTGCGGAGCCGCAGGTAGGTCGGGATGACGTAGGCGATGTAGAGGCCGATCACCGCGATCGACGTCACCGCCGCGTAGGCCGTGGAGTTGATCAGATAGGGCAGGCCGAGCACCAGGGCGCCGAGGGCCGCCAGCCAGACCGCTGCCACGGGGGTGCGGGTGCGCGGGCTGACCGTGTGCCAGATGCGTGAGAAGGGCAGCGCGCCGTCGCGCGAGAAGGCGTAGATCATGCGGCTGTTGGCGGTCACCGAGGCCATTCCGCAGAAGAGCTGGGCGCCGATCACGACCAGGAGGAGAAGCTTCCCCGTGGTGGCACCCAGGGCGTCCAGGAGGATCTGGGCGGGCGGCGCGCCGGTCGGGGACGCCAGCTCCTTGTCGTACGACTGGATGGCGAAGGTGAAGCCGAGGAGGAGTACGAAGCCGGCTATCCAGGACGTCCAGATCGAGCGGACGATGCCCTTCGGGCCCGCCGTGGACGCGTCGTGGGTCTCCTCCGTCATATGGGCGGAGGCGTCGTAGCCCGTGAAGGTGTACTGGGCCATCAGGAGGCCCAGGAGGACCACGTAGAGGCCGCTGCCCCAGCCCGTCTCGTTGACGAACTCGGTGAACACGAAGGACGCCGACTGGTGGTGGTCGGGGACGAAGGCCAGCACGCCGACGATCACCGCGACGCCGAGGACGTGCCACCACACGCTCACGCCGTTCAGGAACGCGACGATCCTGACGCCGAAGGTGTTCAGCAGGCCGTGGAGGACGAGGATCGCGGCGAACAGCAGCACCGTGCGGCCGGGCGTCACCTCGAACCCGAACTGCAGGTTCAGATAGGCGCCGAGGAAGGACGCCGCGCCGAAGTCGATGCCCGCCGTCACCGCCACCTGGCCCAGCACGTTGAACCAGCCCGTGAACCACGCCCAGGCCGCCGCCGAGCGCGAGGGTGCGAGGCGGTGGGCCCAGAAGTACAGGCCCGCCGAGGTCGGGTAGGCCGAACAGATCTCGGCCATCGACAGACCCACGAACAGGGTCATCAGTCCGACCGCCACCCAGCCCCAGGTGATCACCGCCGGGCCGCCGGTGACCATGCCGAAGAGGTACAGGGTGAGACAGCCGGACAGGACCGAGATGATCGTGAAGGAGACGGCGTAGTTCGAGAACGCCGACATACGGCGGGCGAGGACCTGGGTGTAACCGAGCTGGGCCAGCCGTTCCTCGTCCGTGGGCCCGCTCGCGGTGGCGTCATCTGTCATGCCCCCAGCAATTCCCTCACCGGGGGCGTGACATGCCTCACAACTTGGCTAAGAAATGCCCTTGTAGCCCTGCCACCCGGTCGCGATCCGCACCCGCGCGGCGAACGAACCCTTGCCCGTGCCGGTCTGCCGGTACAGGCTGCCCGCGGTGTCCCGCGCGACCAGGTCGTTCTTGCCGTCGCCCGTGATGTCCCCGACCCCTACGACCGCGTTGTACGAGGCTCCCCAGTTCGAGAAGACCTTCACCCGCTCCTTCACCTGGCCCGACCCGGTGCCGTCGTAGCGCCACAGCGTCCCGGCCTTGTCCAGCGCCAGCACGTCCCCGAAGCCGTCGCCGTTCAGGTCACCGGCACCGACGATCTTCTTGTACGCCGACCAGGTGCGGATCTTGACGCCGGCCTTCAGCTTCCCGGCGCCGTCGTTGGCGAACAGATAGACGTCCCCGGTCGAGGCCTTGCGGGCCAGCAAGTCGGTACGGCCGTCACCGGTCAGGTCGCCGGGGGCGGTGAGCACGTTGTACACGTTCCAGCCGGTGCCCCGGCCCCGGAAACGCCGGAAGGGCCCGTACGACCGAAGTCGTACGGGCCCTTCCTCACCTCACTCGGCGTCAGCCGTTGCGCTTCCAGCGCGGCTTGTCCTCGCGGCGGCCGAAGGAGCCGGTGCCGCGGTGATCGTCACGGCGGCCGTAGGGGCGCTCGTGCCCGCCGCTGCGGAAGCCCGGACGGTCGTCGCGGTGGTCGCGGTTGAAGGGACGGTCGCTGCCTCGGTGGCCGGACGGACGGTCGTCGCGGCGGAAGCCGCCACGGTCACCGCCGTCACG
>NZ_JBIWPP010000005.1:412696-422775 GCF_044768335.1 Streptomyces sp. NPDC101151 | reverse complement strand
GACGGTCGTCACGGCGGAAACCACCCGACGGACGGTCGTCACGACGCTCGAAGGAACGGCCACCACGGTCACCGTCACGACGGTCGTCACGGCGGTCGTCCCGGCGGAAGCCACCGGTGGGACGCTCGTCACGACGGTCGAACGAACGGGCACCGCGGTCGTCACGGCGGTCGTCCCGGCGGAAGCTGCCGGACGGACGGTCGTCGCGGCGGAAGCCGCCACGGTCACCGCCGTCACGACGGTCGTCACGGCGGAAACCACCCGACGGACGGTCGTCACGACGCTCGAAGGAACGGCCACCACGGTCACCGTCACGACGGTCGTCACGGCGGAAGCCACCGGTGGGACGCTCGTCACGGCGGTCACGGCGCTCGTAGTTGCCCCGCTCGTCGCGCTGCTGACGCGGACGCTCGTACGAGAAGGACTCCTGACGGGCCGGCGCCTCGACGGCCGCCTGCTCCGCCACCTCGGCCTCGGCCTCGGCCACGGCAGCGGCCTCGGCCACCGCTGTCTCGGGGTCCTCGCCACGCTCACGGGCCGCCCGGGCGACCAGCCGGTCGGCCTCCTCGCGCAGCTCCGCGGCCCGGCGCTGGGCACGCTCCAGCTCCTTGGTGAGCTGGGTGACCTCACGCTCGGCCTGCTGGGCGGCGTTGCCCGCGGACTCGGCCTGGACCTCGGTCATGGAGCGGGCGCCGGTGATCTCGGCGACCTCCGGGTCGAAAGCGGCACCGCCCTGGATGATGTGACGCCCGGCGTCGACGCCCGCGTCCTCCATCAGACGGAAGATCTGACGCCGCTGGTGCGGCAGCGAGAGGGAGACGACCGTGCCGGTACGGCCCGCGCGAGCGGTACGGCCGGCGCGGTGCAGGTAATCCTTGTGGTCGCCGGCGGGGTCGACGTTCAGGACCAGGTCGATGCCGTCGACGTGGATGCCACGGGCGGCGACGTCGGTGGCGACGAGCGCGTTGACGTAGCCGTCCTTGAAGTCGGCCAGCGTCCGGGTCCGCGCGCCCTGGGTCATGCCGCCGTGCAGCGCGTCGGCCTTCACACCGGAGTCGCGCAGCTGCTCGGCGATGCGGTCGGCGCCCAGCTGGGTGCGGACGAAGATGATCGTGCGGCCCTTGCGGGAGGCGATCGCGGCGGTGACCGGCGCCTTGTCCTTGGGCTTCACGATGAGGATGTGGTGGGACATCGTCGTGACGTTGCCCTGGGCGCTGTCGACCTCGTGCGTGACCGGGTCGGTCAGGTAGCGCTTGACCAGCGTGGAGATCTCGTTCTCCATCGTGGCCGAGAACAGCATCCGCTGACCGCCGGCCGGGACCTGGTCGAGCAGCTCGGTGACCTCAGGCAGGAAGCCCAGGTCGGACATCTGGTCGGCCTCGTCGAGAACGGCGATCTGCACGTCCTCCAGGGAGCAGGCGCCACGGTTGATGATGTCGCGCAGCCGGCCCGGGGTGGCGACGAGGATGTCGACGCCGCGCTCCAGGGCGTAGATCTGGTTGCCCATGGACGTACCGCCGCAGACGACCTTCATCTTCAGGCCGAGGACGTCGCCGTACGGCTGGAGGGCGTCCGCGACCTGCATGGCCAGCTCACGGGTCGGGGTGAGGATGACGGCGCGGGGCCGCTTCTTCTCGGTGCGGCCGCCGGCCAGCGTGGCCAGGGTGGGCAGACCGAAGGAGAGGGTCTTGCCGGAGCCGGTACGGCCACGGCCGAGGATGTCCTTGCCGCTCAGGGCGTCCGGGATGGTCGCGGCCTGGATCGGGAAGGGGGTGGTCACGCCGTTCTGTGCGAGCTTGCGCACGATGCCCTCGGGGAGACCGAGGTCGGCAAAGGTGGTCTGGGGGGTGTCAGTGGTCTCGGTGACCTCGGTCACCAGATCGTCGTCCTGGGTGTTCTCGGACATGACGATGTGATCAGTACTGGACACGGACATGCGAATGCGAAACCTTCCGGAGTCTCTTCGGCACGCGCCCGTCAACTCCGTGATTCGCTCACGACCGCCTCAATGCGGTCCGCCACGGTAAGGGAGAGTACGCGCCACACGGCGCGCTCTGCAGTGGCGCCGGGCAAATGGGATCAAACGATCTACCACCATACGCACCCACCACCCCTGAAGGCAAACCGGACCCCATACTCCCAGGTCACCACCTACGCGGGCGTCCCCGCGGCGGGCGCCGGCTCCCGCTGAGACAGTTGCGTCCCCGTCTCCTCGTGAGCCGAGGACGAGGGCTCGGCCGACGGCGGCTCGGACACCGGCGGGGGCGGGGTGGACGCCGGGGGCTCGGGCGGTGCGGAGGTCGCCGGGGGCGTCGGCTGCTCCTTGGTCGGCGCCGGACCACCGGGCTCCGCGGTCTTGCCCGGCTTCGGCGGGGCCGCCGACGGACTGCCCGTCGCGGACGCCTCGGCCGAGGCCGAGGCCGACTCACCCGGCTTCGCCTTGCCGCCGTGCTCACGCTTGCCGTCGTCGGATCGTCCGCCGTGGCCGAGGCCGCCCCCGCCCTCCGCCGGACCCCCGTCGGGCGCCTCACCGCCCCGCTGCCCCGCCGAGTGCGAGGGCCTGGCCCGGCCGGCGTCGTCACCCACGCTCACACAACCGGCGGCGGCCGTGACGGCCAGCACAGCGGCGGCCAGTCGGACGGGTACGTACAAGGGGCGCACGGCGGCCACCTCCGGAGACAAGAAAGGGAGTCAACCTCCCCAACTCCCGCCGCCCGCAAGAGGACACGCGCCCCGTTCGAATCGGTGCCCCCGAGATTCACCCGTACCCGAGCGCGTGCAGCCGGGCGTCGTCGATGCCGAAGTGGTGGGCGACCTCGTGCACCACGGTGACCTCGGTCTCGGCGACGACGTCCTCGCGGCTCTCGCACATCCGCAGCGTCGGCCCCCGGTAGATCGTGATCCGGTCCGGCAGCACCCCCGCGTACCACTCGCCCCGCTCGGTCAGCGGCGTCCCCTCGTACAGCCCGAGCAGCTCGGGATCGTCCGCGGGCGGCTCGTCCTCGACGAACACCGCGACGTTGTCCATCAGCCGCGTCAACTCCGACGGGATCCGGTCGAGCGCCTCGGCGACCAGTTCCTCGAACTCCTCGCGCGTCATCTCCAGCACACGGCCATTGTCCGGTACGAAGCAGCCGTACGAGAGTGGCGAACCGTCGCATATCCACGCCCGGGCGTGGGCATACGGGCCCAATGGCCCGCGTCCCCGTCGCAGCCCTCCGCGCCCTGCTGAACCGGACCCCGAACCGCACCCGCCGCACCCGCCGGGCCCGCGGGCCCGCTCTCCCGGGCCTCGGACCGGCGGCCCGCCCCCGGCCCTGGCTCAGCGCCCTGGGCCTGACCGCGGTGGTCCTCGTCGGCGCCTGGCTGGGCCTCCTGATCGTCGGAAACGTACGGGCCCCGGTCGGCCCGATGAACACGACGATGGCGCTGCGCCCGTCCCTCACCGGCGGCACGAAGATCAATGTCTCGCCGCTGGGCGCACTGACCCTGGACAGCCATGCGGCCCCCGTCCGCCTGGACGTCAACGTCGACCAGCTCGACCCGGTCCGCTCCCAGGCCCTCGTCGACCACCCCGAGCGGCTCTCCGGCCTCCAGGACGAGGTGGCCCAGGACGTCGAACACGGCACCCTCGACCTCGCCGTACGCTCCTGCGTCGCCGTGGTCTCCGGGGCCACGGCCCTCGGCCTCGCCGTCTACCGCCGGCCGCGCCGCGCCCTGGCGGCCGGCGGTCTGGCCCTCGCCCTCCTCGCCGCCTCGGGCGCGACGGCGTACGCCACCTGGAACCCGAAGTCGGTCCTGGAGCCGAAATTCTCCGGCCTGCTGTCCTCGGCGCCGTCCCTGGTCGGCAACGCGCGCAACATCGTCACCGAATTCGACGTCTACCAGAAGGAGTTGGCGCGCCTGGTCACCAACGTGACCAAGCTCTACGACGTCACCTCCACCCTCCCCGCCTACCGGCCGGACCCGGCCACCCTGCGGGTCCTGCACGTCTCCGACATCCACCTCAACCCGGCGAGCTGGAAGATCATCGCCTCGCTGGTGGAGCAGTACGACGTGAACGTGATCGTCGACTCCGGCGACACGATGGATCACGGCACGCCTGCGGAGAACGGCTTCCTGGACCCGATCGGGGAACTGGGCGTGCCGTACGTCTGGGTCCGCGGCAACCACGACTCCAAGACCACCCAGCGCTACCTGGAGCGTCTGAAGAACGTGCACGTCCTGGACGACGGCCGGGCGGAGACGATCGCGGGCCTGCGTTTCGCGGGCATCGGCGACCCGCAGTTCACCCCCGACCGCTCGGTGTCGACCGGCGGGGACGCGGCCGAGCGGCTGGCGGGCGACCGTCTGGCCTCGGCCCTGCGCGACCAGCGTGCGGCCGGCACCCCGGTGGACGTGGCGATCGCGCACGAGCCCTCGGCGGCCCGGGAGACGGACGGCGACGTGCCCCTGGTCCTGGCGGGCCACCTGCACCACGAGGGCACGGAGGTCATGAAGTACGGCACCCGGCTGCGCATCGAGGGATCGACGGGCGGCAGCGGCCTGCGTGCGGTGGAGGGGAAGTACCCGGACCCGATCGAGGCCTCGATCCTCTACTTCGACCGCGACAGCCGCCGCCTCCAGGCCTGGGACGAGATCAGACTGGGCGGCCTGGGCCTGACCACCGCAGAGGTCAGCCGGCACCTCCCCGCCGAGAACCTGCCGGGCGCCACACCGCCCCCGGGCTCCCCTTCCCCCTCATCCACCTCCGCGCCGTAAACCGTTTTGGCGATACTCCCCGCCATCCCATATGCTTCTCACGTCCCCGACGCGCTGAGAAGCGCCCAGGCGGGCCGATAGCCCTCATCGTCTAGCGGCCTAGGACGCCGCCCTTTCAAGGCGGTAGCACGGGTTCGAATCCCGTTGGGGGCACGCAATACCGTGTGCGACACTGTTGCACGCACAGCTTGGTCCTGTGGAGCAGTTTGGAGTGCTCGCCACCCTGTCAAGGTGGAGGCCGCGGGTTCAAATCCCGTCAGGACCGCTGAGGTTTCCCCGGAAGCCTCGTGGCTGGGTAGCTCAGTTGGTACGAGCGATCGCCTGAAAAGCGATAGGTCGCCGGTTCGACCCCGGCCCCAGCCACAACCAGAAGGCCCCGTTCAGCAGAACGGGGCCTTCGCCGTTTCGGCACAAGGGAGACAGGGGTGGCAGAGGACTTCCGAGGCTTCGACATCGCCCGACGCGGCTACGACCGCGACCAGGTGGACGCCTACCTGTCCCGGCTGGCCGCGGGCACGGCGCCCGGCACACCGCCCGTCTTCGACATCGTCCGGCGAGGCTACGACCGCGACCAGGTGGAGGCACGGGTGGCGGACCTGCGGAGCTGACCCGGCGTCCGGCCGCTCCGCAGGAGGGCACGTGCTCCTTGGCAGCGCGGTCGGGGGGCGCTACGTTCTCGCTGATGGAGCACCTTCTCCGGGGGCGGGGGGCAGACATGAGCCGGGACGAGAGCAGAGCGATCCGGGACACCGAGTTGGAGAAGGACCGGGCCCGGTACGGGCTGCTCGCGGTCGTCATCAGCAATCTCGCCATCGCCTCGGTCGCGATCTTCGGGGTATGGCAGCTCGACGGGGACAAGGCCGTGATCGTCGGTGTGCTGACCGCCGCCTTCACCGCGGTGAGCAGCATGACCACCGCCTACCTGGGCATCAAGGCGGTGTCCAACACCGCGAGGTCGATCGCCCTCGGTGACGGGCCGAGCCGGCAGCGCACGGAGGCGGCACCACCCGCTCAGCGCACGCCCTGACCTCCCCGCAGCAAATCGTTCGCCAGTGATTTCCCCGAGGTGAGATCCTGGATCGCGTATGTCTACGCATCCAGCCCCCGCCCTCGGCACCCTCGCCCCCCGCCTGACCGAACTGTCGCTGCGCGACGCGCACCGGCTCGGCAGGCGGCTCGAGGGCGCGCGCAAGATCCGTAAGCCGGAGGCCCGCGCCGCCGTCCTCGCCGAGATCGAGGCCGAGATCGGCAAGGCCGAGACCCGGATGGACGAGCGGCGCTCCCGCCTGCCCGCCATCGGGTACCCCGAGCAGCTGCCGGTCAGCCAGAAGAAGGACGTGATCGCGGCCGCCATCCGCGATCACCAGGTGGTCATCGTCGCCGGTGAGACCGGGTCCGGGAAGACGACGCAGATCCCGAAGATCTGCCTCGAACTCGGCCGCGGGGTCAAGGGCATGATCGGGCACACCCAGCCCCGCCGTATCGCCGCGCGTACCGTCGCCGAGCGGGTGGCCGAGGAGCTGCGGACGCCCCTGGGCGAGTCCGTCGGCTGGAAGGTCCGCTTCACCGACCAGGTGAACCCGGACGCCACCTTCATCAAGCTGATGACGGACGGCATCCTGCTCGCCGAGATCCAGACCGACCGCGAGCTGCGCGCCTACGACACGATCATCATCGACGAGGCCCACGAGCGGTCGCTCAACATCGACTTCCTGCTCGGGTATCTGGCCCAGCTGCTGCCGAAGCGGCCCGACCTCAAGGTCGTCATCACCTCCGCCACCATCGATCCCGAGCGCTTCTCCCGGCACTTCGGCGACGCCCCGATCATCGAGGTCAGCGGGCGGACGTACCCGGTGGAGGTGCGATACCGGCCGCTCCTGGAAGAGGACTCCGAGGACGCCGACCGGGACCAGATCACCGCCATCACCGACGCCGTCGACGAGCTGATCGGGGAGGGCAAGGGCGACATCCTCGTCTTCCTCTCCGGTGAGCGGGAGATCCGGGACACCGCGGACGCGCTCACCAGGAAGCAGTACCCGGGCGCCGGAGGCGCTCATTGGCAGGGCACCGAGATCCTGCCGCTCTACGCCCGGCTCTCGCATGCCGAGCAGCACCGCGTCTTCCAGCAGCACACCGGGCGCAGGATCGTTCTGGCGACCAATGTCGCCGAGACGTCCCTCACCGTCCCGGGCATCAAGTACGTCATCGACCCCGGCTTCGCCCGGATCAGCCGGTACAGCCACCGCACCAAGGTCCAGCGGCTGCCCATCGAGCCGGTCTCCCAGGCCAGCGCCAACCAGCGCAAGGGCCGCTGCGGCCGTACCTCCGACGGCATCTGCATCCGGCTGTACAGCGAGGACGACTTCAACGCCCGCCCGGAGTTCACGGACGCCGAGATCCTCCGTACGAACCTCGCCTCCGTCATCCTGCAGATGACCGCGGCCGGCCTCGGCGACATCGAGAAGTTCCCGTTCATCGACCCGCCGGACCACCGCAACATCCGCGACGGCGTGCAGCTGCTGCAGGAGCTGCACGCGCTGGACCCCGCCCAGAAGGACGCCCGCAAGCGCCTCACCGACACCGGCCGCAAGCTCGCCCAGCTGCCCGTCGACCCGCGCCTGGCCCGGATGGTCCTGGAGGCCGACAAGAACGGCTGTGTCCGCGAGGTCATGGTCATCGCGGCCGCGCTGTCCATCCAGGACCCGCGCGAGCGCCCGGCCGAGAAGCAGGCCCAGGCCGACCAGCAGCACGCCCGCTTCAAGGACGAGACCAGCGACTTCCTCGCCTATCTGAACCTGTGGCGGTACATCCGCGAGCAGCAGAAGGAGCGCGGCTCGTCCTCGTTCCGCCGGATGTGCAAGCAGGAGTACCTGAACTTCCTGCGCATCCGCGAATGGCAGGACATCTACACCCAGCTGCGCACGGTCGCCAAGCAGATGGGCATGCACCTCGAGGAGCCTTCGGCGGGTACCGACGCCCCCGCCGACCGCGTCCATGTCTCCCTCCTCGCGGGTCTGCTGTCCCACGTCGGGATGAAGGACGTGAAGGACGGCAACAAGAACGAGTACCTGGGCGCCCGCAGCGCCAAGTTCGCGATCTTCCCCGGCTCGGCGCTGTTCCGGAAGCAGCCCCGGTTCGTGATGTCGGCCGAGCTGGTGGAGACCTCCCGCCTGTGGGCGCGGGTCAACGCGAAGATCGAGCCCGAGTGGGTCGAGCCGCTCGCCGAGCACCTCCTGAAGCGGACGTACAGCGAACCGCACTGGGAGAAGGACGAGGCGGCCGTGATGGCGTACGAGAAGGTGACGCTGTACGGCGTCCCGATCGTCGCCCAGCGGAAGGTGAACTACGGCCGCATCGACCCGGAGACGAGTCGCGAGCTGTTCATCCGCAACGCTCTGGTCGAGGGCGACTGGCGCACGCACCACAAGTTCTTCGCCGACAACCGCAGACTTCTCAGCGAGGTCGAGGAGCTGGAGCACCGGGCGCGGCGCCGGGACATCGTCGTGGACGACGACACGCTGTTCGACTTCTACGACCAGCGCGTGCCGGAACACGCCGTGTCCGGCGCCCACTTCGACTCCTGGTGGAAGCGGAAGCGGACCGAGCAGCCCGACTTCCTCGACTTCGAACGCGAGATGCTCATCCGCGAGTCGGCGGAGGCGGTCACCAAGGCCGACTACCCGGACACCTGGCGCCAGGGTCCGCTCAAGTTCCCGGTGACGTACCAGTTCGAACCGGGCGCGGACGCGGACGGTGTCACCGTGCACATCCCGCTCCAGGTGCTCAACCAGGTCACCGACGAGGGCTTCGACTGGCAGATCCCTGGGCTGCGCGAGGAGGTGGTGACGGAACTGATCCGTTCCCTCCCCAAGCCGATCCGCCGCAACTACGTGCCCGCGCCGAACTACGCGAGGGCGTTCCTGGAGAGGGCGGCGCCTCCCCACCAGGAGCCGCTCACGGTGACGATGACACGTGAGCTGAAGCGCATGGTCGGCGTCCCCTTCGAGGCGGACGACTTCGACTGGGCGAGAGTCCCCGACCATCTGAAGATCACCTTCAGGATCGTGGACGAGCGGCGCCGCAAGCTCGCCGAGGACAAGGACCTGGAGGCGCTGAAGCTCCAGCTGAAGCCCCGGGCACGCAAGGCCCTCTCCCAGGCCGCGGCCGCGACCGCTTCCCGGCAGGGCGGCGAGTCGCTCGAGCGCGCGGGGCTGACCGACTGGACGATCGGCGCGCTGACCCGGGTCTTCGAGACCCGTCGGGCCGGGCAGCCGGTGAAGGCGTACCCGGCGCTGGTGGACGACGGCGACACCGTCTCGGTCCGCCTCTTCGACACCGAGGCGGAACAGGCCGAGGCGATGTGGAAGGGCACCCGGCGGCTCATCCTGCGCAACATCCCGGTGAACCCGGCGAAGTTCGCATCCGAGAAGCTGACCAACGCACAGAAGCTGGCGCTCTCCGCCAACCCGCACGGCTCCATCCAGGCCCTCTTCGACGACTGCGCGATGGCCGCGGCCGACAAGCTGATCGCGGACTTCGGCGGGCCGGTGTGGGACGAGGAGTCGTACCGGAAGCTGTACGACAAGGTGCGCGCGGAGATCGTGGACGCGACGGTCCGTACGGTCGGGCAGGTGCAGCAGGTCCTCGCTGCCTGGCAGGCCTGCGAGCGACGTCTGAAGGCCACGCGCAGCCCCGCCCTGCTGGCAAACCTGACGGACGTCCGGGGGCAGCTGGACGCGCTCGTGAAGCCCGGTTTCGTGACCTGGGCGGGCATACGACGCCTGCCCGACCTCATGCGCTATCTGGTGGCCGCCGACCGGCGCCTGCAGCAGATGCCGACCGGTGTCCAGCGGGACACCACCCGCATGCAGAAGGTCCACGAGATGCAGGACGAGTACGCCTGGCTCCTGGAGCAGCTCCCGAAGGGCCGGCCGGTGCCGCAGCAGGTCCTGGACATCCGCTGGATGCTCGAGGAGCTGAGAGTCAGCTACTTCGCCCACGCGCTGGGCACGGCGTACCCGATCTCCGACAAGCGGATCGTGAAGGCGATCGACGCGGCCGTACCGTAACCACTCCCGTACAGGGGGTGAGTTCGACCAGCACCCTCACCCTCCTGTACAGTCTGTTCTCGCAGCGCAACGCAGCAAGCCAAGCGCCGCGAAGCCTGGTCCTGTGGAGCAGTTTGGAGTGCTCGCCACCCTGTCAAGGTGGAGGCCGCGGGTTCAAATCCCGTCAGGACCGCAGTAGGAAGGCCCTCATCCCAGCCGGGTGGGGGCCTTCCGCATGCCCGCGGCCACCCCGTCCCCCCACAAGCCGGA
>NZ_JBIWPP010000005.1:226104-412599 GCF_044768335.1 Streptomyces sp. NPDC101151 | reverse complement strand
GGAGGCCACGCCCGCGGCGCAGCCGCAATCAGACACAGCAAATCCCGTCAGGACCGCAGGAAGAAGGCCCACATCCCAGCCGGATGAGGGCCTTCCGCATGCCCGCGGCCACCCCGTCCCCCCACAAGCCGGAGGCCACGCCCGCGGCGCAGCCGCAATCAGACACAGCAAATCCCGTCAGGACCGCAGGAAGAAGGCCCACATCCCAGCCGGATGAGGGCCTTCCGTATGCCCGCGGCCACCCCGTCCCCCCCACAAGCCGTGTCCAGCCCGTCCGGCGCTTGAGGACCAGGCCCGTTCAGGGCCGTAACGGGGGCCGGGGGGCGGCAGCCCCCGGAGACGGGCGCCACCGGCGCCGGGCATGGCGCCGGGCATCGGCGGACCGGCGTAGCCCCCGCCCTTGACGACGTCACATTCCGCCGGTACCCAGAAACCAGGGCCCGTCCCCCTGTGCGGCCCCTGGAGGTGGCGTATGGCGGCATCGGCCAGGCACGAGACGCGGGCGCTGCTCCGGGCGCACCTGTCGGCCGCCACGTCCTACCGGCATCTGACCCGCCACTGCCCCATCTGCCATCGGCTGCTGCGGCTGGCGATGGCCGCCGGCCCACGACCCCAGGAGGCCGACGAGGAGATCCGCGAGGACGAGAGTCCCCGAAGCGCGTGACCACCGCCGGCCCCAACACCCGTCCGGACATGGGACGCTGGAACGTGTGGTTCCACTACCGCACACGAGCCAGAGGCAACAAGCCCTCCGGCATGTGACGGGAGTCACCGGACGAGTTTTTGAAACGGTGGAGCTTACCCCCCACATACAACTGGTCAATTTAATATGTGCAATTGCATCCCCCTCAGGGGTACCGCACAGCCGTTCCGACAGCCCTCCCCAGACTCCGACAAGGCCGCTCACAGAGAGCCCGGAACATCCCCGACCAGCGCACAAAAAAGATCGCGCCGGACCCGGCGGAGTCCAGCGCGATCTACGACGCACCCTGTGTCGCTGCCAACAACGTTCTCTTCGGCTTGGGCGTGGGCCCTGTTGGGGCAGGTCCCGCGTCGCTTGGAGCTAGGGTTTCGGGCGCTTCGACCAGTTGGGGGACCGGCCGTTTCGCCCGTATTCAGTTGTTCAGGCTTCGCTGCGCTGCTGCGGGATGCCCGCGAGCAGAGCGCGGACCTCAGCCTCGCGGTAGCGGCGATGGCCGCCGAGCGTGCGGATCGAAGTGAGCTTGCCGGCCTTCGCCCACCGCGTGACCGTCTTGGGGTCCACACGGAACATCGTGGCGACCTCAGCCGGGGTCAGCAGCGGCTCGGCATCAGGGGTGCGAGCGGTCATGAGCGGCCTCCTCGGGAGAACCGAACCTTCTCGGTTCTTTCCTCTAAATTCTGCACCTTGACCCGCGTTGCCCGAAATGGCGGACGCGAGTCGAGTCGGTTATAGGACGAACGGCTTGTCCTCGGCACTACAACTACACCATCTGTCCAACCGCGTAGGCCAAACCGATGGAATTGCCCTCCCAGGTGTCCATCAGCGACGGAAGCCGATGGACCATGCCATAGCGGACAGTCACGCCGCTGTGACGATCAGTCACAGGGCGATCAGGAGGCACCAGACCCCCCAAAGCGTGCAATGCTGAGATTCCGCCCACAGTGGAGCATAGTTGGACGGACAGAGCCCTCCCCGGACTCCTTGTCCTATTTTGGCACGAGGGGCGGCAACCGGCGCAAGAGCCATGTAAGTGCCGTCCATCACCCTTGGGACAAAAGCCCGGATCGGGACCAACATCCCGTCAGGTGGTTAAGTGCCGTTGACGGTACGTCGTTCGGTGCCGTTTTGACCGTGGCGTGCGTCACTCAGTTCGCAGAACGCCGGTCCCGTACCGCCCGCCACCGCTCCACCAGCCGCCCGTAGGCCTCCCCGGCGGCCATCCCGTCGCCCCGGCTCAGCGCCTCGATGCCGTCGGTCACGTCCGCCGCCGAATGGTCGTCCTCCAGCTCGCCGGCCGGGACCGTGTGCACCAGGCCGCCGTAGTCCAGCTCCACCAGCGAGCGTGGGTGGAACTCCTCCAGCCAGCGGCCCACGTCCACCAGGCTGTCGATGAGCGGCCCCTCCTCGATGGTGTCCTTCAGCGTGCGCAGCGCCCGCGCCACCCGGCGCCGGGCCTGCACCATCGGGGTGCGGTAGCGCAGCATCGGCGGCACCTCGCCGGACCGCTTCTCGTACCGGCGCTCCTCGTCGGAGACGAGCACGAACCAGTTCAGCGGGACCTGCCAGGTCGCCGTGCGGATCCAGGGGCGGGCGTCCGGGTTGCGGGCGAGCCAGCGCTCGTAGTCCTGGGCGGCCTGGTGGCGCACCAGCGGCGGCAGCACCGCGTCCAGCACCGGCGGGGGCAGTTCCTCGTCGAGGTCGGCCAGGGCCTGCCAGCCGCGCAGCCTGGTCCGCCACGGACAGACGCAGACGACCCCGTCGACGTCCAGCACGAAGGCGTCGCTGCTCTCGTGCACCGGCACGGGGATCGGCGGGGTGGGCAGCAAGTCGGCGAGCGAGCGGCGCAGTTCGTCCTGATAGGAGGGGCGCTCGGGGCGCCGGGCATAGCGTGCCCAATGGCTGCGCTCCGGCTCCGGGAAGGCGGCCAGCGGCTCGTAGACGCGCAGGTACGCGGCATAGGGGACGACCACGGAGGACACCTTGGGCACGCCTGCTCCCTCCCCATCGGGCTCAGCTCGAAACCACAGCAAATCGTCGCACGGTGATGCGTGCACGAACGGCTCTGGAGAGTGATCCTGAACACCTCGCGGATGGCGGGTGGGCACAGGCTCTACGCTCATGCCAGCACCCCGCCACCCGCACGGGGGCTACGCCCCACTCGCCGCTATTTACACAGGAGTCACCACAGTGACCGACGTAACCGGCGCACCTGCTGATGTCCTGCACACCCTGTTCCACTCGGACCAGGGCGGCCATGAGCAGGTCGTGCTCTGCCAGGACCGCGCCAGCGGCCTCAAGGCCGTGATCGCCATCCACTCCACCGCCCTGGGCCCGGCCCTCGGCGGCACGCGCTTCTACCCGTACACGACCGAGGCCGAGGCCGTCGCCGACGCCCTCAACCTCGCGCGCGGGATGTCGTACAAGAACGCCATGGCCGGTCTGGACCACGGCGGCGGCAAGGCCGTGATCATCGGCGACCCGGAGCGTGACAAGACCGACGAGCTGCTGCTCGCCTACGGCCGTATGGTCGCCTCGCTCGGCGGGCGCTACGTCACCGCCTGCGACGTCGGCACCTATGTCGCCGACATGGACGTCGTGGCCCGCGAGTGCCGCTGGACCACCGGCCGTTCGCCCGAGAACGGCGGGGCCGGCGACTCCTCCGTACTCACCGCCTTCGGCGTCTACCAGGGCATGCGCGCCTCCGCCCAGCACCTGTGGGGCGACCCCTTGCTGCGCGGCCGCAAGGTGGGCATCGCCGGTGTCGGCAAGGTCGGCCACCACCTGGTCCGGCACCTGCTCGACGAGGGCGCCGAGGTCGTGATCACGGACGTGCGCGCCGACGCCGTCCGGCGGATCCTCGACCAGCACCCCAAGGGCGTGTCGGCCGTCGCCGACACCGCGGCGCTGATCCGGGTCGAGGGACTCGACATCTACGCTCCGTGCGCCCTCGGCGGCGCCCTGGACGACGACACCGTGCCGGTGCTGACCGCCCAGGTGGTGTGTGGTGCCGCCAACAACCAGCTCGCCCACCCGGGGGTGGAGAAGGACCTCGCCGACCGCGGGATCCTCTACGCGCCGGACTACGTGGTGAACGCGGGCGGTGTCATCCAGGTGGCCGACGAGCTGCACGGGTTCGACTTCGACCGGTGCAAGGCGAAGGCGGCGAAGATCTTCGACACCACGCTGGCCATATTCGCACGTGCGAAGGAGGACGGCATTCCGCCGGCCGCCGCGGCCGACCGGATCGCCGAGCAGCGCATGGCTGAGGCCCGCCCGGCACGCTGAGACGAGCCGTGCCGGCCCGAGCCGGCCCGGCACGGGCCGTAAAGGGCCGTAGGAGAGCTGCGAAGAGCCGCGATCGGGTGTCCGATCGCACGAGTGAGCGGTACCCGCCGGCGGGAACTTAGAGAGAACTCTCACTTCCACCGGCGGGTCGTACCCCGATAAGTGGTTAAAATCGCCACTGACCAGCGAGGACAGGGCACCTCGAGGGTCCTGTGCACACGCGCGTGCTGCGGGCGACGTACCGTATGGGCGCGGGCTCAGGTACCGTGGAAGCCCTACGGACCGGCCTCTCTGCGGAGGGTCCGTTCCGGATCATGAACGCGTGTCAGACTCTGGGGCCGTCAAGCCCCGTCACCGAGGGGGTCGAGCCATGGGGCGCGGCCGGGCCAAGGCCAAGCAGACGAAGGTCGCCCGCCAGCTGAAGTACAACAGCGGTGGGACTGACCTCTCGCGTCTGGCCAATGAACTGGGCGCATCGACTTCGAGCCAGCCGCCGAACGGCGAGCCGTTCGAGGACGATGAGGATGACGAGGACGATCTTTACTCTCGATACGCCGACCTCTATGAGGACGACGACGAGGATGAGGATGAAGGTCCTTCACAACACCGTCGCGGCGCTTGACCTTGCACTGAGCACTCACCCGGCCGGTGGCACTGCCACCGGCCGGGTTCTGCGCTGCCTGTGGGTTCAGACGGCGTAGTCGCCGACCAGCTCGGCGCCGGTCTCCTTGTCGCCGCGGTCGGTGATCTCGCCCGCGACCCAGGCGTCGACCCCGCGGTCGGCCAGCGTGGCCAGCGCCACCTCGGTGGACTCCTCCGGCACGATCGCGATCATGCCGACGCCCATGTTCAGGGTCTTCTCCAGCTCCAGGCGCTCGACGTCCCCGGTCCTGCCGACCAGGTCGAAGATCGCGCCCGGGGTCCAGGTGGCACGGTCGACGCTCGCGTGCAGCCCGTCCGGAATGACCCGGGCCAGGTTGGCCGCGAGTCCACCGCCGGTGATGTGGCTGAACGCGTGCACCTGTGTGGTGCGGGTCAGCGCCAGGCAGTCCAGCGAGTAGATCTTCGTGGGCTCCAGCAGCTCCTCGCCGAGGGTGCGGCCCAGCTCCGCGATCTCCGCCTCCAGGGCCAGGCCGGCCCGGTCGAGCAGGACGTGGCGCACCAGGGAGTACCCGTTCGAGTGAAGCCCCGAGGACGCCATGGCGATCACCGCGTCACCCGTACGGATACGATCCGCGCCCAGCAGCCGGTCGGCCTCCACCACGCCCGTACCGGCGCCGGCGACGTCGAAGTCGTCCTCGCCCAGCAGACCGGGGTGCTCGGCCGTCTCGCCGCCCACCAGGGCGCAGCCGGCCAGCACACAGCCCTCCGCGATGCCCTTGACGATCGCCGCGACCCGCTCGGGGTGGACCTTGCCGACGCAGATGTAGTCGGTCATGAACAGCGGCTCGGCACCGCACACGACGATGTCGTCCATGACCATGGCGACCAGGTCGTGGCCGATGGTGTCGTAGACGCCCAGCCGACGGGCGATGTCGACCTTGGTGCCGACGCCGTCCGTGGCGGAGGCGAGCAGCGGGCGCTCGTAGCGCTTGAGGGCGGAGGCGTCGAAGAGGCCGGCGAAGCCGCCGAGGCCGCCGAGGACCTCGGGGCGCTGGGTCTTCTTCACCCACTCCTTCATCAGCTCGACGGCGCGGTCGCCCGCCTCGATGTCGACTCCGGCAGCCGCGTAGGAAGCACCGGTGGAACGGCTCTCAGACATTGCCTGGGATCTTTCGGGTTGGTTTCTACGGGGCTTACGGACGACGGATCGCGTCGGCCGCGGCCGTGGCGGCCGGACCTGCGGCCAGCTCGGTCTCCAGGAGCTGCTTGCCGAGCAGCTCGGGGTCCGGCAGCTCCATCGGGTACTCGCCGTCGAAGCAGGCGCGGCACAGGTTCGGCTTGGCGATCGTGGTCGCCTCGATCATGCCGTCGATGGAGATGTACGCCAGGGAGTCGGCGCCGAGCGAGGTACCGATCTCCTCGATGCTCATGCCGTTGGCGATCAGCTCGGCGCGGGTGGCGAAGTCGATGCCGAAGAAGCAGGGCCACTTCACGGGTGGCGAGGAGATCCGGATGTGGACCTCGGCCGCGCCCGCCTCGCGCAGCATGCGGACCAGGGCCCGCTGGGTGTTGCCGCGCACGATCGAGTCGTCGACGACGACCAGGCGCTTGCCCTTGATGACTTCCTTCAGCGGATTCAGCTTCAGGCGGATGCCGAGCTGGCGGATGGTCTGCGAGGGCTGGATGAAGGTGCGGCCCACGTAGGCGTTCTTCACCAGGCCGGCGCCGAAGGGGATGCCGGAGGCCTCCGCGTAGCCGATGGCGGCCGGGGTGCCGGACTCCGGTGTCGCTATGACCAGGTCGGCCTCGGCAGGGGCTTCCTTGGCCAGGCGGCGGCCCATCTCGACCCGGGAGAGGTACACGTTCCGGCCGGCGATGTCGGTGTCCGGGCGGGCCAGATACACGTACTCGAAGACACAGCCCTTGGGCTTCGCTTCCGCGAATCGGGAGGTGCGCAGGCCGTTCTCGTCGATGGCGACGAACTCGCCCGGCTCGATCTCGCGAACGTAGCTGGCACCGCAGATGTCGAGTGCGGCGGACTCGGAGGCCACGACCCAGCCCCGCTCCAGGCGGCCGAGGACCAGCGGGCGGATGCCCTGCGGGTCGCGGGCGGCGTAGAGGGTGTGCTCGTCCATGAAGACGAGGGAGAAGGCACCACGGACCTTCGGGAGGACCGCGTGGGCGGCCTCCTCGATGGTCAGCGGCTTGCCGTCCTCGTCGACCTGGGCGGCCAGCAGGGCCGTCAGCAGGTCGGTGTCGTTGGTGGCCGCGACCCGGGTGGACCGGCCGTTGGTGTCCTTGGGCAGGTCGGCGACCATCTCGGCGAGCTGCGCCGTGTTGACCAGGTTGCCGTTGTGGCCGAGCGCGATCGAACCGTGCGCGGTGGCACGGAACGTCGGCTGGGCGTTCTCCCACACGGAGGCACCGGTGGTCGAGTAGCGGGCGTGTCCGACCGCGATATGACCCTGGAGCGAACCGAGCGAGGTTTCGTCGAAGACCTGGGAGACCAGGCCCATGTCCTTGAAGACGAGGATCTGGGAGCCGTTGCTGACCGCGATTCCCGCGGATTCCTGACCCCGGTGCTGGAGGGCGTAGAGCCCGAAGTACGTGAGCTTTGCGACCTCTTCGCCCGGAGCCCAGACGCCGAAGACGCCGCAAGCGTCCTGGGGGCCTTTTTCGCCGGGAAGCAGATCGTGATTGAGTCGACCGTCACCACGTGGCACGGCTCCGAGTGTAGGCGAGGTCGACCACTGGTCCGAATTGGGGAATACGTGACCAGCACCGCGGTCCTGGATCAGGGCTTGTCGATCACCTTGGCGGTTTCTTCGTTTCCGCAGGTCAGTCAGGTGGCAGGGGTGCGGGGTCGGTGATCGGCCGCCCGGTGGGCAACGATTTCCGGCCCGCTCGCCGGATCCATGAGTGAGGTGTCGCACATCATTCGGGTGCGCCGCGGCTGAGGTGGACCACGTCGCCGTCACCGTCGGTGAGCGTCAGCTTCCCGTCGTCCGCCCCGGCGGTGAGGGTGCCGGTGGTCAGGACGCGGGCGAAGGCGCGCTCGAACGTCATCCGGTCCCGGTCGCAGGCCATCTTGGTCGCGCGGAGGTCACCCATCGTGATCCGGTCGCCGTGCACGGTGGCCCGGGCACTGAACTGGTTGCAGCCGAGGTTGCCGGCCGCCTTGCCGTCCGCGCCGATCCGGATGCGGGCGGCGGCGGGCGCGTGCCGGGTGGTGCCCTCGGCGGTGAGGCTGTCGACCCGCCAGTCGACGCCGGTCACGGTCTGCCGCACGCCGACCGATCCGCTGCCCATCTGCTCGCCCGGTGTGCTGCCACATGCCACCGTGAGCGGAACGAGCACGGCGGCCGCTGTCAGAGTCATGCGCTGCTTGTGCCGGTTCATATGAATTCGACGGCCCGCCGGGGCCGCCGGTTCCGTCAGGACATGAGCGGCAGCAGGTACCCGATGTCCGCGCGCTCCCCGCTCGCGCTGACCTTGGCCTCCTGGACCGCGTCCGGCCAGGCCAGCCGCCCGGTGGCGAGGCGGAGCCAGGTCAGCGGGTCGGTCTCCACGACGTTGGGCGGGGTGCCGCGGGTGTGCCGGGGCCCCTCGACGCACTGCACCACGGCGTAGGGCGGCACGCGCACCTCGGTGGAGCCGCCGGGCGCCTTCACTGCGAGGGCGTCGGCGAGGAGCCGGGTGGCGGCGGCCAGGGCCTGGCGGTCGTAGGGCACCTGGAGGCCGGGGACGGCGGCGTTGAGGTCGTCGGTGTGGACGACGAGTTCCACGGCCCGGGTGACGAGGTAGTCGTCCAGGGGCAGGGCGCCCGCGTCGGTGTCCAGGAGCCGGCTGCCGGGGTGCTCGGCGAGCACGGTGCGCAGGCTCTGCTCGACGTCGGCGAGGTAGGCGCCGAGGTCGGGGTGCCCGGTGGTGGGGTTGCGGGTGAAGCCGGCGATCGCGGCGGAGTCGGCGGCGGTGGCGAAGGGCCACTCGGCCACCTGGACGTCCTGCTTCGGCGGGGCCGGCCGGTCGAGGGACCGGTGGACGGCCGTGACGGCCATGCCGATGTGCGCGACCAGCTCGCGTACGGTCCACTCGCCGAGCCGGGTGGGCAGGGCGAGTTGCTCGGGGGTGAGGCCGTGTACGGCCTCCCGTACGGTGCCGAGCTGGCCGAAGACCGCGGCGCGGATCTTGGCGGGGTCGTAGCTGCGGGCGCGTTTCCTGGCCGGGGGCATGACGGCGACCCTATGGCCTGACGGGGGCGGGACGGCAGCCGGTCATGCCTTCACCGCGTAGTCCTTCAGGCCGTTCGCGACCAGGCCGAAGGCGAGCCCGGCGCGTTCGGGGGCGTCGGCGGCGACCCGGTCGGGGCTCTCGCCCTCGGCGATCCGGTGGTGGTGCTCCTCGATCAGGGCGTTGCGGGCGGCGCTGAGCGTGGCGGCCGCGACCGTGGCGCCCATCAGGTCCCCGGTCTCGGCGGCCAGCAGGCCGGCCAGCTCCCGGGTGCCCTTCTGCGCGGCGAGGACGGCACGCTCCATCAGGACCGGGGTCTCCACGACGAGTTGGCGCACCTGGCGGGCGAACGGCTCGGGGTTCAGCCCGATCGACGGATCCCGGACCTCGACCAGCTCCAGGAACTGCCGGTGCACGGCGGCCACGGCGGACTCGCCCGGCTGCCGCTCGCGCACGGCGCGCGCCGTGTCGCCGAAGTGCTCCTCCATCGGCCGGAAGACCAGGTCCTCCTTGGTGCCGAAGTAGTTGAAGACGGTCATCTTGGAGACCTCGGCGGCGTCGGCGATCTCCTGCACGGAGACGTTGTCGAAGCCCCGCTCGGCGAACAGGGCGACCGCGACCCGGTAGATCCGCATCGCGGTCTGCAGCTTCTTGCGCTCACGCAGTCCCATCGCCTCAGCCATGCGGACACCTTACCGCGATGAAATTTATGTCAGGCCGAAGTTTTAGCTGAGACGAAACATTGACTCAGTACATGAATGCCCGGCATGGTGATGCCCATGACCGAAACCCGGCGCAAACTCGGCTTCCTCGTCTGCCTCGTCACGATCGTCCTCGCCGTCCTGGATCTGCAGATCGTGTCCGCCGCGACGGTCCCGATCGTCCGGGACCTCGACCCCGGGCACGGCATCGACAAGATCCCTTGGCTGGTCAGCGCCTTCTCCCTGGCATCGGCCGCGATGCTGCCCCTCTACGGGAGGCTGTGCGACGTGGTCGGCGCCAAGCGGGTCTTCCTCGGCGCCCTCGGCACCTTCCTGGCCGGCTCGGCGCTGTGCGGCGCGGCCCCGTCGATCGGCTGGCTGATCGCCTCCCGGGCCGTGCAGGGTGTCGGGGCGGGCGGGCTGATGAGCGTCACGATGGTCGTCATCGCCCAGCTGAAGGGACCCGGCGAGAAGAAGAACAAGGGCGCGGGGACGGGCGGAATCGTCGCCGGCGGCGGCATGGCCGTCGGCCCGTGGCTCGGTGGTTTCCTGGCCGACCACGCGAGCTGGCGCTGGGCCTTCTACGTCAACCTGCCGCTCGGCATCGCCGCCCTCGCCACCGCGGTCGTGGTCCTCAAGCTCCCCCGGGTCACCCACAGCCGCGCGATCGACTTCCCCGGCGCGGCCCTCGCCGCCGCCTTCTCCACCACGCTGCTGCTGGTCACCGAGTGGGGCGGCAGGCAGTACGCCTGGGCCTCACCGCAGATCCTCGGCCTGGCCCTGGCCTCCGCGGCCGCGCTCGCACTGTTCCTGCGCCGCCAGGTCACCACCGCCGAACCGATCCTGCCGCCCTCGCTGTTCCGTGTCCCCGAGCTGCGCCTGGGCTTCGCGATCCAGGGGCTGATGGGCGTCGCCATGACCGGCGCGATGTACTACGTACTGGTCTATCTCCAGGTCGCCCGTGGCGTCGCCAGCTCCTCCGCCGGGCTGTTCCTCATCCCGATGGCGGCCGGCATCACGGCGGTCGGCATCGCCGCCGGCCGGCTCACCGAACGCGGCTGGTCCGAGCGGACCTTCGTGATCAGCGGCGCCGTCGTCACCACGGCCGCGTTCCTGCTGCTCGCCACCACCGGCACCACCACCTCGCTGTGGCAGCTGCGCACCGCCCTGCTGCTCGTCGGCATCGGCTTCGGCCAGTTGCTCGGCCAGCTGATCCAGCTGGTGCAGGAGGCCGCACCCCGCCACCAGCTGGGCGTGGCCACCACCGCCGTCCGGTTCTTCCAGACCCTCGGCACGGCCCTCGGCGCCGCCCTCTTCGGCACCCTCCTCAACCGCCTGTACGACGGCCCCGGCGACGTCGGCTCCCTCGCGGCGCTGCGGGGCGCGGCGCACACGGAGGGCGTGGCGGCGTACGTCTCCGCGATGGACACGGTGTTCCTGTGCGGGGCCGGGGTGATGGCGCTGTGCCTGCTGCTGGCTCTGAGGCTGCCGAAGGACCGGCCCGCGCAGGCGGAGCCGGTGCGCGACACGGTGGCGGTGTGAGCCGCGGACGGAGAACCGACGGGCACCCTTCGTTTCCAGAACGGATTCCAGAACCGGATTCCGGAACCAGGTTCTGACGCGGTGGCCGTCGTGGGCCACAACGCGTGGGGGTCCCGCCCGGGAAACCGGACGGGACCCCCACCCTGCTCTCGGCAGGCAAGGCGTTACGCCAGCAGCGCCTCGATGGTGCCCTCGTGCGCCGCGCGCAGCTCGGCCAGGGTCAGCGCGAACTCGCCCTGGATCTCGACCACCGCAGTCGCCTCGGACTCGGTACCGTCCACGACACCGATGCGGGTGGCCGGCAGGCCGCGCGCACCGCACATGTCGTTGAAGCGGACCTCCTCGGAGCGCGGCACGGCGACGATCGCGCGGCCGGCCGACTCGGAGAGGAGGAAGGTGAAGGCGTCGAGCCCGTCCGGTACGACCAGACGCGCGCCCTTGCCACCGAGCAGCGCCGACTCCACGACCGCCTGGACCAGACCGCCGTCGGACAGGTCGTGCGCGGAGTCGATCATGCCGTCGCGGGAGGCGGAGATCAGGATCTCGGCCAGCAGCCGCTCGCGCTCCAGGTCTACCTGCGGGGGCAGACCGCCGAGGTGGTCGTGGACCACCTGGGACCAGGCCGAGCCGCCGAACTCCTCACGCGTGTCGCCGAGGAGGTAGATCAGCTGACCCTCCTCCTGGAAGGCGACCGGCGTACGGCGGGCGACGTCGTCGATGACACCGAGGACGGCGACCACCGGCGTCGGGTGGATGGCCGCCTCGCCCGTCTGGTTGTAGAGCGAGACGTTGCCGCCGGTCACCGGGGTGCCCAGCTGCCGGCAGGCGTCGGCAAGACCACGCACGGCCTCGGCGAACTGCCACATGACCGCCGGGTCCTCGGGCGAACCGAAGTTCAGGCAGTCGGAGACGGCCAGCGGCTTGGCGCCCGTCGTCGCCACGTTCCGGTAGGCCTCCGACAGCGCCAGCTGGGCGCCCGTGTACGGGTCCAGCTTGGCGTAGCGGCCGTTGCCGTCCGTGGCGATCGCGACGCCGAGGCCGGTCTCCTCGTCCACGCGGATCATGCCGGAGTCCTCCGGCTGGGCGAGGACCGTGTTGCCCTGCACGAAGTGGTCGTACTGGGACGTGATCCACTTCTTGGAGGCCTGGTTGGGCGAGCCCACCAGCTTCAGGACCTGGTCCTTCAGCTCCTCGGAGGTCTTCGGCCGCGGGAGCTTGTTCGCGTCGTCGGCCTGCAGGGCGTCCTGCCAGTCCGGACGTGCGTACGGGCGCTCGTACACCGGGCCCTCGTGGGCCACGGTCCGCGGGTCGACGTCGACGATCTTGCCGCCGTGCCAGTAGATCTCCAGGCGGTCGCCGTCGGTGACCTCACCGATGACGGTGGCGATGACGTCCCACTTGGCGCAGATCTCCAGGAAGCGGTCGACCTTCGCCGGCTCGACCACCGCGCACATGCGCTCCTGCGACTCGCTCATGAGGATCTCCTCGGGCGAGAGCGTGGAGTCGCGCAGCGGTACGTCGTCCAGGGTCACGCGCATGCCGCCGGAACCGTTGGAGGCCAGCTCGGAGGTGGCGCAGGACAGACCGGCCGCACCCAGGTCCTGGATGCCGACGACCAGCTTCTCCCGGAACGCCTCCAGGGTGCACTCGATGAGGAGCTTCTCCTGGAAGGGGTCGCCGACCTGGACGGCGGGACGCTTCGACGGCTTGGCGTCGTCGAAGGTCTCGGAGGCGAGGATCGAGGCGCCGCCGATGCCGTCGCCGCCGGTACGCGCCCCGTACAGGATGACCTTGTTGCCCGCGCCGGAGGCCTTGGCGAGGTGGATGTCCTCGTGCCGCATGACACCGATGGCGCCGGCGTTGACCAGCGGGTTGCCCTGGTAGCAGGCGTCGAAGACGACCTCGCCGCCGATGTTGGGCAGCCCCAGGCAGTTGCCGTAGCCGCCGATGCCGGCGACCACCCCCGGCAGGACGCGCTTGGTGTCGGGGTGGTCGGCCGCACCGAAGCGCAGCGGATCGACCACGGCCACCGGCCGCGCGCCCATCGCGATGATGTCGCGGACGATGCCGCCGACACCCGTGGCCGCGCCCTGGTAGGGCTCCACGTACGACGGGTGGTTGTGCGACTCGACCTTGAAGGTGACCGCGTAGCCCTGGCCGACGTCGACCACGCCCGCGTTCTCGCCGATGCCGACGAGGAGGGCGTCCGACTCGGGGGCCTTCTCGCCGAACTGGCGCAGGTGGACCTTGGAGGACTTGTACGAGCAGTGCTCGGACCACATGACCGAGTACATGGCGAGTTCGGCGCCGGTGGGCCGGCGGCCGAGGATCTCCACCACCCGCTCGTACTCGTCCTTCTTCAGACCGAGTTCGGCCCAGGGCAGCTCGACGTCGGGGGTCGCGGCCGCGTGCTCGACCGTGTCCAGAGGCGTCCGGCTCATGCGTTGACCAGCTTCTTGAGGATCGAGGTGAAGAAGGGGAGGCCGTCGGTACGGCCCGTGCCGATCAGCGGCTCGACGGCGTGCTCGGGGTGCGGCATGAGGCCCACGACGTTCCCGGCCTCGTTGGTGATGCCGGCGATGTCCCGCAGCGAGCCGTTCGGGTTGACGTCCAGGTACCGGAAGACGACCCGGCCCTCCGCCTCCAGCTGGTCGAGCGTGTACGCGTCGGCGACGTACCGGCCGTCCATGTTCTTCAGCGGGATGTGGATCTCCTGGCCCTGACGGTAGTCGCCGGTCCAGGCCGTGCCCGCGTTCTCCACCCGCAGCTTCTGGTCGCGGCAGACGAAGTGGAGGTGGTCGTTGCCGAGCATCGCGCCCGGGAGGAGGTGGGCTTCGGTGAGGACCTGGAAGCCGTTGCAGATACCGAGGACCGGAAGTCCGGCCTTCGCCTGCTCGATGACGGTCTCCATCACGGGCGAGAAGCGGGAGATGGCTCCGGCACGCAGATAGTCGCCGTAGGAGAAACCGCCGGGCAACACCACGGCGTCGACCTGCTTGAGGTCCTTGTCCTTGTGCCAGAGAGCCACCGGTTCGGCGCCCGCGAGGCGGATCGCACGCTGTGTGTCCCGGTCGTCGAGACTCCCCGGGAAAGTGACGACGCCAATACGAGCGGTCACTTCGCAGCCTCCGCGACTTCCTCCACCTTGACGGTGAAGTCCTCGATCACGGTGTTGGCGAGGAAGGATTCCGCAAGATCGTGGATGCGGGCGAGCGCGGCCTCGTCAACCGGCCCGTCAACTTCCAGTTCGAAACGCTTTCCCTGACGTACGTCCGAGATCCCCTCGAAACCCAGGCGCGGCAGCGCACGCTGGACCGCCTGGCCCTGGGGGTCGAGGATCTCCGGCTTGAGCATGACGTCGACTACGACGCGTGCCACTGGCACTCCCGGTGTGTGGTGCTGAGCAGGTTCCTTCAGACTACCCGCACAAAATTTCTACGCGAGTAGAGTTGTAGGAAACTACGTGAGGCGCATCACGATCGGGTGACGGGTGGGGGCCCTCACGAAAAGTTCTGGGAAAGTTCCACAGGTCCGCCCACGACACCTATTGCACTGGGACACGCGGAAGGTTTTAGTCGGGCTTCACTTTGCATTGCCGGGCACTGTACAAATGAATTGGCAATAGCCGATACTCGGCACGTCATCGCCGATGAGCTGTATCGACGTGCCGCACGAAGGGACCGATATTCGTGGCGCAAAAGGTCGTGGTCACTCTCTTTGACGACATCGACGGCTCGGAAGCGGCGGAAACGATCGCCTTCGGACTCGACGGCAAGTCGTACGAGATCGATCTGAACGAAACCAACGCCAAAAAGCTGCGCAAGGCGCTCGCGCCCTACGTGGACGCCGGCCGCAAGCGGTCGCGGTCCGGCAAGGCGTACAAGCAGACGGAGGTCGCTCCCGACCCGGCGGCCGTCCGCGCCTGGGCCCAGGCGAACAAGATGGACGTGCCGGCGCGCGGACGCATCCCGAAGAAGGTCTACGAGGCGTTCAGCGCCGCGCAGTGAGGCCCGCGAAGGGGCAGTCCTCAGGGTCCGTCAGCGGACCCTGAGGACTGTGCACTTGGCCGCCGCGGGATCCGACTTGCGCTACCCCCCTGCAGATCAGCTAATGTCTGGGACACGCCGAGGGGCGAGGCCGAAAGGCTGGATCCCACGGACCGTGCGGGTGTAGTTCAGTAGCAGAACATCCCCCTTCCAGGGGGAAGGCGCAGTGTGCAATTCCTGTCACCCGCTCTGGCACCGGTCGACATGACCACTCCTGTGGATCAGGTAGGCTGGTGCTCGCACCGATCGGTGGGAGCCGGTCGGGAGCAGTGCGGACGTAGCTCAGTTGGTAGAGCGCAACCTTGCCAAGGTTGAGGTCGCGAGTTCGAGCCTCGTCGTCCGCTCGGGAAAGAGACCCCGGTCCACTGGACCGGGGTCTTTTCGTGCCCGCGGCGAGCGTCCCTCTGACATTTGTCATGCCGAGCGATGACACCGCGCACTGCTGATCAGACCCGCCCGCCGGGACGCTGAAGCCATGAACACCAACGAACACGAACACATGATCGAGGTCACAGACCTCCGGCGTGTCTACGGGGGCGGGTTCGAGGCCGTACACGGAATCACCTTCTCCGTGGCCCGCGGGGAGATCTTCGCGCTGCTGGGCACCAACGGAGCGGGCAAGACATCGACGGTCGAGCTGCTGGAAGGGCTCGCGGCACCGGCCGGGGGCCGGGTCCGGGTCCTCGGCCACGACCCCTACCGCGAGCGGGCCGCCGTACGCCCGCGCACCGGAGTCATGCTCCAGGAGGGCGGCTTCCCCTCCGACCTGACCGTCGCGGAGACCGCGCGGATGTGGGCGGGCTGCACGAGCGGGGCGAGGCCCGAGGCGGAGGCGCTGGGCCTGGTCGGGCTGGACGGGAAGACCGGCGTACGGGTCAAGCAGCTGTCCGGTGGGGAGCGGCGGCGCCTGGACCTGGCGCTCGCCCTGCTCGGCGACCCCGAGGTGCTGTTCCTGGACGAGCCGACGACCGGGCTGGACGCCGAAGGCCGCCGGGACACCTGGAAGTTGGTGCGCGGCCTGCGGGACGCGGGCACCACCGTGCTGCTCACCACGCACTACCTGGAGGAGGCGGAAAGCCTCGCCGACCGGCTCGCCATCCTGCACGAGGGGCGCATCGCCGCCTCCGGAACCCCCGCCGAGGTCACCGCAGGCCGGCCCTCCCGGATGTCCTTCGCCCTCCCCGCGGGCTACTTCCTCGGCGACCTGCCGCCCCTCGCCGGCCTGGGCGTGTGCGAGCACGAGACCGACGGCCGGGTCGTGCGACTGCGCACCCGGGACCTGCAGCGGACCGCCACCGGGGTGCTGGCCTGGGCCGAGCGGGCCGGGGTCGAGCTGCACGGCCTCGACGTGCGCTCCGCCTCCCTGGAGGAGGCGTTCCTCGGGATCGCGCGGGAGCAGGAGGTCATGGCATGAGCGGCACGGGAGCAGGGGGTCTGGGCATGAGCAGCGCCGCATGGGCACCGGCGGGCCGTCGGCTGCGGGCCCTGGCCCGCGCCGAACTCGCCCTCCTCGGCCGCAACCGCGGCGTCGTGTTCACCGCCCTGGTCGTACCGCTCGTCGTGCCCTTCAGCGTGCGGCCGGCCATCGACCAGATGGATCTGAAGAAGGAGGGACTGACCGCCGGCGCGGTGATGATGACAGCCGCGATCGGCTTCTCCTTCCTGTTCGCCGTCTACACCTCCCTGGTGAACGCCTACGTCGCGCGCCGCGAGGAACTCGTCCTCAAACGGCTGCGCACCGGCGAACTCTCGGACGCCGAGATCCTCACCGGCACGGCCCTGCCGGCCGTCGGACTCGGCCTCGCCCAGGCCCTGCTGCTGTGCGCGGGCTGTGTGGTGCTGCTGGACACGGGCGCGCCCGAGGCGCCGTACCTGACCCTGCTCGGGCTGACGACGGGGCTCGTGCTGAGCGCCGCGCTGGCCGCGCTCACCGCGTCCTTCACCCGGACCACCGAGAGCGCCCAGGTCACCGCGTCTCCAGTGGTGTTCGTATCCATGCTGGGCTCCGGTATCGCGATCCCCACCCAGCTCCTGCCCGACCGGGTCGCCTCCGTCTGCGAATTCCTTCCGCTGTCCCCCGCCGTCCGGCTGGTCCGCGCGGGCTGGACCGGCGAGCTGAGTGCGTACGAGGCCCTCGGCACCACGGCGACCGCGCTGGCCTGGACCGTCGTGGCGGTGTTTGCTGTACGGCGGTGGTTCAGGTGGGAACCGCGGCGCTGAGCACGGGGGAACACATGATCGGGCGGATACGGCGGTGGCACCAGCGGCACTGGCGCGAGCGCAGCAAGGCTCAGCGGGTCGAGCTGCAGAGCCTGGTCACCTGGCACGCCAGCATCTGGGTGTTCCCGCTGAGCTGGCTGGCACTGCCGCTCGTGGGCGAGCTCGACCGGCGGCCGGTACCGATGGCGCTCGGCGCTCTGCTGGTCGCCGTGGACCTGCTGCAGTGCGCGGCCGCGAGCCGGGTGCTCCGGCCCGCGCTCGACGACTACCTCGGACGCGCCGGACTGCCGCCACGCGCCATGCGCGCTCCCGCCGTCCTGCTCGGCCTGGCGCTCGCGGCGATCGTGACGCTGGCCGTGCTCGGCGGAACGGATCCGGTCACCACCCGGCTGGCGATCGGAGCGGTGCTCATGCCGTTCGGGCTGCCGTATGCGCTGACCGTGCCCGTCCCCGTGTTCCTGCGCCGGGCCGCGGGCCTCGCGGTGCTGATCGTGGCCGCCTTCGCGGTCGGGGACGCGAGCGGCCTCGGCATCTTCGCCACGGTGATGATGACCGCCTTCGCCGCCGGCTTCTGTCTGACGGCCGGCCGCTGCGGCGCCTGGACCCTGGCCGTGCTCTGGGAGGCGGAACGGGCCCGCGAGGTCGAGGCCCGGCTCGCCGTCGCCGAGGAGCGGCTGCGGTTCGGGCGGGATCTGCACGACGTGCTGGGGCGGAACCTGTCCGTGATCTCCCTGAAGAGCGAGCTGGCCGTGCAACTGGCCAGGCGCGGGCGGCCGGAGGCCGTGGAACAGATGATCGAGGTGCAGCGCATCGCCCAGGAGTCGCAGCGTGAGGTGCGCGATGTCGTGCGCGGCTACCGGGAGGCCGACCTCCTGGTCGAACTCGCCGGAGCACAGGGGGTGTTGTCGGCCGCCGGGATCGACTGCCAGGTCCGTGCCGAGGCCGGGGGGCTGCCCGCCGAGGTGCAGGCGGCGCTCGGCTGGGTGGTGCGCGAGGCGGCCACCAATGTGCTGCGGCACGGGGACGCGGGACGGTGCTCCGTGCGGGTGCGGGTGCGGGAGGGGAGAGTGGTGCTGACGGTGGAGAACGACGGGGCGGCGGACGCCCTGGACAGCGGCGGCTCGGGGCTCGCCGGGCTGCGGGAACGGCTGGCCCTGGTGGACGGGACACTGGAGGCGGGCCGCGCCGGCAAGGACCGGTTCCGTTTGGTGGCCGAGGTGCCGTTGAGTCAGAAAGCAGGCGAAGTCACCTCATGAGCAGCCCGGTACGGCTGTTGCTCGCCGACGACGAGCATCTGATCCGCGGCGCACTGGCCGCCCTGCTCTCCCTGGAGGACGACCTGCTGGTCGTGGCGGAGGCGGCGAGCGGGCCCGAGGCGCTGGCCATGGCGCGGGCGCACGAACCCGACGTGGCCGTGCTGGACCTCCAGATGCCGGGCGCCGACGGTGTGAAGGTCGCCACATCCCTGCGCACCGAACTGCCCGGCTGCCGGGTACTGATCGTCACCGGTCATGGACGGCCCGGACACCTGAAGCGGGCGCTCGCGGCCGGGGTGCGCGGGTTCGTCCCGAAGACGGTCAGCGCCCAGCGGCTCGCCGAGATCATCCGGACCGTGCACGCGGGAAACCGTTACGTCGACCCGGAATTGGCGGCGGACGCGATCTCCGCCGGGGACTCCCCACTGACCACGCGCGAGGCCGAGGTACTGGAGCTGGCCGCCGACGGTGCCCCGGTCGCGGAGATCGCCGAGCGGGCCGCACTGTCGCCGGGAACCGTGCGGAACTACCTCTCCTCGGCCGCCACGAAGCTCGGCGCGGAGAACCGTCATACGGCGGTGCGTCTCGCACGCGAGCGAGGTTGGGTATAGTTGCTCACGCGCCACGGCGCACTGCGGACGTAGCTCAGTTGGTAGAGCGCAACCTTGCCAAGGTTGAGGTCGCGAGTTCGAGCCTCGTCGTCCGCTCCACACCGAAGGCCCCCGGTTCCCACCGGGGGCCTTTCGCGTGTCTACGACCAGCTGGTGCCCGTCAGCCGCTCGTACGCCTCCACGTACTTCGCCCGGGTCGCCTCCACGACCTGCTGCGGCAGCGGCGGCGGGGGCTGCTCGCTCCTGCGGTCCCAGCCGGACTCGGCCGAGGTCAGCCAGTTGCGGACGTACTGCTTGTCGTACGACGGCTGCGCGCGGCCCGGCTGCCACTGGTCGGCCGGCCAGAAGCGGGAGGAGTCCGGGGTGAGGACCTCGTCGGCGAGGACGAGCGCGTCACCGTCGAAACCGAACTCGAACTTGGTGTCGGCCAGGATGATCCCGCGGTCGCGGGCGATGTCCCGGGCGCGGGAGTACACGGCGAGGGTGGCCTGGCGCAGCTGGGCCGCGGTCTCCGCACCGACCTGGCGGGCGACCTCCTCGTAGGAGACGTTCTCGTCGTGCTCGCCGACCTCGGCCTTGGTGGCCGGTGTGAAGATCGGGCCGGGCAGTTCCGAGCCGTCGACCAGACCCTCGGGCAGGGCGAGGCCGCAGACGGTCCGGGACTCGTCGTACTCCAGGAGGCCCGAGCCGGTGAGGTAGCCGCGGGCCACGCACTCCACCGGGACCATCCGCAGTGACTTGCAGACGAGCGTGCGGCCCGCCCAGTCGGCGGGGGCGCCCTCGGGCAGCTCGGTGCCGAGCACATGGTTGGGGGCCAGGTCGCGCAGCTGGTCGAACCACCACAGGGAGAGCCGGGTGAGGACGCGGCCCTTGTCGGGGATCTCCGTGGGCAGCACCCAGTCATAGGCGGACATGCGGTCGCTGGCGACCATCACGAGGTCGCCCGCCTCGTTCTGGTACAGCTCGCGCACCTTTCCGGTGTGCAGGTGCACCAGGCCCGGAACCTGGATCGGCTCGGGCTTTTCTACGAATCCGGACACGGTTCCTCCCCGTGGTTCTGTCCAACTGCCTCGATTCTCCCGTATGAGACATCGATCAAGGACAGCGGGTGGGCGGCGCGCGGGGCCGGTGGTCAGTCGCGTTTGCAGATGCGGTCCAGCAGATTCGCCGTGGCCCGCTGGATCCGGGGATCCATATGGCCGGGGCGGTCCAGGGACGGGGACCAGGCGAAGGTGCCGGAGGCGAAGACCCAGGCGCCGGAGGGGGCGCGGTAGAGGGAGGTCTCCTGGTGGCGCAGCGCGCCGTCGTTGTCGGTGTAGGGGGAGTGCGCGAGCAGGATGCGCTCCTCGTGCTCGGGCAGCGGGGTGCGCGGGAAGTAGCGGTCGGCCTCTCCGGCGACCAGGCCCTCGATCTCGTCGCCCTCGCGCGCGCCGGTCGCGTCCCACAGCCAGTGGCCCGCGTTGCGGACGATCAGCGGATACGGCTCGGGGACCCGGCCCGCGTACTGGATGCCGACCACCTGCTGCTCGGGCCGGTCGATCTCGCGCCACAGCACCGGTCTGCCGGGGCCCTTGCGCTTGCGGCAGGTCAGCAGCCGGTCGGGGACCCCGGACGGGGACGGGCCCAACTCCACCTGCCAGTACATGGTGTTGGCGGAGAGGAAGACCAACGAGGTACCCCGGTCGCGGGCGTCCTCGACGGCCCGGCGCATCGACGCCGACCAGTACTCGTCGTGGCCCGGGAAGACCAGGCCCCGGTAGCGGGTGGGGTCGATGCGGCCCGCGTGCAGATCGCGGGCGTCGGCGTAGGCGATGTCGTAGCCGTAGCGCTCGGCCCAGCGGATGAAGTCGTAGGCGTGACCGACGTGCAGGGGCAGGCCCGCGCCCGCGTACGGGCGGTCGAAGGAGACCGTGGTGGCCGCGTCCGCCTCGCCGAGGAGGCAGCCCTTCTCGTCCCAGGCGTGGTAGAGGCTGGCGCCGGTGCGGCCGTCCTCCGGGTACAGGTTGTACGCCTGCCAGGTGATGTCGGGCAGCAGCAGGAGCAGATCGGCGGGGTGGTCGTCCCGGACCGTGAACGGCACGTGGGAGCGGTACCCGTCGGCGGTGGTGAGGACGGCCACATAGGCGCCGATGCTCCAGTACGAGGGCACCTGGAGCCGCCAGGAGAGCCACCAGTGGTGGCAGGAGACCGTGCGGTCGGCGGCCAGCGGCGGGGGCTGGACGATGCCGGAGAGCCGGGGGCTCGTGGTGATCTTGGAGGCGCCGTCGCCGCCGTAATGGCCGATTCGGTAGATGTCCACGCTGAACTGCTGCGGCGGGTCGACCGTGATGTGGAAGTCGATCGCGTCGCCGGGCGTGACCGCACCGGTAGAGGTGAATCCCTTGATCTGGCGGTACACGTCGTCGGCCGAGCGCGGCCCGGAGCCGGCCGAGCGCGGCGCGGGGACGCGCGGCTTCTCGCCGGCCGGCTGCTGCGGGCTCGGATCGACGTACCACGGCACGACGTGTCCCGTGTCGTCGAAGTAGGTCTCACTGCCACGCAGCCAGGGGACCGGGCCCTGGCCGAAGGGGTCCGTGACGGCGTGCGCGAGCGCTCCGGACTCCCAGCGGCGGATGTGGTCCGAGGCCATGGTCGCTCCCCTCCCTCATGCCCCCGTGTCCTCTGACGGTGGTGCTCGGTCGTGCTGTCGTATGTCGCATGCCTTTGCCATGTGCGAGGTCGATCCCCAGCACATCACATAACGCACGGGCCTGGTCACTATTCGTTGCGAATTGACCTGAAGTGGAAGACGGTTCTCCGCTACGACGCCGGATCGGCCGGGACACTCGGCAGCACGCCGGGGCGGACGAGGCCGGGGTCAGACGAGCCGTACCGGCTTCTCCGGGCGTATGCCGGACGCGGCCAGCCAGTCGCGCAGCGGGCCCGGGTCTCCCTCCTCGATCAGGCTGAGGACCTTCGGTGCGAGGTCGGCCGCTCGCTCGCCTCCGAGCAGCAGCGAGGGGCCGTCGAGCCAGTCGAGGGCGGGGGCCGCGCCGGCGGTGTCGACGGCCGCGCAGCACACCATCGCCATGACGTGGTCGGCGAGCAGTTCGCGGGCGGTGCGTGGGGGCTGGAGCGGGAACAGCGGCAGGGCGCCGTCGTCCCACAGGGCGCTGTCGGGCCCCTGTCCCGCAGCGGTCGCGCCTCTCGGCGTGCGGGCCTCCTCACGGGCCATCGCCGCGCTGAGACCCGCGGCGAGGGCGGCGCTGCGGTCGGTGCCCGGAACGGCGTCCTCGTCGGGGTACGCGCCGGGGAGCTGGTCGCCGTGGGCGATGGAGACCGTGTCCGGGGCCGTGCCCTGGTCCCCGTAGGCGGTGATGCCGGTGGTCTCCGTGTCGTGGGTGTCCGGGTGCCGGCGCGTGTGGGCGGCGGCCGGGCCGGGGAGTTCGGTGAGGTGGTCCAGGACACGGGCCAGGGTGGGGCCCCCGGGCTCGGGGCCGGTGGGGCCGGGGGTGGGGCGGACGCCGAGGGAGTCGAGGACGCGGTGCAGCCGGGCCGCGTCGGCGCGCCAGGTGCGGTCGACCACCTCCTCCGGGTACGCCTGCCAGTCCACCGGGGCCCAGTCCGGGCCGCATTCGGCCGGACCGCCGTGGAAGAGGCGGGCGGCGAGCAGGGAGGCGGCCTCGTCCACCGCGCCGGGCTCCTCCAGGAGGTCGCAGGCGGGGCGCTCGCCGAGGCGCGAGGCGAAACCCTCGGCCAGCCGGTCGCGCCGGGACAGCTCGGTGAGCGCGGCCACCACGCCCGCGTCCAGCCGGGCGGGCCAGCGGCCCATGCGCCAGGCGGGCAGCGCCACCCTGGTCAGCAGCCGGTCCCAGCCCGCGTAGGCGAGACCGACCTGCTCCTGGGCGACGATCCGCAGTCCGTAGTCGACGGCCTGCGCGCGCTCGGCCGCCGCCGTCGCTACCCCGCGCTCCATCTGGACCGCGTGCTCGCGGCAGCCGCGCAGCAGCAGCCGGGCGACCCAGCTGAGGGCCGCGCACACGCCCCGGGTCAGCGGCCGGCGGCCGGATGTCGAGGCCACGGCCACCGTCGCGTCCAGACCGCGCACGAAGCGGCGGGCGGCGGCTATGTCCGGGTGCGCGGAGGGGCCCGTGCCGGCGATGACCGGGGCGAGGACGGCGCGCAGCTCGCCGACGCGCATCCACCACAGGAACGGGGAGCCTATGACGAGGACCGGGGCGACGACGGGGCGGCGGCGGGCGCCGAGGCCGGATCCCTGGCCGGGGCCCGCCAGTTCGTCGTGCGTCGGCCGCGGGGGCGGGCCGTGGGCCGGGTGGGTGCGGTCCTCCAGCCAGCTGTCGCAGTCCGGGGTGAGCGCTATGGCCGAGGGTGCGGGGACGTCGAGCCGCTCGGCGAGGTCGCGCACCAGCCGGTACAGGTCCGGGGCGGAGTTCTCCGGGATCGGGACCGTGGGACTCACGGCGGGTCGGGCACGGGCCACGACCAGGGCGATGCCGACGGCGGCCAGCAGCACGAGCACGGCCGGCACGCCCACGGCCCAGCGGGCGGTGTCCCAGCCCGGGCCGGTGAAATGGCCGGTGGAGCCGCCGGTCAGCAGGATCACCTCGGCGGCCGCCGGCAGCAGGGCCACGGCCAGCGCCCGGCCCCGGATGCGCAGCACGGCCAGCGCCCGCGAGCGCGCGGCCTGCGCACCCATCTCCACACCGATTCCGGTCACGAGCCGACCTCACCCCCTCCCTGCGGATCCCGGACTGTCCTGGCGTTGCTCACTCCCCCACTGTGGCACCCGCCACCGACATCGCAATGCCGGTGGGCCAAGTGCCGGAACGCTTTCGCCGCACCCTAGTTGGGGCCTCGGCCCCCGTCAGCCGGATGGGCGATTGCTCACTCGATGGAATGGCTTTGGTCAGAGCTGGGTGACAGAAAGCAAAGATCAGGCCCCGGATTCCTGTCCGGGGCCTGAGTGGGTTCGGCATACGCCCGACCGGCGGTTCTACGCCTCCGCCGCCTCCGCAGCCATGGCTGCCTCCGCCGCCTTCGCCGCGATGTCCGTGCGGTGCTGCGAGCCGTCCAGGCGGACGCGGGCCACCGCCCGGTACGCCCGCTCGCGGGCCTCGGTCAGGTCCTTGCCGGTCGCCGTGACGGACAGCACCCGGCCGCCCGCGCTGACGACCGCGTCGCCCGCCCGCTTCGTCCCGGCGTGCAGGACGTAGGCGTGCGGGGCGTCCTCGGCGGCCACCTCGTCCAGGCCGGTGATCGGGTCGCCGGTGCGCGGGGTGCCGGGGTAGTTGTGCGAGGCGACGACCACCGTGACGGCCGCGTCCTCGCTCCAGCGCAGGGGCTCCAGGTCGGCGAGCGTGCCGTTCGCGGCGGCCAGCAGGACACCGGCCAGCGGGGTCCTCAGACGGGCCAGCACGACCTGGGTCTCGGGGTCGCCGAAGCGGGCGTTGAACTCGATGACCCGGACCCCGCGCGAGGTGATCGCGAGCCCGGCGTAGAGCAGACCGGAGAACGGCGTGCCACGGCGGCGCATCTCGTCCACGGTCGGCTGCAGCACCGTCTGCAGCACCTCTTCGACCAGCTTCGGGTCGGCCCACGGCAGCGGCGAGTACGCGCCCATGCCACCGGTGTTCGGGCCCTCGTCGCCGTCCAGGGCGCGCTTGAAGTCCTGCGCGGGCCGGAGCGGGACGACGTTGCGGCCGTCGGTGACGGCGAACAGGGACACCTCGGGTCCGTCGAGGAACTCCTCGATGACCACCCTCCCCCGCTGCCCGGAGGACGCGGGAGCCGCCCCCACGCAAGCGGCCGCGTGGGCCTTGGCGGCCTCGATGTCGTGCGTGACGACGACGCCCTTGCCGGCTGCCAGCCCGTCGTCCTTGACGACGTAGGGGGCGCCGAAGGCGTCGAGGGCCTCGGCGACCTCTTCCTCCGTCGTGCAGAGGTAGGACCGCGCGGTCGGCACGCCGGCCGCCGCCATCACGTCCTTGGCGAAGGCCTTGGACCCCTCCAGCTGCGCGGCCTCACCGGAGGGGCCGAACACCGGGATGCCCACCTCCCGAACAGCGTCGGCCACACCGGCGACCAGCGGGGCCTCCGGGCCGACCACGACGAGTTCGGCGCCGAGGCCGCCGGCCAGCGCGGCCACGGCCTTGCCGTCGAGCGCGTCGACCTGGTGCAGCTCGGCGACCTCGGCGATGCCGGCGTTGCCGGGGGCGCAGTGGAGCGCGGTGACGTCGGGGTCGAGGGACAGGGAGCGGCACAGGGCGTGTTCGCGGGCGCCGCTGCCGATGACGAGGACCTTCACGGGGTCAGCCTACTGGCAAGGTCGCCGAAGACCGGGGGGCGGGCATCCTGTGGGTTCCTACGAACGACGGTGGGAGCGGTCGTCCCACGTGCCGGCGGGGACCGCGCCTACTCGTTGGAGAACTCCTCCACCACCGTCGCCCCCAGCTCCCGCACGATCAGTTCGTGGCCGGACAGGGCCGACTCGTCGAGGTCGGGGTCGTCGTCCTCGGGGACGTCGTCCTCGGGGGCCACGGGGGGCGGCGGCTCGGGCGCCCGCTGCGAGGCAGGCGTGGCAGGCGCCGGGGCGCTGCCCTGGGGCGCGGCGGGCGCTGAAGGCGGCTGGGATGCCGCGGGGCGGGGGGCCGCGGGGGCGCCGTAGCCACCGCCGGCGGGCGGGCCGCCGTAGCCCGGGCCGCCGCCTCCGCCGAAGCCCGGGGAGCCGCCGGACGGCGGGGGCGCGGAGCCACCCGAGGGATCGACGACAGCCTCGATCTTCCACTGCACGTTGAACTGCTCGGCCAGCGACTGCCGCAGCACGTCCTCGCTGCCGCTGCTCACGAAGTTGTCGCGGGCGCCGGCGTTGACGAAGCCGAGTTGGAGGGTGGTGCCGTCGAAGCCGGCCACCTGGGCGTTCTGGCTGAGCAGGATCCAGGTGAAGCGGCGGCGGTTCTTGACGGCCTCCAGGATGTTCGGCCAGAGCATGCGGGGGTCGAGCCCACCGGCGGGTGCGGCCGGGACCGGGGCGGCGGGAGCCGCCGCGGCCGGGGACGCCTGGTACTGGGGCTGGGTCTGGGGCTGGTGCTGTGTCTGGGGCTGGGCCGGTGCCGGGCTCTGCTGGGCGCCCGCCGGAGCGGCCGTGGGCCAGCCGCCGGGGCGACGGCCGCCGCCTGCGGGGGCGGCGGTGGGCCAGGCGCCGGGGGCGGGGGCGGAGGGTGCCGTGGGGGCGGACACGGGAGCCTGGGCCGCCGCGGGCGCGGGAGCCTCCGGGGCAGGGGCTGCCGGGGCGGGAGCAGGTGCGGGAGCAGGAGCAGGTGCGGGAGCAGGAGCAGGTGCGGGAGCAGGTGCGGGAGCGGGAGCCGCGGGCGCCGGGCCGCCGGAGCCGCCGGGCCCGCCCGTGCCGCGCACGGCGGCGCGGGCGGCGGCAGGACCGCCGCCGGGCGGCACCGGCGCGCCCCCCTGGGCCATGCCGACGCCCCCGCCGCCGGCCGTGCCCGCGTGGGCCTCGGGTCCGGGGACGTACCCCATGGCGGGCGCACCGGCCCCGCCCGCGAAGTTGACGCCGCGCTCCAGGCGGTCGAGGCGGGCCATCACGGAGCGCTCGTCCCCGTAGGCGGCGGGGAGCAGCACCCGCGCGCAGATGAGTTCCAGCTGGAGGCGGGGGGAGGTGGCGCCGCGCATCTCGGTGAGGCCCTCGTTGACGAGGTCGGCGGCACGGCTCAGCTCGGCGGCGCCGAAGGTGCCTGCCTGAGCCTGCATGCGCTCCAGGACGTCGGCCGGGGCGTCGAAGAGACCCTTCTCGACGGCGTCGGGAACGGCGGCGAGGATCACGAGGTCCCGCAAGCGCTCCAGCAGATCGGCGACGAAGCGACGCGGATCGTTGCCGCCCTCGATGATGCGGTCGACCACCTCGAAGGCGGCGGCCCCGTCACCGGTGACGAAGGCCTCCACGACGGAGTCGAGCAGCGAGCCGTCGGTGTAGCCGAGGAGGGAGGTGGCCATGGCATACGTCACACCTTCCTCCCTCGCCCCGGCGAGCAGCTGGTCCATGACGGACATCGAGTCACGCACAGACCCGGCGCCGGACCGCACGACGAGCGGAAGCACACCCTCCTCGACGGGGATGTTCTCCCGTCCGCACACCTCGGCGAGGTAGTCCCGCAGGGTCCCCGGCGGCACGAGCCGGAACGGATAGTGGTGCGTACGCGACCGGATGGTCCCGATGACCTTCTCCGGCTCGGTGGTGGCGAAGATGAACTTGAGATGCTCCGGCGGCTCCTCGACCACCTTCAGCAGCGCGTTGAAGCCGGCCGACGTGACCATGTGGGCCTCGTCGATGATGTAGATCTTGTACCGGCTGGCGGCGGGGCCGAAGAAGGCCTTCTCGCGCAGCTCACGGGCGTCGTCCACACCACCGTGGGAGGCCGCGTCGATCTCGATGACGTCGATCGATCCCGGGCCGTTCCGCGCCAGGTCCTGACAGGACTGGCACTCGCCGCAGGGAGTCGGCGTGGGACCTTGCTCACAGTTGAGACAGCGGGCCAGGATGCGCGCGCTGGTGGTCTTGCCGCACCCACGCGGACCGCTGAACAGGTACGCGTGATTGACCCGGTTGTTCCGCAGCGCCTGCTGCAGCGGGTCGGTGACATGCTCCTGCCCGATGACCTCGGCAAAGGTCTCCGGGCGATAGCGGCGGTACAGCGCGAGAGACGACACGCATACGAGGTTATAGGCGCCCACCGACAACCCACCCCGCCGAAGGCCTTCGCCCGGCAGACGCAAACGCCCCCCACGCACCCGCCAGAGCCGACCTACCCTTGCTGCCTTCCGGCCCTGGGGGAGTTCAGTCAGATAGCGCCGCGTGAGGGGCTGCGCCCAACAGTACCCGATCGCGGCCCACGGGCTGTACCCGATGACGGCCTGCAGGAACGGGTTCGCGAGCACTCCCCTCGGTCATGTAATGTTCCCAGCGGAGGATTCGCCTAGAGGCCTAGGGCGCACGCTTGGAAAGCGTGTTGGGTTCACACCCTCACGAGTTCGAATCTCGTATCCTCCGCCAGTGCCTCACCGGGCACGATGTCGAAGGGCCCCACTGCTCGCAGTGGGGCCCTTCGACGTTGCCCGCCGCTTTCTTATGGAGCGGGCCGGTAGCTCACGGTCGTACCGGGGCACGCTTCCGCGAGCTGGTCGAGCGCTTCGAGTTCGACGGCGTCGGCGGTCAGTCCCCAGCGGAGTTTGGTTCCGATCCATTCCGAGGCGTAGCGGCACATGACATCGACGCTCGGCGGCAGCCACTCGGCCGGGTCCTGGTCGGCCTTGCTGCGGTTCGTGGCGGCCGACACGGCGACGAGGGAGGTCGGGGCGTCGAGGTCATTGGCGTAGGCCTCACGCCGCTCCGCGGTCCACTGTGACGCCCCGGAGTCCCAGGCTTCGGCGAGCGGCACCATGTGGTCGACGTCCAGGGCGGAGGCCGCGGTGATCCATTTGCCGTCGTAGTACGACCACCAGCGCCCCCCGGACAGCTTGCAGCCCGGGAGGACCTGGGGAGGGTCGACCGCCTCGGCGAGGAGCACCTCCGCTCGGGTGTTGCAGCCGTCGGTGGGGTTCTTGCCTGCGTTCCAGTGCTTGAAGCTCGTGCGCTGATACCCGTCCCGCGCCTCCGCGGCGAGCGGAAGCGCATGGACCGCGGCCGTCACCGAGAGGGCGAACGCGGGGGCGGAGCGGTCACGCGCCTGGGCCGGAGTGGGTGCCGCGAAGGGCACGACGAGGAGTGCGACCGCAAGGGCGGCCCACCTGAGGTTCTTGATCACGTCAAGCAGAGTTGACTTCAGATACCTCGTTCGAGGGGTCTGACTCGAATGTGTGAGCCAGACGGATGCCTCAGTTCACCGGACAGGTGTGCCATCGGACACCCGATGGGGGAAGGCGTTGCCGACAGGCGGCGGCTACCGCTGTCGGCTCCGGCTGCGTGGGAGGGCCAGGAGGACCAGGCCCAGGGCCAGGACGGCCAGCCCGGTCCAGGAGGCGGCCGGAAGGCGTTCTCCGAGGACGGTGACGCCCAGGACCGCCGCGACGGCGGGCTCGGCCAGGGTCAGCGACGTGGCCAGCGACGCCGGAGTACGGCGCAGCCCGTGCCCGAAGAGCCGGTAGGCCAGGCAGACGGTGAACAGGGCGAGGTACACCGCCACCGCCGCGCCGCGGGCGGTGGCGAGCCAGTGCGGGCCGGCGAGCAGCACGAGGGGCAGGACGAGCAGCCCGGCGGCGCCGAACAGGACGCCCATCACCGCGCCGGAGGGGTGTCCGTGCGTGATGAGCCTGCCGCCGATCAGCGCGTGGACGGCGTACGACAGTCCGCCGCAGACGGCGAGGACCACCCCTGTCAGGTCCGTCGGCGTGGCCTGCCCGGTCAGCTCGGGGCCCAGCACCAAAAGGGTGCAGCCGAGCACGGCCGCCGCGGTCGCGGTGGTCCAGCGTGCGGTCGGCCGGGCCTGTCCGCAGAGCCAGGACAGCAGTCCGGCGAAGACCGGCGCGCTGCCCAGCGCGATCACGGTGGCCACCGCCACGCCGGTGCGGGCCACGGCCGGGTAGAAGGTGACCGGATACCCGGCCACCGCGAGGGCGCCCAGCACGAGCAGCCACCGCTCGCGGCCCGTGCAGCGCGCGGGCAGGGAGCGGGCGCCCCGGGAGGTGAGGAACAGCAGGATGCCGCCGAGGGCGAGACCGGCACAGCCGATGGCGGCCGCCGGCGCGCCGGCCGGTGCCAGGGAGCCGGCGGTCCCGGTCGTGCCCCACAGCACGGCCGAGGTCAGGATGGGTGCGGAGCCGCCGAGGAGTCCGGCGCGAGAGGGCCGCGAGCCGGCTGCGGCCGGGCGCGCGGGACTGAGCTGAGAAGTGCGGTTGGGCACGGTCGTGAACTTCCGTCGTCGCATTCGTCCGGGACTGGATCCGAAACGGGCGCACGACAAAAGCCCCTGGCCGAGCTACGGCTCGGTGGGGGGCCGGGGATCACACCGCCGGTGTCCGCGCCCGGTCAGGCGCAGAGAGGCGGCAGTACGACGTGCCAGTACGCGTTCACACCGCCATGGTACGGGCGGGGTGGCCGGTCCCCTCAGCCCACCGGGGGTGAGGCGGCCGGGGTTGCGTGGAGCGGGCTGCTGCCCGGTCTGCGAAGTGCAGTTCAAGCCCGTCGTACCGTCAACCCTTCGACCCCGGCAGCCAGCGCGTCCGCCACCGGGCGCGGGGGTAGGTCCGGGGCTCCCTGGATCTTTTCGGGACGCTGGGTTCGGGCGGTCAGGGGGAGTTCGACCTGGACGCCTCCGGCCGGGGCCAGGTTCACGGGGTTGCGTGGGTTCAGGCCTCGCAGGCCGCTCGGGATGCGGGCCATGTCCGTCACGGTGTCGAAGGCCGGGGCGAGCAGGGTGAGGCTGCGGGCCAGGGTCGTGGCGGCGGCGCGGTTGCTGCCGCCCAGGAAGATCGCGCGGGGGGAGCCGGGTCTCAGGTGACCGTGCAGGGAGATCACCACCGTCACGGAGGCGAGGAACTCCCGGAGGGTCTCGCAGTGGGGTGCGGACATCCGGTGCGACGGGATGTGGACGGGGTCGCCGGTCGGCTGGGTGAAGACCAGGGCGGTCGCTCCCGTGCGTGCCGCCACCTCGTGGGCCAGCTCCGCCGTACCGCCCTCCTTGCTGCCGTGCAGGGCCAGCAGCCCGATGTCCGACCGGGTCGTCAGGGCGGCGAGGAACTCCACGCCCTCGATCACCACTCGCTCGTTGCGCACCATCTCGCCCTCTCCCCCGGGACCGCTGCCGCGACCGCTACCGCACCACCCGCACGGTCTTCGCCACGGTCACCTGGTCCACCTCCGACACCCGTACCGTCACCTTCATCGTCCACGTTCCCGGCATCGGCACGTCGAAGGAGTCGGCGGCCCAGTAGCCGCCCCGGTCGGTGACCTTGCTGTCCAGGGGGCCGATCCGCCGGTCGGCGAGGGTGAGGGTGATACGGAGTTCGGGCACCGAGGACAGGCCGCCGTCGGGGCCGTAGACCACCGCCTGGACGGCGTTCGCGCCGACCCGACCGGGATCCAGGGTGATCTGGACCTCGCCGTGGCCGCCGGGGGTGCCCACGTCGAAGGGGACCGTGGTGACCGAGGCGGCCGGGATGCCGGTCGTCGTCGACGCGGGGGACTGAGCCGCCTCGGCGGCCGCCCGGCCCGGCAGCGTGCTCGTCAGAAGGGTCGTCAGGACCAGGACCAGCACGCCCGTCGCCATCTCGGCCAGGACCGAACGGCGCAGGTGGCGGTGGGAGGGCGCGGGGGCCGGGGCAGGGGCGGGCTCCGGGGGGAGCGGGGGGCCGCCGGCCGGTTCGGGGACGCGGTCGTGGTGCGGGGCCGGGGCCGGGCTCGCCAGGCGGGCCGTCCAGCGGCGGGAGCGGGACGCGGCCGCCAGCAGGAGGGTGACCGCCGCCAGCTTCGCCAGCAGGATGCGGCCGTACGAGGTGTCGGTGAGCGCCTGCCAGGAGCCCAGGCCGCGCCAGGACTGGTAGACGCCGGTCGCCACCAGGACCGTCACCGAGGCGAAGGCGAGACGGGAGAAGCGGATGACGGTCCGGGCCGGCAGCGCGGCCGGGTCCGGTGCCGTGCGGCGCAGTGTCAGCAGCAGCGCGGTCAGGCCGCCCAGCCAGGCCGCCATCGCCAGCAGATGGAGCGTGGCCGAAGTGATCGCCAGGGGGACCTGGAGGCCCGCCGAGGCGTGCTCCGAGGCGGCCCAGGTCAGGGCGAGGGCGACGGAGAGGATCGCGGCGGTCGTCAGGGCGGCCCGGCGGGGGATCCTGCGGCGCCGTCTCCGCAGGGACAGCGCGCAGCCCCCGGCCAGGATCAGCAGGGCCAGGCGGGTGAGGAGGAGTTCGCCGGGGCGGGTCGTCGCGGTGTGGGTGAGGGAGGAGAGGGCGAGCGCCCGCGTCGGGGGTGTGCCCTCCTCGTAGGGGGCTCTCAGGAGGAAGAGGGCGACCGTCGAGGCGGACAGGGTCCACCAGGCGGCCAGTGCCGGTACCCGCAGGTGGCCCCGGGCCGGCGGGCGGCAGTACGCCACGAACACCGCCGTGCCCAGGAGGAGCGCCACGGCCAGGTAGGAGACGTAGCGAGCGATGTTGAAGAGGCTCGTCGTCGCAGGGTTCTCCGTCCGGTCCGGGAGGACGCTCGTCGTCGTGGCCGTGCGCTTGCCCACCGAGAAGGTGAGCGCGCCGGACACCGGGTGGCTGTCCGCCGACACCACGCGCCAGGCCACCGTGTAGGTGCCGGTGCCGAGCCGGGCGGGCAGGGAGACGCGGGCCGTGTCGGAGCGGCCGGGGGCGTGGTCCGCCTCGCCTGTACGGATGCGGTGGTTCTCGGGGTCGTAGACGCGGAGGGAGTCGGTCAGCAGGCCGACCGATTCCGTGAAGGTCAGTGTCACGTGGCGCGGGGCGGACTTGAGGACCGTTCCGTCGGCGGGGTCCGTCTCGCGCAGGGCCGCGTGGGCCGAGGCGGGGGCCGCCGTACCGAGGAGGAGCAGGAGCAGGCCCGCGGCCAGGACGGTCAGCCGTCGAAGCCACCGGTGTTCGTCGCGCACCTGATCCCTCCGTCCACGGGCCCGCATGCCCTCCCCGTAGGTACGCGGGGAACGGCCGCCGTGCTCACCACGTAGGCCGTGCCGACACCCCGCCGTCCACGACCAGGTCGTGGCCCGTGATCCAGGAGGCCAGGGGCGAGGCGAGGAACACACAGGCGTCGGCCACGTCCCGCGCACGGCCCAGGCGGCCTGCGGGGACGGCGTCGAGCCAGCGGCGCACCCCGTCCGGCCAGGCCCGAGCCAGGCCCTCCCGGTCGATGAGGCCGGGCGAGACCGAGTTGACGCGAATGCCGAGGGGACCGTACTCCAGGGCGGCCGCGCGGGCGTGCATGACCACCGCGGCCTTGGAGGCACTGTAGTGGGCGTGACCGGGTGCGGGCCGTCCCGCCTCGATGGACGCGATGTGGGTGATGGTGCCGCCGCCGTGCTCGCTCATGTGCGCCGCAGCGGCCTGGGTGCAGGCGAAGACGCTGGTGAGGTTGGTGTCGACGACCGTGCGCCACTCGGCTGCCGACATGCCGGCCAGCGGCCGCGAGGGCTGGACGGCCGCGTTGTTGACGACGGCCGTGAGGCGGCCGCCGGACCAGTCGGTGCTCTCGCGGATCAGCCGGTGGCACGCCTCCTCGTCGGTCAGGTCCGCCCGCAGGACGACCGCCTCGCCGCCCAGGTCCCGGATGCGCGCGACGACGTCGCCGGCCGCCTCCACCGCCGTACGGCAGTGGACGGCCACCGACGCGCCCTCCTCGGCGAAGCGCAGGGCGAGGGCGGAGCCGAGGCCGCCGCCCGCTCCGGTCACCAGGGCAATCTGTCCGTCGAGCAGGCTCATGGTCGGGACAGTTCCGCGATCCGGGCGGCCTCGGCCGGGTAACGCGCCGACAGGTCCGCCGCGTCGCCGTGTTCGTACCCCTCGTAGGTGAATCCGGGGACCATCGTGCAGCCGAAGAAGGCCCACGCGCCGCCGGACGCCACCTGGGCGCCCATCCAGGTCCCGGCGGGCACGGTGAGCTGGACGTGCTGGCCGGCCCGCAGTCCGGGGCCCAGGACGGCGGTGCGGGTCGTGCCGTCGGGGGAGAGGAGCAGGAGCCGGAGCGGGTCGCCCAGGTAGAAGTGCCAGACCTCGTCGCTGGGCAGGCGGTGCAGAGCGCAGAAGTCGTCCGCGGTGAGCAGGGCCACTATGGCGGAGCCCTCGGGGCGGCCGTCCGGTCGCTCGGGCCCCGCCCAGGTGCGCCGGAACAGGCCGCCCTCGCGGGGGATGGGCTCCAGGCCGTACTGGGCGATCAGCTCGTCAGGCGTGGTCACCGGGGAAGGCTACCCCCCTTGCCAGGAAGGCCAGTTGGGCGCGCTTCTCCGGCAGGTACACGTCCGGGATGTCGATCTCGGGGAGGACCACCTCGGGGCCGCGCAGGAATCCCTGGCGCTCGAAGCGGGCGATCGCCTTGACGTTGCGTACGTCCGGGTCGACCACGACCCGCCTGCGGTCCATCCCCAGCAGGACGTACGACGTCATCGCGGTCAGCAGGGCCGAGGTCCAGCCGGGGCTCCGGCCGTCGGGTCCGGCGGGGGCGAGGAGGAGGTGGACGCCGATGTCGCCGGGGAGGACCTCGTAGCACTCGCCGACCCGGTCGGCCCCGGGCTCGTACGTCTGGAGCAGGGCCGCCGGCTCGCCGTCCTTGGTGACGAAGTAGGCATGGTGGGTGTCCAGGGTGGCCATGTGGGCGTAGATGTCCGCCACCTGGGAACTGGTCAGGCCGGTCATGCCCCAGAACGCGGCGCGTTCCTCGCTCACCCAGGAGTGGACCACCTCCGCGTCGGCCGCCGGGTCGAGGGGGCGGATGCGGACGGTGCCGTAGCCGTCGATGCGGTGCTCGTGGGCGGGGGTGGCGGCGGGGGTGTGCGGGTCGGTCATCGGTCTCGCCTCGGAGTCGTCGTTGTCGGTGTCGGTGGCGGTGGCGGGGTAGGTGACGGTTTCGGTGGCGTCGTCGGTGTCGGTGCGTTCGAGGGTGAGGAGGGCCCAGTCGGTGACGACCGGGGCCAGTTCGCCCCCCAGCCACAGGTGGAGTTGGTCGCGGTGGTGCGGTGCGCCGGGGACGCCGTCGGCGCCGAAGGGGACCACCCAGCGGCTGTCCTCCCGGCGGGCCAGGTCCCAGACGTAGCGGGCCGCCGGCCCGCGGGCCGAGAGATCGGTGAGGCCGGGGACGGCCGAGGTGCACAGCACGCAGTCGTGGTCGCCGGCGAGACCGGGTTCGTCGTACGACTCCCCCGGCAGCGCCCGCCAGGGAGCGAGGCGGTGGGTGTCGGACCAGGTGCCGGCCGGCGGTGCCGCGGCGACCTCCTCCACGGCGGCACGCACGGCGGCGGGGCGGTCGATGCCGTACAACTCCTCGGCGCTCAGAAGGTGTTCGAGGGCGAAGGCGATGCGTGGGGCGAGGGCCAGCCAGGGGAGCAGGACCTCGGGATGGGCGGGCGGTTCGGTCAGGGCGGCGAAGGCCGGGTGCGCGGCGAGGTGGCGTACGACCGCCGAGCGCACCGCCGCGTAGGCCGCGGCCCCGGTGCTGTCGGCGTCCATACGGCGGTTCCAGGACAGCAGGCGGGCGCGGAGGCGGGCGGCCTCGGGGGTGAGGCCGTCGAGGGCGGCGAGACGGCCGAGGAGGGGGGCCGCGGAGGCGAGGTGGGTGTCGGTGTGGATCGCGTGCAGGTCGGCGGCGGACCAGGTGCGGCGTTCTTCCAGGAGGGCGCGGATACGGTCGGCGCGGTGGGGCGGGGCGAACTCGACGCCGAGGGGGGCTGCCGGGCCGCGCTGGTTGGCCATCACGGCGATGCCGTCGGTCAGGCCGGCGTACGGCGTCTCGTGCCAGCCCCGCCATTCGTGGCCGGGCTGCCAGGCGGGGACCGGGCGGGTGCGGTTGGGCTCCGCCCGCAGCGGGACCTTGCCCGCCACCCGGTGCAGGAGGCCGCCCTCGGTGTCGGCTGCCTGTACGACGTTCACGGGCTCCGCCCAGGTGTCGAAGGCGGTGTCGATGTCCTCGACCCGGCGGGCGCGGAGGAGGGGGAGGAGGGTGCTGAAGCCGAGGTCCTCGGTCACCCGGGGCGGGTAGCGGAGGGCGAGGGCGGTGGGTTCCGGGTCCGGCTCGGCTCCGCCCTCGGCGGGCATTTCGCTCCCGCCCGCACCGCCCGCACCACCCGTGCGGCCTTGGCCGCCGGCTGCGGGTGGCGCCAGTGGGGCGTCCTCACCGTCGCCGCCTCGCGGGTCGTGCGCGCGTTCGGGCCCGGACGGTGCGGCGGCTTCCGGGGCGGGCGTCGGATCGGGCTGTGCGGCGACGCCCGACTCCAACCCCTCGGGCCCGCCTGCGATCACCGGACCCCGGTCCGTCTCGATCACCTCGATCTCGACCGGGTCCTCGCCGGCGACCTCCACCGTCTCGGTGTGGCGTCGGGCGCGCCGCCAGGTGCCGTCCGGGTGCAGGGCCTCGATGCCGGCGCCTGTGCGGCGGAGGCGTTCGCGGTAGAGGTCCTGGTAGTCGGCCATGGCGTTGGTGATGGCCCAGGCCACCGTGCCGGTGTGGCCGAAGTGGGCGATGCCGGGGACGCCGGGGACGGCGAGGCCGATGACGTCGAACTCCGGGCAGGAGAGGCGGATCTGCTGGTAGACGCCGGGGTCCTCGATGAAGCGGTGCGGGTCGCCGGCGATGAGGGCGTGCCCGGTGACACTGCGCTCGCCGGCGAGAAGCCAGCCGTTGCTGCCGGACGTGCCGGGGCCGTCGGTGGCGAACAGGGCGACCGCCTCGGGGCCCAGGTGCCGTATCGCCTCCTCGCGCCACAGCTTGGCCGGGAAGCCCGCGAAGAGGATGTGCGTGCCGAGCCAGATGCCGAGCGGGGTCCACGGCTGCCAGGGGGTGGGGGTGAGACCGGTGCGGGCGAACTCGGGGGCGCGGCGGGCGCCCTCCGCCAGGCCAGCGTTGACGCCGTCGACGTACGCCCGGACCCAGTCCGCCGTCTCCGGGTCCTCTCTCTCCAGCGTGCTGAAGCAGCGTCTCGCGGTGTCGTCGAGGCGGGCGCGGCGGGCGAAGACGTCCCAGGGGAGGGCGCTCGCGCCGAGGAAGGCGGCCGAGGTGCCCTGGGAGCGGTGCCGTTCGACCTCGATCTGCCAGGCACGGTCCAGGGCGGTGACGCGGCCCTGGGCGCGGGCGAGGGCGAAGGTGCCGGCGGCACGCAGGTGGGGGATGCCCCAGGCGTCGCGGTAGGTCTCGGTGGTCACCCTGGGACTCCCCTTTGCTTTAGGTTAGCCTTGCCTAAGTCATTGGTGGGGAATCGTACGCGAGGGGTGGAGACGCGATGGGCCAGGGGCGTGGATGGGAGGGCGCGGTCCTGAAACTGCTGCGCGCGAAGGACTTCGTGTGCACGGTCACCGAGGCCGAGGACGTCACCCCGCACTACCGGCGGCTGCGGCTGAGCGACGGCGGGCTGCTCGCCACGACCGGCGTCCACCCCACGATGTGGGTACGGCTGTGGTTCTCCGACGCCGGCCGACCGCACCAGCGGGCCTACACCCTGGTCGACCCGGACCCGGCGACCGGCACCTTCGGCCTGGAGTTCGCACTGCACGAGGGATGCGCCGCCGACTGGGCGCGCGCCGCACGGCCCGGCGACACCATCGAGGCGACTGTCCAGGGCACCGGCTTCCAGCACCCCGACCCCGCACCCTCGCACGTCGTGGCCATCGGCGACCCGGCCTCGCTGCCCGCGATCAACTCCCTGCTCGGCACCCTTGATTCGGCCCCGGCGACGATCTGGTTCGAGGGCACCCTGGACGGGCTCCCCTGCCAGGCCGACCCGGCCCGCCACGAGATACGCGAGGTGCCCCGCAGCGACGCGGGCGCCCACCTCACCGACCGGGTCCGCGCCGAACTGCCCGCCGTGCTCGACGCCACCCCCGACCCGTACGTGTGGATCGCCTGCGACACGGCTACCACCCGCACGCTGGCGTCGTACGCGCGCAAGGAGCTGGGCGTGCCCAAGGGCCGGGTGCACGCCCTCGGGTACTGGCGCGCGGACTGAGAACGGCCCTCCTCCTCCCCCCGGCTGCGCCCCGTCCCCCGACGGGCGATCATCGAGCCATGGACGTCACTCTGCACCTGGCCCAGGACCCCGAGGCCGACGCGCTGCTCGGGCGCAGTCCGCTCGCCGCGCTGACCGGAATGCTGCTGGACCAGCAGGTTCCGATGGAGTGGGCGTTCAAGGGGCCGGCGACCATCGCCGGGCGGCTGGGTGCCGAGGACCTGGACGCGCACGAGATCGCGGTCATGGACCCGGAGGCCTTCGCCGCGCTGCTCTCCGACAAGCCCGCCGTGCACCGCTACCCGGGCTCGATGGCCAAGCGGATCCAGCAGCTGAGCCAGTACCTCGTCGAGCACTACGACGGGAACGCCGAGCAGGTCTGGCAGGGCGTCGAGGACGGACCGGAGCTGCTGAAGCGCCTCCAGGACCTGCCCGGGTTCGGCAAGCAGAAGGCGCAGATCTTCCTCGCCCTGCTCGGCAAGCAGCTGGGCGTGCGGCCCGAGGGGTGGCGGGAGGCGGCCGGGGCCTACGGCGAGGCGAAGTCCTTCCGGTCCGTCGCCGACATCACCGGGCCCGAGTCACTGGCCAAGGTGCGCGCCCACAAGCAGGAGATGAAGGCGGCGGCCAAGGCCGCGAAGACGGCGGGGAAGTGAGCCTCAGCCGGGTGGCCCCGCCCGGGTGGCGGGGCTCGCCCGGCCGGTCCGAGCATGGAGCATGACCGAGGTACCCAGCGGCGGCCCCTCCCGGGGCCACGAGTACAACGACCGGAACGTCCACGCGGGGCATCCGCAGGGACACCATGAGCCGGAGCCGCCGTTCGAGGGCCCCCTGCACGCGCTGTCCCGGGCCGCCTGGCAGGTGGTCCTGGTCACCGGCATCGCGTCGCTCGTCCTCGGCGTGCTGGTGCTCGTCTGGCCGGGCGCCTCGCTGCTCGCCGCGGGTGTCCTGTTCGGCCTCTACCTCCTCATCAGCGGCGTCTTCCAGCTGATCTCCGCCTTCGGCACCCACAAGACGACCTCGCTGCGCGTGCTCGCCTTCATCAGCGGCGCCGTGTCGATCCTGCTGGGCCTTTTCTGCTTCCGCGGGCCCATGCAGTCGACCCTGCTGCTCGCCCTGTGGATCGGCATCGGCTGGGTGATCCGCGGGATCACCCAGACCCTGGCCGCCGCCTCCGACAGCCGCATGCCCGCCCGGGGCTGGCAGATCTTCCTCGGGGTCGTCACCTTCATCGCCGGAATCGTGCTGATCGACTCGCCGTTCGAGTCGGTCGCCGTGCTGACCCTGGTCGGCGGCTGGTGGCTGGTGGTCGTCGGCGTCGTGGAGATCGTCACCGCGTTCCGCATCCGGGGCCGCGCCCGGCAGGTACCACGCACGGTGTGATGTGCGGGGCCGAACGGGTGGTTCTCGGGCGGTGCGCGGTGCGGTACGGGTGCGGCGCGGGCAGGCACCTGCCGTGAGCAGGACCCCGAGCCTTCCCCGGAGCCGTACCTGGCTGCGGGTGCTCGTGCTGCTCCTGGCCCTGTGGGTGCCCGGCGCCCATGTGCAGGCCCAGGCGGCGCCCGCCCTGGCCGCCTCGTCCGAGACCGCCGAGCACGACGTCCTCGACACACTGCTGCGGCCGCCCGCGCGCTCCCTCCATCAGGCCGACGCGGCCGAGCGCACCGCGCCCCTGCCCGATCCGGCGGCGCCGGCCCGCCCGGCGCCGCGCCCGTGCCCGGCCATGCCCCGGCCCCCGTACGCCGTGGCCCTGCTGCGGACGGTGGTCCTGCGCTGCTGACCGTGCCTTTCCCCCGAGGCCAGTCAGCTCGACGCAAGGACGAACCATGCCCACAGACCCGTACGCGGTCCTGCGCGCCCTGCTGCGCGCGGAGGCCAGGCGCAGCGCGCCGCACCAGCAGGAACGGAAGAAGCCGCAACCGCAGCAGCCGGCGAAGGAGAGCGGCCGCTGATGCGCCGGCGGGGGCGGCCCTACCGCCTCCGCCGGGCCGTACCGAACAGCGAACGGGTGATCTCGCGGCCGATCTGGGTGCCGACCGAGCGGGCCAGGGACCTGAACATCCCGCTGCCGACGACCTGTTCGACGAGCGAGGGCTCCTCCTTGGGGGCCTTCGCGGCCCGGGGGGTCTTCGGGGCCCCGGGAGCCTGCGGCCGCTCGGCGCTCAGCTTCTCGTACGCCGACTCGCGATCCACAGCCTGTGCATAACGCCCGTGAAGTGCGGACCCCTGCACCGCGCGGTCCAGTTCGGCGCCGTCCACCGGGCCCATCAGGGACTCCGGCGCCCGCAGCCGGGTGGCGGCGACCGGGGTCGGGGCACCCTTCTCGCCGAGCACGGTCACCACGGCCTCGCCGGTGCCCAGGCCGGTGAGGAGCTCCTCCAGGTCGTAGGCGGAGTTCGGGAAGGTCTTCACGGTCGCCTTCAGCGCCTTCTGGTCGTCCGGGGTGAAGGCCCTGAGCGCGTGCTGGACGCGGTTGCCGAGCTGGGCGAGGACGTCGGACGGTACGTCTTTCGGGGTCTGCGTGACGAAGAAGACGCCGACCCCTTTCGAGCGAATCAGGCGCACCGTCCGGGTGATCGAGTCCAGGAACGCCTTGGAGGCGTCGCTGAACAGCAGATGGGCCTCGTCGAAGAAGAAGACCAGCTTGGGCCGGTCGGCGTCGCCGACCTCGGGCAGGTCGTGGAAGAGGTCGGCCAGCAGCCACATCAGGAACGTCGAGAACAGCTGTGGTCTGTCCTGGACGGCGGGGAGTTCGAGCACCGAGACGATGCCCCGCCCGTCCGGCGCCGTCCGCAGCAGATCGGCCGTGCCGAACTCCGGCTCGCCGAAGAAGTCCGCCATGCCCTGTGCCTCGAAAGCGGTCAGCGAGCGCAGGATCACCCCGGCCGTGGCGGTGGACAGGCCGCCGATGTTCTTCAGCTCGGTCTTGCCCTCATCGGAGGTCAGGAACGCGACCACCGCCCTGAGATCCTTGAGGTCGATCAGCTCCAGGCCCTTGGTGTCGGCGTAGTGGAACACCAGGCCGAGAGACTGCTCCTGGGTCTGGTTGAGCTGGAGCACCTTGGACAGCAGCACCGGGCCGAAGCTGGTGATCGTGGCCCGCACGGGGATGCCGTGGCCGAACCCGCCGAGCGCGAGGAACTCGGCCGGGAAGCCGGCCGGCGTCCACTGCCGGCCCACCTCGGCGGCCCGCCCCTGGACCCGGTCGTCGGGCTGCCCCGGCCGCGAGATCCCGGACAGGTCGCCCTTGATGTCGGCGAGAAACACCGGCACGCCCTGCGCCGACAGCTGCTCGGCGATCAGCTGGAGGGTCTTGGTCTTGCCGGTGCCGGTGGCGCCCGCGACCAGACCGTGCCGGTTGAGCATGGGGAGCGGGATGCGGACCGGTGCGTCCGGGTGGCAGTGGCCGTCCCACAGCAGGGCGCCGAGGTCGAGGGCGGGACCCGTGAACGCGTACCCGGCGGCGATCGTCCGGGCCTCTGCGGGAAGCGTCTCGCTGTCACTCATCTGCGGCCCCTGTTCCCGATAGTCACCCGTATGCCCCGCTTGGATGCGTCTTTTCCAGCGTCGCACTCCGCCGCCATGGCTGCGCCCGGAACGTCTTGACCGGTAGGCTTTCCGTGTGATCTTCAAGCGCATCGGAAACGGCCGGCCGTACCCCGACCACGGCCGGGAAAGCACCCGGCAGTGGGCGGACGTCGCGCCGCGCCCGGTCCGCCTCGATCAGCTCGTGACGACCAAGGGCCAGCTCGACCTGGAGACCCTCCTCGCCGAGGACTCGACGTTCTACGGCGACCTCTTCGCGCATGTCGTGAAGTGGCAGGGCGACCTGTACCTGGAGGACGGCCTGCACCGCGCCGTCCGCGCCGCCCTCCAGCAGCGCCAGGTGCTGCACGCGCGCGTACTCGAACTCGACTGACCCCGGCGCGACACGGCCGTTGCCCCTTTCGGGTTCCGCTGAGCGGCGTCGACTGATCATCTAATAGGCATCGCCGCTCAGGCGCACTACGCTGCGCCCATGAGCATGCTGACTCCCCCTGGCATGGGCGGCCAGTACCGGATCACGGGGGACAAATACCCTCGGATGCGCCCTCCCCGGCGGCGCGGCAGGCTCGTGTTCGCCGTGGTGGCGTCCGTCGCCGCGCTCGGCCTGATCGGCTGGGGCACGCTGCAGCTCATCGACGTCTTCACCGGCGGCAGAAAGAACTCGGCGGCCGGCGCCAAGGCGGAGTGCCACACCAAGGCGCATCCCGCCGCACAGACCAGGACGCTGCCCAGGCCCGGCGAGATCACCGTGAACGTCTACAACGCGACGGCGCGCTCCGGGCTCGCCAGGGACACCGCCGACGAGCTGAAGAAGCGCGGCTTCAAGATCGGTGACGTGGGCAACGCGTCCAAGGAGTTCGACAAGAAGGTCAAGGGCACCGGGCTCCTCCTGGGCCCCGCCTCCGCGCTGAACACCTCGCTGCCGGTGCTGGCCACCCAGCTGACCGGCGCCGAGCGGCGCGCCGACGCCGGCCGCAAGGGCGCCGGTCTCGACCTGATCATCGGCGACGGGTTCAAGAACCTCACGCAGCGGACGGCCGCCGACCGGGCCCTGGTCAAGCTGACCGCGCCCGAGCAGACGCCCGCCGCGAAGAAGAACTGCTGAACAACCCCGTAAGGGCCCACCACCCAGGGGCGCGGGGAACTGCGCGACAAGCCACGACGAACCCGCAGCCGCCCGCACCCCTACGGCGCCGAGGCGCCCCGCCCCGGCGCCCCGGGCGAAGCGCTTACTCGGCCGCGCCGTACAGCCGGTCCCCCGCGTCCCCGAGGCCGGGGACGATGTAGCCGTGCTCGTTGAGGTGGTCGTCGACGGCCGCCGTCACGACCGTCACCGGGGTGCCTGCCAGCTCGCGCTCCATGACCTCGACACCCTCGGGGGCGGCGAGCAGGACCACGGCGGTCACGTCGTCGGCACCGCGCTTGATCAGCTCCCGGATGGCCGCGACCAGCGTGCCGCCCGTGGCCAGCATCGGGTCCAGCACGTACACCTGACGACCCGAGAGGTCCTCCGGCATGCGCGAGGCGTACGTGGAGGCCTGCAGCGTCTCCTCGTTGCGGATCATGCCCAGGAAGCCCACCTCGGCGGTCGGCAGCAGCCGGACCATGCCGTCCAGCATGCCGAGACCGGCGCGCAGGATCGGCACGACGAGCGGGCGCGGGCGGGCGAGCTTGACACCGGTGGTCGGCTCGACCGGTGTCCGGATGTCGACGGCCTCGGTGCGCACGTCCCGCGTGGCCTCGTAGGCGAGCAGGGTGACCAGTTCGTCGGCGAGTCGCCGGAAGGTCGCGGAGTCGGTGCGCTGGTCGCGCAGCGTGGTGAGCTTGTGGGCGACCAGGGGGTGGTCGACGACGTGGAGACGCATGCCCATAACAGTAACCGCGCTCGGCGGCCCCTGGCTCTGGCATCAAACCGCCCGTCCGAGGGAAAGTGGGAGGGAGGGACCCGGGGTGGTGTGACTGTGCCTGACCTGCCTGACCGCGCGAGCGGCGCCGCCGAGGGCGCCGGGGTTCCGGTCGGGCCAAAACAGCCCGAGACCGACGCCGAGCGCCGGCGTCGCCGCGCCCGGTTCCTGCGTGAACTCGCCGAGGCCCGCGCCCTGCGCGAGCGCGTCCAGCCTCGGCGGGCCAAGGCGGCCCGGCTGCGGCACACCATGCGGATGCGGACGTTCCGCTGGTAGGCGGGCTGTCGACGGGTCGCGGGTGGACGGCCCGGAAGGAAGATCACGGTAAGGAAGATCACGGCCCGCTCCGGTGTCGCCGACGTGGGGGTGCGTGAGCGCCGGGAAAAGCCGCGTACGATCCGCAGGTGGCGGCAATGAGCGCGCTGGTGGGTCGTTCGCCCTCATGACCCGGACGCACGATCAAAACAGCCAGACACAGGGAGCCGAAGACGTCCCCTGGAGGCCTTGTTTCTGCCACGATTCCGAGTGGGTGGGGCTCGGAGCCCAACTCTCCCCACCCAGAACCTCCGCCGGGGGGACCCCCAACCGGCACGCCTAAGACCAGTGGGAGAGTCACGGTGTACTTCGCCGCACTGCTCGCGCGCACCGAAGACGGGTGGGAAGCGAGCGACACGGAGCTCGACGATGTGGAGACCCTGTCGGATCTGGCCGACCTGGCCCGGGAAGCCACTCCCGACGAGGACACGGTGTTCGTCCTGATCGAGCAGGAGGACTCCTGGTTCGGTCTCGTCCGCGTGGACGGCGAGGAGGACCCTCGCATCTTCGTCTCGGACGCCGCCGCCGCCGCCCGCAGCGCCTACGGGGAGCTGCTGCTCACGGACGAGTTGCTCGGCCGTGAACCCGGCGCCGACGACGGCCCCGACCTGGACTCCCTGGACCTCGACGGCACCGAGGACGGCGAGTCCGAGGAGGCGGACGAGGACGAGGAGACCACCGCCGTCGGCGCGGTGCCGCACGGCCCGGTGGGCGACGGCCGGATCCTCGACGACCTGGGTGTCGGCGAGAAGGAGCTGCTGGGCCTCGACCCGAACGAGGCGCTGGCCGAGATCGCCGAGGCCCTGGGCGCCTCGGAGGTGCTGGAGACCGTCCGCTGACCACGCCCGAGAAGCCGCAGGACGCCGCGGACACGGAGCGGGTACCCGACCCGGTACGCGACCGCTGGCGGCCCGCGATGCGGCTCGCCCTGGACCAGGCCGCTCTGGCCGTCCGGGGCGGGGACGTTCCCGTCGGCGCCGTCGTGCTGTCCCCTGACGGTACGACGGTGCTCGCGACCGGACACAACGAGCGTGAGGCCACCGGCGACCCCACGGCCCACGCGGAGGTCCTGGCGATCCGGCGGGCCGCGGCCCTGCTCGGCGAGTGGCGGCTGACCGGCTGCACGCTGGTCGTCACGCTCGAACCCTGCACGATGTGCGCGGGCGCGCTGGTGCAGTCCCGGGTGGACCGGGTGGTCTACGGAGCCCGGGACGACAAGGCGGGAGCGGCAGGCTCCCTCTGGGACGTCGTACGCGACCGGCGGCTCAACCACCGGCCCGAGGTCATCGAGGGAGTCCTGGCGGACGACAGTGCCCGGCTTCTCACCGAGTTCTTCCGGGACCGCTGAATACCGATTTCAAACCATGCCCCACCTTGCTGTAAGGTCTCCCTCGGTAGCGTGTCCGAGCGGCCGAAGGAGCTCGCCTCGAAAGCGAGTGTGGCGCAAGTCACCGAGGGTTCAAATCCCTCCGCTACCGCTGTAGAAGGGCCCCGTCGTACGACGGGGCCCTTCGTGCATGGTGCGCGGCAAAATCCCTCGACGGCCGGGCCGTTGGTTCCCGAAGCGGGCGTGAAGGTTACACTCGCCGCCGGCAACAGGGGTCCCACGGGGCACACAGGCACAGGGAGGCCGCGGTGACGGTGAACGCCAAGAAGATCGCCGTGTACGTGCTCGTGGTCTTCGCGCTGTACGTGATCATCACGGATCCGGCCAAGGCGGCCGACTACGTCCAGATAGCCTTCGAGGGCATATCGGACGCGGCCAAGGCCATAGGCGACTTCATGACGTGGATCGCCGACGGAGCAAAGAGCTGAGAGAGCTGAGGTACACCCCATGATCCGCCACCTGGTCCTCTTCAGGCTCAACGAGGGTGTCGAGCGCGACGATCCGCGAGTTGTCGCCGGCGTGACGGCCTTCAGGGCCCTCGGCGGCCAGATCGAGGAGCTGCGGTTCTGGGAGTGCGCCTGGAACATCAGCGACCGGCCGATCGCCTACGACTTCGCGATCAACTCGGCGGTCGAGGACACGGACGCGCTCAAGCGTTACCTGGAGCACCCGGCCCACCAGGCGGGTGTCGCCATGTGGCGCGAGTTCGCCACGTGGGTGATCGCCGACTACGAATTCTGAGCCTCACGCTCCAGCAGCCCCCCGCCGTTCCGGCGGGGGGCTTTCCTGCGTTTTATGACCCAACTTGGCGCTGTTTAACCACAACACGGCGTTATCGGGTGCTTGCACACAGTGCACATGTCTTGTGATGCTATGACCGCTTTTGACGGATGATTGACCGATGAAGAGGTGGCGTTGACCGTGTCGGCCAGTACTGCGCCGCCCCAGGACGAGGTGCCCGCTCCGGCGTCCCCTCCTCCGGCCCCCGAGAAGCGCCGCGGCGCCGACACCCGCGCGCTCACCCAGGTGCTCTTCGCCCAGCTGAAGGACCTCGAACCGGGCACACCCGAGCACAACCGGGTACGGGGGGCGCTCATCGAGGCCAATCTCCCGCTCGTGCGCTACGCGGCCGCCCGCTTCCGCTCCCGCAACGAGCCGATGGAGGACGTGATCCAGGTCGGCACCATCGGCCTGATCAACGCCATCGACCGCTTCGACCCCGACCGGGGCGTACAGTTTCCGACCTTCGCGATGCCGACCGTGGTCGGCGAGATCAAGCGGTACTTCCGGGACAACGTCCGCACGGTCCACGTACCGCGCCGGCTGCACGAGCTGTGGGTGCAGGTGAACAGCGCCACCGAGGACCTCACCACGGCCTTCGGGCGCTCACCGTCGACCTCCGAGATCGCCGAGCGGCTCAGGATCAGCGAGGAGGAGGTGCTGTCCTGCATCGAGGCGGGACGGTCGTACCACGCCACCTCGCTGGAGGCGGCGCAGGAGGGCGACGGGCTGCCGGGCCTGCTGGACCGCATCGGCTACGAGGACCCCGCCCTGGACGGCGTGGAACACCGCGATCTGGTCCGCCATCTTCTCGTCCAGCTTCCCGAGCGGGAACAGAGAATCCTTCTGCTGCGCTACTACAGCAATCTCACCCAGTCTCAGATCAGCGCGGAACTCGGTGTGTCCCAGATGCACGTCTCCCGGCTACTCGCGCGTAGCTTCCAGCGGCTGCGGTCCGCGAATCGGATCGAGGCATAACCGGCGCACAGGCGCACGGTCCGGAACACACCAGATCGCACCGGATCGCAAGCAGGATCGATTGGTAACCGGCACGAGCGAATCGCTCACCAGGGCGGTTCCCGACAGTTGTGCGCCGAAAAACCGTCAGACCCCTTCTTTCCAGGGCCGATTCGCATCTCACGTGTCGACATGTCACTACAGCGTGTTGCCGACATGTGACATTCTGCGGGAAGCGCGTTTGCCGAGGCTCCGGCTCCGGTATTCAGGTGAAGGTTGCGTTGCTCGAAAGCATCGCCGCCACGACCGTCCCGCGACCCAAAGGGGGTGGCATGTCCGCAGACCAGGGCAGCTCGAAGGTGCTCACACCGACGAGCGAGGCAGCGCCCAAGGAGCTTGCCGCAATCGACGTACTCGATGGCGTCACGCCCCTCGAAGCCGTGCAGGCCCCGCCCGTCGAGGCCCCTGAAGCCGTCCCGGTCCTACCGGCCTCGACGGACATCGACACCCGCACCCTGTCCCGCTCCCTGTTCCTGCGGCTCGCCGCACTCGACGAGGACAGCCCCGAGCGCGCCTACGTCCGGGACACCCTGATCGAGCTGAACCTCCCCCTCGTGCGCTACGCGGCGGCCCGCTTCCGCTCCCGCAACGAGCCGATGGAGGACATCGTCCAGGTCGGCACCATCGGCCTGATCAAGGCGATCGACCGCTTCGACTGCGAACGGGGCGTGGAGTTCCCGACGTTCGCGATGCCGACGGTCGTGGGCGAGATCAAGCGTTTCTTCCGCGACACCTCATGGTCGGTGCGTGTGCCGCGCCGGCTCCAGGAGCTGCGGCTGGCCCTCACCAAGGCCAGTGACGAGCTGTCCCAGAAGCTGGACCGCTCCCCGACGGTCACGGAGCTGGCCGCGGTCCTCGGTGTCTCCGAGGAGGACGTGGTCGACGGCCTGGCGGTCGGCAACGCCTACACCGCTTCCTCGCTCGACTCCCCGGCCCCCGAGGACGACGGCGGCGAGGGCTCGCTCGCGGACCGGCTCGGCTACGAGGACACCGCGCTGGAGGGCGTCGAGTACCGCGAGTCCCTCAAGCCGCTGCTGGCCAAGCTGCCACCCCGGGAGCGCCGGATCATCATGCTGCGCTTCTTCGCCAACATGACCCAGTCGCAGATCGGCGAGGAGGTCGGCATCTCCCAGATGCACGTCTCCCGGCTGCTGACCCGGACGCTGGCACAGCTGCGCGAGGGCCTCATCTCCGACTGAGGCTTCCCATCTGACGGAGCGTCATCCACCATGGCCGGATGCTTCGTACCCGGACGTCGCGCACCACGACATGGACACATGGCCGCCGAGGCGCCGTTACGGCAGCGTCGGCGGCCGTCGTGTGCCTGGGCGCGGCCCTGGCCGCGTGCGGGGGCGGGGGCCGGGACGGGTATGTGGCGGTGGGCGGTGTGCCGCGACCGGCGGCCACGGCGGGGGCACCGACGGGAGCGGTCCGTATGGTCCCGCTGGACGGGCCGACCGGGGATGCCGACCCTCCTTCGACGGACGAGGCTTCACAGCCGCCCGCCACGAAGCCGCCGACGGCCGCCGCAGGCACCGCCCGCGACACCCCCGACGCGCCCGACTCGGCCGGGGCACCCGGCGCCTCACCGAGCGGGGCCGATGGAGGTACGACTGTGCCGGAGCGGCCGTCGCCGACGCCGACTCCCTCTCGTACGGCGCCTCCCGCGCCCGCCGACCTGAGCTGGGGCGACCCCGCGCGCAAGGACACGGATCAGCGCTGGTGCGAGAAGGTGACCGTCGCCTTCCACAACACCGGTGGTACGGCGGTGCGTTCGGGCACGGTGACGTTCGGGACGCACATCATCGGCGCACTCGGCATCGACTGGGGGACGCGCGAGTCGGCCGTGGACCTCCCGGTACCGATCGGACCGGGAGCACGGACGGACCACACCTGGACGGTGTGCGTCGACGCCTGGCGCGTCCCGCTGGGCATGCACATCGAGACGCGGGACGTGTCCGTCCGGTGGAACGAGTGATCCCGAAAGGGATCGCCCCCTACTACATCGCCAGCCAGGCCACCGCGGCGACGACCACCACGGCGACGACGACACCGATGATCAGGCCGATGCGCGGGCCGGAGGGGGCGGCCGCCTGCTGACGGCGTCCCTGAGGAGCCTCGTCGACGAACGCGCGGAACATCTGGGTGCTGCCTGCGGGGTCGTGATTGCCCTGGGGGCCCTGGGTGTTAGCCATGGCCCGAGACACTAGCGAATCCCGGTGACCGACCCAAGTGCGGGGCCACCGGGACAGACGGGGACACCCCACCCGCCTCCACCTGCACGTTTACGTTCGCAATACTTGCCTTTGCCAAGTTTTTGCGCCACCCCGCCCCGATTTGTTTGCCTGCAGCAACCAACCGCCTCTATGGTTGCCCCAAGCAACGAATGCGGGAGGTGTGATGGCCGAGCGGCCGCAGTTTGAAGAGCTGGCGCGTCAGCTCAGTGCCGTCGGAGCCGTGAAACGGGACCTGGGGCGGATCCTGCCGCCCGACTGCCCGACCGGCTCGGCCGCCGTGCTGACCCTGCTCGGCAGCCACGGCGACATGCGCATGAGCAAGCTCGCCGAGCTGCTGTCCGTGGACATGTCGGTCACCAGCCGGCATGTCGCGCACGTCGCCGCGCGCGGCTGGATCGAGCGGTCACCGGACCCCGCGGACAAGCGCTCGCGCATCCTGCACCTGACCCCCGCGGGTCTGGAGCAGCTCCACGAGCTGTCCCGGCGGACCACCCATCTGCTCGCCGACCGGCTGAGCGACTGGACCGACGAGGAGGTCGGCCAGCTCATCCGGCTGATGACGCGCCTGCGCGCCAGCTTCGGCGACTGCCGCTCCGCCCCTCCGCGGCCGCCCGCACCCGTAGTCCAGGAAACCACCCGTACACCCGCAAACACGTAAGAAAAGGAAGCCCATGGCAACGACCACACCAGCCGGTGTGCGGGCTCACGCCAAGCACGGGGGAGGCGCAGACCACGCCCCGATGACGCACCGGCAGATCATGGAGGCCCTGTCCGGGCTGCTCCTCGGCATGTTCGTGGCGATCCTGTCGTCCACGATCGTCTCCAACGCTCTGCCGCACATCATCGGGGACCTCGGCGGCGGTCAGTCCGCCTACACCTGGGTGGTCACCTCGGCCCTGCTGTCGATGACCGCAGCCACTCCCCTGTGGGGCAAGCTCGCCGACCTGTACAGCAAGAAGGCGCTCGTCCAGATAGCCCTGATCATCTACGTCGTCGCCTCGATGGCGGCGGGCCTGTCGCAGAACCCCGGCATGCTCATCACCTTCCGGGTGTTCCAGGGCATCGGCGTCGGCGGTCTGTCCGCGCTGGCACAGATCGTCATGGCGGCGATGATCTCCCCGCGCGAGCGCGGCCGCTACTCCGGCTACCTCGGCGCCACCTTCGCCGTCGCCACCGTCGGCGGCCCGCTGCTCGGCGGTGTCATCACCGATACCTCCTGGCTGGGCTGGCGCTGGTGCTTCTACGTCGGTGTCCCCTTCGCGATCATCGCGCTGATCGTGCTGCAGAAGACCCTGCACCTGCCCGTGGTCAAGCGGGACGTCAAGGTCGACTGGGGCGGCGCGTTCCTGATCTCCGCGGCCGTGTCGGTGCTGCTGGTCTGGGTCACCTTCGCCGGTGACAAGTACGACTGGGTGTCCTGGCAGACCTACGCGATGGTCGGCGGCTCGATCGTGCTCGGCGCCCTCTTCATCCTGGTCGAGGCCAAGGCCGACGAGCCGATCATCCCGCTGCGTCTGTTCCGCAACCGCACCATCACGCTGGCGTCCCTCGCCTCGCTGTTCGTCGGTGTCGCGATGTTCAGCGGCACGGTGTTCTTCAGCCAGTACTTCCAGCTGGCCCGCGACAAGTCCCCGACGATGTCCGGCGTCCTGACGATCCCGATGATCGGCGGTCTGTTCATCTCCTCGACCGTCTCGGGTCAGTTCATCACCCGCACGGGCCGCTGGAAGGCGTGGCTGGTCAGCGGTGGCGTGCTGGTGACGGCCGGACTGCTGCTGCTCGGCGGCATCCGGTACGACACCGACTACTGGAAGATGGCCATCTTCATGGCCCTGCTGGGCCTCGGCATCGGCATGATGATGCAGAACCTGGTCCTCGCCACGCAGAACCAGGTGGCGCCCTCCGACCTCGGCTCGGCCAGCTCCACGGTCACCTTCTTCCGCTCCCTCGGCGGTGCGGTCGGCGTCTCCGCGCTCGGCGCGGTGATGGCCCACCGGATCACCGACTACGTCAAGGACGGCATCCCCGCCCTCGCCCCGAAGTACCAGGCCGCCCTCGCCGGTTCGAGCTCCACCGACAGCATCCCGGAGATGGACAAGCTGCCGCTCCCGCTGCGCACGCTGCTGGAGAGCGCCTACGGCCACGGCATAGCCGACGTCTTCTTCATCGCCGGCTGCCTCGCCGCCATCGCCTTCCTGATCACGCTGTTCATCAAGGAGGTCCCGCTGAAGACGCAGGGCGCCCTGGCCCAGGCTGCCGAGGCCAAGGCCCCGGCAGCCGCCCCCGTCGAGCACACCCTGGAGGAGTCGGTGCAGGAATCCGCCCCTGAGCAGGTGCCCGCCTGGGCCGAGCCCGCCGTCCCGGCGAACGACATCTTCGAGGCACCGGCCACCGCCACCGCCGTCCAGCAGCTCACCGCTGTCGCCACGGTCGCCGAACCCGGCGCCGGCGGCGGCACCCCGGTACACGGCTTCGTCCGCGGCGCCGAGAGCGTCCCGGTCCCGCAGGCCGCGGTCACCCTGATATCCCTCTCCGGCCGCCAGCTGGGCCGCTCGGTCGCCCAGGCCGACGGTTCCTACGGACTGGACGCGCCGGGCACGGGCTCGTACGTGCTGATCGCCTCCGCCGACGGCTACCAGCCGCAGGCCGCCACGATCGTGGTGGGCGAGGAGCCGCTGCCGTACGACATCCTGCTCAGCGGCACCAGCGGACTGACCGGTGTGGTCCGGGCGGCCGGGAGCGCGCTGCCGGTCAAGGACGCGATGGTGATCGTCACCGATGTGCGCGGGGATCTGCTGGCCACCGCGGCCAGTGGTGAGCAGGGCGAGTTCGCCTTCACCGAGCTGGTGCCGGGCGTGGTGACCGTCGCGGTGAACGCGGCCGGGTACCGCCCGCGGGCCCTGCCGGTCGAGATCGGCGCCACCGGTGTCACCCGGATCGAGGTCGCCCTGGACGCCGGCGCCCAGCTGCAGGGTGTCGTCCGGGCCCCGTACGGACCGCTGGCCGACGCTCGCGTGACCCTCGTGGACGCGGCGGGCAACGTGGTCGGCACGTCCACCACCGGGACGGACGGGGCGTACGCATTCACCGACCTGGACAACGGCGAGTACACCGTCATCGCGACGGGCTACCCGCCGGCGGCCACCGCGCTGACCGTCACCGGTGCCGGAGTCGACGGCCACGACATCGAACTCGCCCACCCCGGCGAGTAGTCCACCTCCGGCCCGTGGTGCGCGCACCGCCATGCGCGCACCACGGGCCGGACTTCTTATGACCAATTTGTAAGCCTTTGCAGGGAGAAACGGGATGGGACTGACCGCGAGGATCCGTACCCGGGACGGATGGGCCGTGTCGCACGCGGTCGTCACGGTGACCGACATGACCGGTTCGCAGGTGCTGCGGGCCGAGGCCGACGCCGAGGGAGCCGTACGGGACGTCACCGAGCTGGCGCCTGGGCCGTACACGGTGATCGTGACCGCCGTCGGGTACGCGCCCGCCGCCTCCAGCGCGATCGTCACCGCCGCCGGGCGGGCCGAGGTCGGCACGGTGACCCTGGCCCGGCAGGGCGGCACGGAACTGCCGCCGCCCGGACCCTGGACCATCGACCCGGTGCACTCCTCCGTCGCCGCCGTCGCCCAGCACCTGGGCATCTCCAGCGTGCACGGCCGGTTCGCGGAGTTCGGCGGGAGCATCGAGATCGCCCCGGACGACGTCACCAAGTCCCGTGTGGAGGCGGTGATCCGGTCGGCGTCCGTCGACACCGGAAACGGGATGCGCGACACCCATCTGCGGTCCGCGGACTTCCTCGACGTCGAGCGGCATCCGGAGATCACCTTCCGCTCGGCCGGCCTGACCCAGGCCGGCCCGGACCGCTGGACGGTCCACGGCGAGCTGGCGATGCACGGGGTCCTGCGGCCGGTCGACCTGGACCTGGCCTACCTCGGCACCGGCCCCGATCCGTGGGGTGGCACCCGCGCCGCCTTCCGCGCCACCACCGAACTGCACCGCGAGGACTTCGCGATGAACTACAACCAGGTCCTCCAGGCGGGCATCGCCGCCATCGGCACCACCCTCAGGGTCGAGCTGGACATCCAGGCGGTGCAGGGCGACGCCCTGCCCACCGCCTGAGGCGAGGAGAGGTGCGCCGGGACGTCCTCCCGGCGCACGACGGCCCGTCCGCGGCGCCGACATCCTGAGCCCGAGCCCGACAGGGTCGGGCTGACCGGGCCGTCCTCGCCCTAGGCTGCGCCCATGGCACCGAACATCGCGACGAACACCCGTGTATCGCTGGACGACCTGCTGGACTTCGTACGCCCCCGCCACCGCGCCATCCTGCTCACCCGCCGGGCCGACGGCAGCCCCCAGGCCTCCCCGCTGACCTGCGGGGTCGACGACTCGGGCCGGATCGTGGTCTCCACCTACCCCGAGCGCGCCAAGACCCGCAACGCCAAGCGGGACGCGCGGGTCAGCCTGCTCGTCCTCAGCGACGAGTGGAACGGCCCCTGGGTCCAGGTCGACGGCACCGCCGAGGTCGTCGACAGCCCCGACTCCGTGGCGCCCCTGGTGGAGTACTACCGCAACATCGCCGGCGAACACCCCGACTGGGACGAGTACCGCGAGGCGATGGTCAAGCAGGGAAAATCCATCATCCGGGTGACACCCGAACGGTGGGGACCCGTGGCGACCGGGGGGTTTCCGGCCCGGCTGGTGGCCGGGGATCAGGGCCTGTCCTAGCCCCGCTCGACCATCGCCTCGATCCCGGCCACCAGCAGGTCCAGGGCGAAGGTGAAGTCCCGGTCGAGCATCTCCTCGACCGTGTCACCGCCGCGGGCCGCCATGATGTCCTTGGACTCCTCGACGACGTCGGCGGTCTGCGGGGACTCGGACACCGCGCTCATGACGGTGCGGAAGTACTCGTCCGGGGTCATGCCGGCGGCCGCGACCCGGTCGGCGAAATGGCCCTGGATGGTGCCGTAGCCGTAGACGAACTGGAAGACGGCGGAGATGGCGCCCGTGATGCCGTGTGCGGGCAGCCCCGAGCCGCGGACCACCTGCTGCACGCGCCGCGAGAAGGCGAGCGAGTTGGGCCCGATGTTGAGGTACCGCCCGGCGAGCGGCGACAGCCAGGGGTGGCGGACGAGGAGCAGGCGGTATTCGGTGGCCAGGCTGCGCAGCTGGTCGCGCCAGTCCTCGCCCTCGCCCTCCGGCTCGGGCAGCCGCAGCTCGCCGTAGGCCGCGTCCAGGGCGAGTTCGAGCAGGTCGTCCTTGGTGTCGACGTACCAGTACAACGACATCGCGGTGACGTTCAGCTCACCGGCCAGCCGCCGCATGGAGAACTTCGCCAGTCCCTCGGCGTCCAGCAGCCGCACGCTCACGGTGGTGATCCGCTCCCGGTCGAGCCCCGAGGGCTGCGCGCTGCGCCCACCGCGCCGCGCCTTCCCCTCCCACCACACGCTGTCCCGGGCCGACCGCGCATCCGCCTTCGCCATCGACGCACCTTTCCGGAGTTACGGCCACTTCTCACGATGCCAGAAGTCTCCCAAGGGGCTCGGGGCCGTGTCGATCTGCGGCCCGGCCGCGCGGGCGCGACCAGCCACAGCCGACCCGCCGCCGCACGCACATCCATCCCGGGCCCCGAGGGGTGTCGTTCGGATCACCCCGGGTCCGCGGCGATCCGAACGACACCCCCTAGGCGAGACTCCGCTCCGCCCGCCGCAGAAGCCCCGCGGCGAGGAATCCCCCGAGCAGCACGGCGACGGCCCCCACCAGCTGACCGGTCCCCAGCCCGGCTGACAGCGACTCGCCCGAGGCCACGGAAGAGCTGAGCACAGCTCCCAGAACGGCAACCCCGAGCCCGTTCCCGAACTCGGCGAGCGTGCCGTTGATCCCGGCCCCCACTCCGGCCTTCTCCGGAGGAATCGCACTCATGATCGCGTGCGCCATCGCCGGATTGGCCACCGCACACCCCCCACCGATCAGCAGCAACCCCACCAGCGTCCCCGCATACCCCCCGGAGTCCAGCTCGGCTATGGACACCAGCCCCAGCGCCATCAGCACCATCCCGAGCGCGATCGACACCGGCGTCCCCATCCGCGTCGCCCACTTCGCCGACAGGCCGGTGAAGTTGAGCAGCACCACCGACAGCGCCAGCGGAGCCGTGCGCAGACCCGCCTCCAGCGGCCCGTACCCGAGCACGAACTGAAGGTGCTGGGTCAGCAGGAACAGCGCCCCGCCCATCCCGAAGGTGATGAGCACCGCCCCGGCGACCGCTCCGGTGAACCTGCGGTCGCGGAAGAAGTACAGGTCGAGCATCGGCGCGTCGACCCGGTTCTCCCAGTACGCGAAGAGTCCGAGCACCACGACCGCCACGGCGGCCGTACCGAGCACGCGCGGTGAGGTCCAGCCATGGCCCGGACCGGAGATGATCGCGAAGACGAGCGAGGCCATGCCGATGGTCGACAGCAGCGCGCCGAGCAGATCGGGGCGGTCGCCGCGGACCGGGGATCCGGGGGCGGCCCCCCGGGACGGCGCGGCCTTCGACTCGGGTACGAGGGCCACGACCGCGACCAGTCCCAGCATCGCGATCGGGATGTTGATCAGGAAGATCGCGCCCCACCAGAAGTGGCCGAGCATGAAGCCGCCGACGAGCGGGCCGGCCGCGAAGCCCAGCGCGTTGACCGCGCTCCAGATGCCGATCGCCTTCGGCTGTTCCTCGGACGGGAAGATCTGCATCGCCACGGCGAGCGTGGTGGTGAGCAGCAGGGCACCGCCGATGCCCATGCCGGCCCGGGCGGCGATCAGCCGGCCGGTGGAACCGGCGAGTCCGGCCGCCAGGGAACCGATGCCGAACAGGGCGAGCCCCGCGATCAGCATCTTCTTGCGGCCGTAGCGGTCGGCGGCGCTGCCCGCGGTGAGCAGCAGGCCGGACTGCACCAGTGAGTAGGCGTTGATCATCCACTGGATGTCGGAGGTGGCCGCGTGCAGCTCGCGGGTGAGCGAAGGGATGGCCACGTTGAGGACGGTGTTGTCGAGCAGCACGGTGAGCTGGGCGAGACAGATGACACCGAGGATCAGCCAGCGCCGGGGGTGACCTTGGGAAGCGGACATGCTGTACACCGTATAGCGGCCACTATACGGTGTACAGTCGATTTCTGTCAGCTGCGCTGCGTCAGGTCGTAGAAGGTGGCCGAACCGGCCGTCACCTTCTTGAAGTTGCTCTCGACCCATGAGGTGATCCGGGACGCCGTACCGCTGGCGTCGCCTCCCGCGCCACCGCCCATGCCGCCGCCGGCGATGAAGTAGTGGATCTTTCCGTCCGCCACGTACTTCTTGAACTCGGCCGGCGTCGGGGACGGGTCGGTGCCGTTGAAGCCGCCGATCGCCATCACCGGGTCACCGGTGGCCAGCTGGTAGCTCGCCGCGTTCTGGGAGCCGATGGAGGCGGCGACCCAGGTGTACTTGTCCGCGTCCGTCTCCAGCAGCTTCTTGGCCGCGGAGCTGACGTTCGCTCCGTTCAGCAGGCCGCCGGCGCCACCGCCACCGCCCGTACGGCCGCCTTCGCCCATGGCGCCGCCGCCCGGGAAGCCGTTGCCGTTCCGCTGGCCCTGACCCTGCCCCTGGCCGCCCTGCCCGTTGCCGTTCTGGCCCGGCATGCCGCCGCCGGGGAAGCCCTGGCCCTGCCCCGGCATGTTCCCGTTGCCGTTTTGCTGGCCCTGCTGGTTCTGCTGGCCCTGCTGGTTCTGCTGGCCCTGCTGGTTCTGCCCCGGCATTCCGCCGCCGAAGCCGCCGCGCATGCCCCCGCCGTTGCCGCCACCGGGCCGGCCGCCGCCGAAGCCCATCATGCTCGCGCCCGCCGGGCCGGCCGTCGGGATGGAGCCGGTGTGCGCGGAGTTCACCGTGCTGAGCGTGTACGCCGCCGGACCGGCGAGCGCGGCCAGCAGGCCCACCGCCGCCGCACCCAGAGCGAGCCGTCGCGCGAGGCGGCCGGCGAAGACCAGGCCGAACGCGGCCGCGAGCCCGCCGATCAGGACCAGCCACTTCAGCCAGGGCAGATAGCCGGAGGTGCGGTTGAGCAGGACGTAGCCCCAGGCCGCCGCGGCCACCACGGACGCGGCGAGCGTGAGGGACGCCCAGGTCTCCTTCCGCTTCTCCCACAGCAGCCCGGCGCCCATGCCGGTGACCGCCGCGACGTAGGGGGCGAGGGCCACCGTGTAGTACTGGTGGAAGATTCCCGCCATGTAGCTGAAGACCACCATGGTGATCAGCAGCGAGCCGCCCCACACCAGGAACGACGCGCGCGTGACGGACGTACGCCGTGCCTTCCGGGTCGCCCACAGGCCCGCGACCAGCAGGATCAGTGCGGCCGGGATCAGCCAGGAGATCTGGCTGCCGATCTCGGAACTGAACATCCGGTCCCAGCCGGTCTCGCCCCAGCGGCCGGTGCCGCCCGCCCCGCCACCGCCGCCGACGCTGCCGGTCTCGTCGCCGTTGATCCGGCCGAGGCCGTTGTAGCCGAAGGTCAGGTCCAGGAAGCTGTTGTTCTGCGAACCGCCGATGTAGGGGCGGGAGGAGGCCGGCCACAGCTCCACGATCGCGACCCACCAGCCGCCGGCCACGACGAGCGCGACGGTCGCGAGGCCGAGCTGCACCAGCCGCTTCATCGGCCTCACCGGACCGCAGACGGCGTAGACGATCGCCAGCGGCGGCAGGATCAGGAAGGCCTGCAGGGTCTTGGCGAGGAACGCGAAGCCGATCGCGACACCCGCCCACACCAGCCACCCGGTGCGCCCGTCCTCCACGGCGCGCACGACGAAGTAGCAGGCCAGCGACATCAGCAGAGCCAGCAGCGCGTCCGGGTTGTTGAACCGGAACATCAGCGCCGCGACGGGGGTCAGCGCGAGCACCGCGCCCGCGATCAGACCGGCCGCCGGGCCGGAGCGACGCCGTACCGCCGCGTACACGACCGCCACCGTGCCGACGCCCATGAGGACCTCGGGGGCGAGGATCGCCCACGAGTTCAGGCCGAAGATCCTGACCGACAGCTCCATCGGCCACATGAAGGCCGAGGGCTTGTCGACGGTGATGGCGTTGCCCGCGTCCAGCGAGCCGAAGAAGAACGCCTTCCAGGACTTGCTGCCCGCCTGGACGGCCGCCGAGTAGAAGGAGTTGGCGTAGCCGGAGGCGCTCAGGTCGTACAGGTAGGTGACCAGGGTGACGGCCAGCAGACCGAGGAAGGCCGGGCGTGCCCAGCGCGGGTCCTCGGGGCGGCCGCGCCACAGTCTGCGGGTGAAGGGCTGCCCGGGCTCACCGGATCCGGGGGCCTGCGGGGGCGTCGTGGGCGGCGGTCCCCAGGCCCCGGGGGTGTCCTGCGGGGCGGGCCGGTCGTAGTGGGTGGTCATCGGGGGTCCCCCGGGTCGGTGTCGTGAGGGCGCACCGGCTGCAGCCGCATGGTGGCGTCCCTCCAGCTGCCGTCCGCGGCCTCACCGGCGCGGACCTGGGTGGTCGGGTACGGGTCGTACGACGGGTACGGCGCCGGGCGCTGCGGAAACGGCCCGTCGGGCCGGTACGGCACGGTCGTCGTGCGGGTCGGAAACGACGTTGAGGACGGTGAGGACGGGGTGTGCGCGGCGGCCACCGTCGAACCGCCGGACTCCTGGTGGTCCGGGAACACCCAGGCGCGGAAGAGCAGGAAGCGCAGCACGGTCGCCGCGAGGTTGGCGGCGATGAGCACCGCCACCTCGGTGGAGTGCGCCGGGTTGCCGGTGGCCGCGTTCAGGGCGGCCAGGGAGCCGCTGGTCAGGGCGAGTCCGATGCCGAAGACCACCAGGCCCTGCGCCTGGTGCCGTACGGCTCCGCCCCGGCCCCGCACCCCGAAGGTCAGGCGGCGGTTGGCGGCCGTGTTGGCGACCGCCGAGACGAGCAGGGCGAGCGCGTTGGCGACCTGTGCGCCGGAGAACTGGCGGAAGCCGCTGTAGAGCAGGAGGTAGAAGAGGGTCGACAGGCCGCCCACGACGCAGAACCCGACGAGCTGGCGGGCGAGCCCCGTGGGCACGTCCTGGATCTCGCGGTCGCGCGGGTCGTCGCCGAAGGGCCGGGTGAGCCGGTCCAGCGGCAGCGAACCGGTGCCCAGGGCCCTGCCGATGCGCCACACGCCCTTGAGGTCGTCGGTGGCCGTCTTCACGATGTGCACGGTCGAGTCCGGGTCGTCGACCCAGTCGACCGGCACCTCGTGAATCCTCAGCCCCGCCCGCTCGGCGAGTACCAGCATCTCGGTGTCGAAGAACCAGCCGGTGTCCTCCACCAGCGGCAGCAGCACCTGGGCGACATCGCGCCGGATCGCCTTGAAGCCGCACTGCGCGTCCGAGAAGCGGGCCTGCAGGCTGCCGCGCAGGATCATGTTGTAGGCCCGGCTGATGAACTCCCGCTTGGGGCCGCGCACCACCCGGGAGGTACGGGCGAGCCGGGAGCCGATCGCGAGGTCCGAGTGGCCCGAGATCAGTGGCGCCACCAGCGGCAGCAGGGCGTTGAGGTCGGTGGACAGGTCGACGTCCATGTACGCGAGGATCGGTGCGTCGGACGCGGACCAGACGGTCCTGAGGGCGCGTCCGCGGCCCTTCTGCTCCAGCCGGAAGTTGGCGACCTCGGGGATCTCCGCCTCCAGCCGGGCCGCCACCAGGGGCGTGCTGTCCGTGGACGCGTTGTCCGCGATCGTGATGCGGAAGGCGTACGGGAAGGTGCGCGTGAGGTGCTCGTGCAGTCTGAGCACGCACGGGTGGAGGTCCTTCTCCTCGTTGTAGACGGGGATCACTACGTCCAGGACAGGCGTACCGGCGTTTCCGGCCGGGAGGTGCTCCCGCGCCGGCAGGGTGCCGGGAGAAGAGTCGGTTCGCATGGAACCGACTTTGGTCAGGCGCCCTGTCGCACCCATGTGGTGGCACTGTGCTGTGCCTGTGAGTGCGATGGCCGGCCCGTTCCGGGGGCCGGCTGCGGCACGGCCGGGACGTGCGCGGGCAGATGCACGGTGAACACCGTCCGCCCCGGAACGCTGTCCACGGTCACGGCACCGCCGTGAGCGGCCGCGACGGCCTGCACGATGGCGAGGCCGAGCCCGGTGGAGCCGGTGGAGCGGGAGCGCGCGGAGTCCCCGCGCGCGAACCGCTCGAAGACGTGCGGCAGCAGGTCCGGAGGGATCCCCTGTCCGTTGTCCTCGACGTCGATGCACAGCCACGGCCCGCGCCGCTGCACGCGGGCGGTGACCGTCGTACCGGGCGGGGTGTGGTTGCGGGCATTGCCCAGCAGATTGACCAGCACCTGTTGCAGGCGCGCCGCGTCCGCGGAGACGAGGGCCGGTTCGTCGGGCAGGTCGAGCCGCCAGTTGTGGTCCATGCCGGCCGCGCGGGCGTCGCTGATGGTGTCCACGACGAGCGGAACGAGGTCGGTCTGCTCGAACTGCAGCGGCCGTCCGGCGTCCAGCCGGGCGAGCAGCAGCAGGTCCTCGACCAGCAGGGTCATCCGCCCGGCCTCGGACTCGATCCGCCCGAGGGCGTGCCGGGTGTCGGGCCCGACCTGCTCTCTCCCGCGCCGGGTCAGCTCGGCGTACCCGCGGATGGAGGCGAGCGGAGTCCGCAGCTCATGACTGGCGTCGGCGACGAACTGCCGTACCCGCGTCTCGCTCTGCTGCCGGGCGTGCAGGGCGCCGTGCACATGGTCGAGCATCCGGTTGAGCGCGGCGCCGACCTGTCCGACCTCGCTGTGCGGATCGCACTCCGACTCCGGGACCCGCTCGCTGAGGTTCACCTCGCCGGTGTGCAGGGGGAGTTCGGAGACCCGGGTGGCGGTGGCGGCGACCTTGCGCAGGGGGCGGGTGGCCAGGCCGACGATGACGGTGCCGGCGAGGGAGGCGGCGAGCAAGCCCGCCACGGTGACACAGACCTCCACCACGATCAGGGTGTCGATGTTGTCGTCGACGTCCTTGGTGGGCAGGGCGACGTAGTAGGCGTCTCCGCTGCCGTCCGGACTCACCTTGTAGCGGACGAGGTAGTCCCCGAGGCCGGGCAGCTCCACCGAGTGCCGGTTGTCGTCCTTCGGCACCTCGGCGAGCGCGCGCTTCTGCGCGGCGCTGAGAGCGACGGTGCCCATCTTCCCGAACCCGCCGTCCTTCAGCTGAACGGCCTTGGCGGCGCTGGCGATCGATCCGCCGCGCACATACGCCGCGACGGTGCCGGGCTGCGTCGGGCCGTTGGTGAGCAGGCGCGCGATCCTTCCGCTCGGCGTCGTCGGGATCTTGGACAGGGAGCCGGGGCCGTCCGGGCCGCCGGGCTCCTTGCCGCCCTGGTCCTGCAGGTGGCCACCCGTCGCACGCATGGCGATGTCGGTCACCTTGTCGTTGAGCTGGTTGTAGAGGTGACTCCGCAGGGCGAGCGTGGTCACGGTGCCGATCACCGCACACACCACGGCGATCAGCACCACGGATGCGACGACCAGCCGGGTCCGCAGGGTGCGCGGCTGTCCCTGCCCCGCATGCCGCTTCTGCGGACGCGGCCGTCGTCGCCCGCTCATGACGCGGCGGGCTTGATCAGGTAACCGGCCCCGCGCCGGGTGTGGATCATGGGCTCCCGTCCGGCGTCGATCTTCCGCCGCAGATACGAGATGTACAACTCGACCACATTGGCCTGCCCGCCGAAGTCGTACGACCACACGCGGTCCAGGATCTGCGCCTTGCTGAGCACGCGCCGCGGATTGCGCATGAGAAAGCGCAGCAGCTCGAACTCGGTGGCGGTGAGATGGATGGACTCCCCGGCCCGCGAGACCTCGTGACTGTCCTCGTCCAGGGTCAGATCCCCCACGACGAGCACGGAGTCGGACCGGCGGTCGGCGGCTCCCGAGCGACGGATGAGTCCCCGCAGCCGGGCCACGACCTCTTCCAGGCTGAACGGCTTGGTGACGTAGTCGTCGCCGCCGGCGGTGAGTCCGGCGATACGGTCCTCCACGGCGTCCTTGGCGGTCAGGAACAGGACGGGCACGTCCGGCAGTTCGCGGCGCAGCCGCCCGAGGACGGCCAGCCCGTCCATGTCGGGCAGCATCATGTCCAGGACGACGGCGTCGGGCCGGAACTCGCGTGCGGTCTGAACGGCCCCTTGTCCGTCACCCGCACTCCTGATCTGCCAGCCCTCGTAACGAAGGGCCATGCTCAGCAGTTCGGTGATCGACAGCTCGTCGTCCACCACAAGCACTCGGACGGGGCTCCCGTCCGGCCTCAGCAGTTCGGTGCGCCCCTGGGGCGAGGTCGTGGTCATGGTGGACACCTTGTCGGGGCCCTCTGAGAACACGCTTTCACAAATCTGTGATTTCCCTGAGAAACACACAGGCGCCGCTCAGGGAACACCTGGGAACCGGTCACGTGCGCGTGAACCCGTGGCTGTGCTCGACCCGGGCGATGTGGATCACGTAGCGCTCGTACCACCGCTCGTGCCCGCGCCGCTTGGCGTCGGCGTGCTCGGGGTGCCTGCGCCACTCCTCGATGCCGGCCAGGTCCCGGAAGTAGGCGACGGAGACGGCGAGTCCGCCGGGGGTGTGGGCGAAGTCCTCACCGAGGAAGCCGGGGATCTGGCGTACGAGGGCGGAGAGGCGGCGGGCGGTGTCGGTGTACCCGTCGGGGTCGTGGCCGGTTCGGGTGGAGGTGAACACGACGACGTAGTACGGGGGTTCGTGGGCGGGCACGGGAACGGGACCGACAGGGGCAAGATGTTGTTCGCTCATGTCGCCACGATGACCGCGGCCGGTGCCACAGGTCCATGGACCTTGCCCGAAGGGATCCGTACGGGATCCAAGTCTTGACCTTCCGGCCTCGGACCGTGGCACCCGCGTCCGTCAGAACAGCCCGTCCTGCTCCCTCCTGAACTCCCTCACCGGGACGGTGAACGCGCCGGCCGCCTCGGGCAGCGGCTCCAGCTCCCATCCGGTCATCAGCCGCGTGTCGAGGACGACGACCCCGCGCCCGGCGACCGCCAGATGAAGATCGGGCCCGGCGGCCGCGACCAGCTCACCGCTGACGACCCCACCCGGGACGAGCTCGACGACGTCACCGACGGCTGCCGGTACGGCGGACAGACCGAAACGGCTCACATGGTCCACCGGTCGGCACGGCTCCCGGACCAACGACTCGGGCCACCCGTCGAGTACGACGGCCCGCGCGTGCAACTCCCGCACCTCGGCGGCCCGCTCACCCTCCGTCTCCGGCAGCGATGCCCGCACCGCCCGCTTCTCGGCGTACGGAATCCGGTCCGGGACCTGGAGGGCGGCCCGCAGCAGCTCCTCGGTACGCCGCGCGGCCATCAGCGGGCCGGTGCCCAGCCGGCTGAAGCAGACGGCACCCTGTTCGAGCAGTCGCGCCGAGCCGCGCTCGACGGCGGTGATGCCGACCTTGACCATGCCGGGTCCGAACCAGGCCAGATAGACGCGGTACGGCCGCGGATCATCGGCGATGGTGTCGGCGGCCACCGAATGGGCCCGGTCCAGCCGCGCGCACTCCTCGCACCGGGCACCCGTGCTCCGCGCGGACACCACGGACCGCATCGGACACGCATGTCCGCGGGCCCCCGCACATTGCCGCGCCGTCCCCTCCCCGACGGCGAACGCGACCCGTTTCCCCCACGGCAGCGCACTGCGCCGCCCGCCGTCCCACACCAGCACGGGGCCGTCAGACGTCCAGCGCAGTCCCGAGCATGTCCATCCGTGTGCCATCACTCGTGAGGGTAGAAGGTGGCGCTGACACTGCCCCGGGGGTGGGCGGGGATCCGTTCGCGGAAAGTACGTTCACTCGACCGGTGACAGAGGTGTCGATCCGGCCCGAGCCTCCCCGGGCGCCACGGGCACCGGTGCCGCGTCGGGCGCGGGCCGCCCCCGCCCCGCCAGCCGGCAGCTGACGCACCCTGGGTGTCCGCCCCGGGCCTGCGTGTCCCGGACCCGCAGGCCCCACTGGCCCCGCGGCCGTACCCCCGGCGGCTTGCCCCAGCCCGTCAGGTGTAGTGCCCATGTCACCAGGACGCTCGCGCCCACGATCGCCAGCCCGCCCACGAGGGCCGGCGTGGAGACCGCGCACACTCCCAGACCCACCAGACCGCTTCCGACGGTCGCGATACCGAAGCCGGTCCAGCCGGCGATCGTGTGACCCTCGTCGTACAGACTCATGCAGCCGCCTCCAGGGACGATACTCCCTCATGAACTAAGAAATTAGCCCCCCGAATATCTCACGAGCTAAGGGATTTAGAAAGATGGACGGCACGCCCCGACCGCCCGCCACCCCGGCACAGGCGCGGTCGGCGATGGACCACCTCATCGCCGCCCACCTGATCGGGCAGCAGGAACTGGCCCGGCGGCTGGGGCTGAACGTCACCGACCTCACCTGCTTCGCCTTCGTGCTGGAGGCGGGCGAGGAACTGCTCACCGCCGGCGACCTCGCGGCCCGCGCCCACGTGACCACGGGCGCGGTGACCGGCATCCTCAACCGCCTCGAACGCACCGGCTACGTCACCCGCCGCCCCGACCCCGCGGACCGCCGCCGGGTGCGTGTCGCCGCCGTTCCGACCGCGGTGGCCCGGGTCGAGGCGGTGTACGCGGGCCACTACGAACGCCTCACGGCCCTGTTCGCCGACTACTCCCCCGAGGAGCTGGCGATCATCACGGACTGGTTCACCCGGGCGACGGCACTGGCCCACGACTATCTGGAGAAGCTGAACAGGAACGACCCGGAAGAGGAGTGCTGAGCCGCATCAGCCGGCGCCGGCTCGACTACGTCGTTTCACCAGCCCGTCGGCAGCGACTCCTTCAAGCCCCACCCAGCCTCGCTCGCCGCGTTCCCGTTGGGGCAGCGCATCCCGGACGCCCACCGCTTCTGCGCCCGCGGGAGCGAGATCGCTCCACATCTCGTACAACCCTGCACCGCGACCGCAGGTCTGATCAGCCGAGTCACCAGACTCCTCGATCACTCGGGTACCACGAGACGACGACCCGAGGTACCCCTTCTCCTCCCGGAGAACAACAGCATGCGCATACGTGCCTTCGCGGCCGCCGCAGCTCTCACCGGCGCCCTGGCTCTCACCGCCGTCGCTCTGCCGAGCGCACAGGCGGCCGACGCCCCGCCCGTCACCAAGCCGGCCATCGGTTCCGTCTTCGGCAAGCAGGCGAAGTCGGCGTCCGCTGCGACCACCGCCTCCGTCAGCCCGACGGTCTCGAATGTCACCGTCAACGGCGGCAGGGCGATCGTGGCGGGTACAGCCACCGTGCAGAAGATCAACGTCTCGCTGACGGCCACGCACGCCTCCGGCATCCAGGATGCCTACATCGCCCTGTGGCACGGCGCCGACCCCAACCACGTCGACGGCTACCTGGGCCCGAACGAGGACGCGGCGAAATGCACCGCCACCACCGCCACCACGTCCACCTGCACGCTGACGATCACCGTCGACCCGAAGAGCGACCTGTACAAGAACGCCCTGGCGGGCGCCTGGCTCATCACGGCGGACGTGCTCGCCAAGGACGGCAGCATCTACGAGAACGTCTTCTACCACAACCACTACATCAAGCGGTTCTCCAAGCTCACGGTGAACGCGTCGCCGGAGCCGGTCAAGAAGGGCAAGACCCTCACCGTCACCGGCAAGCTGACCCGGGCCGACTGGGAGAGGGGCACGTACACGGGCTACGGCAACCAGAAGATCGCGCTGCAGTTCCGCAAGGCCGACAGCAACACGTACACCACCGTCAAGACGGTCACCGCCGACTCGACCGGCTACGTGAAGACCACCACCACGTCCACCACGTCGGACGGCTACTGGCGTCTGTACTACGGCGGCAGCGCGACGACTTCCTCCATCGCCGCCACAGGTGACTACGTCGACGTGCGGTAACCCGACGAGCGGCTTGCCGTCAACGCAAAAGCCAGAGGCCCTGTGGATCACTCCACAGGGCCTCTGGTCTGTTGTGCACTCGGCAGGATTCGAACCTGCAACCTTCTGATCCGTAGTCAGATGCTCTATCCGTTAAGCTACGAGTGCTTGTATTTTTCTGTTTTTCGTCTTCACTCCCGGCCCTTCCGGCCCGCTCGCGGCGACAGGAAGAACATTACATGACTGCCGCCGCCATGTGAAATCCGATTCACATACCCCTTGCGACCTGCGAAAACGCCGATCGGGCGGGGAGTGCGGGGGTGGCCTGGGAACGCCGAAGCCCCGGTCCTGGGGACCGGGGCTTCGGGATCAGGCGCGGAGGCGGAGGGATTTGAACCCTCGATGGGATTTGCGTCCCAAACCGCATTAGCAGTGCGGCGCCATAGACCGGACTAGGCGACGCCTCCAGCACAACCATTCACGCGAGCGCGCGACTGGTGCGTGCAGATGATGACACAGTCGAGCGCGGTGTCACCAATCGCCCCCCACGGTACTAGGCACGAGGCCCGCAGGGCAAAGGGCTTCCCCCGGCGAGGCGGCAGATGCGTGGCGGGCGCAACGAACCGGGCGCCCGGACGTTGGGCAGGGCATGCTCTCTGTCCTGTCGATCGTCCCGCGCGGCGCCCTCGTGTCGTCCCTCGCCGCCGTCTCCGTGTCGTCCCTGGCCGTCCTCGCCGCCGTACCCGCCGCGGCCGCGCCCGCCGTGCCCCCGCCGGTACGGCCCGAGGACCGGGCCGGCGATCACATCACCGTCGTCCTGCAGCACGCCGGCGCGGGGCAGGACGGGACGTACGAGGTGTCCTGTCACCCCGGAGCCGGGAGTCACCCGGACGTGGCGGGGGCCTGCCGCGCGCTCGACTCGAACACGCGCTGGGGGCGGGACACCTTCGCCCCGGTGGCCCCGGGCAGCACCTGCACCATGATGTACGGCGGCCCGGCCACCGCCCATGTCACCGGTACCTGGGCGGGACGCCCGGTCGACACCTCCTACGACCGCAGCAACGGATGCGAGATCGGGCGGTGGGACCGCCTGGTGCCCCTCCTGCCGCGGATCGGTGCGCCTTCGTAGGTGCTCCTCGGCGGACAACAGTCCTCTCGGCGGACATCACGGGCATCGTGAAGGTCCGGCGAAGGTCTCGCGGAGCCGAGGCCGGAACCGGACCCGGAACCGAGCACCCCCGGGCATACGGTCATACGTTCGCCATCACTTCCTCGTGCGACCTCCCTCTCATCCGGCGTCGCGAGCGCAACCCGAGCCCTTAGACTCCCTCGCGTGACACGTCGCGAGCCGGTTGGCAAGATGGCTCGAGCGGTCGGCAAGGTGCGGTAACAGGGAGGAAGCGTCTCGTGAGCAGCAGGCCATCCCGAGGCGCTGCTCGCCTCGCAGCCATACTCGACGCGCTGCCCGACGCGTTGGTCCTGGTCAACGCCAACGGAACCGTCGTCAACGCCAACACGATCGCCCTGGAGGCCTTCGAGGCGCCGGGCACCGCCCTCGTCGGGCGCGGGCTGCTCGATCTGCTGCCGCAGTTCGACTCCAGGCTGATCCCGGGCTCCATGCGACGGCCCGATCACATGGACCCGCAGGGCCGGACCAAGCCCACCCGGATGATCGCGCGGCGCACCGACGGGTCCGAGTTCCCGGTCGAGGTCACGAGCGCGAATCTGGAGAACGGGCAGCAGGCCTACGACGGTTACGGCTACACCGGCGACGAGCTGCTGATGATCGTCGTGCGGGACCTGTCCGGGACCGTGGACACCGAGGCCGAGCTGGCCCGCTCGCAACGGCAGACCGAGATGATCCTGCGGGCCGCGGCCGAGGGCGTCGTGGGCACCGACACCGACGGGCGGATCGTGCTCGTCAATCCGGCCGCCGCCCAGATACTGGGTTACCGGGCCGGTGAGCTGGGCGGCAAGGAGCTGCACGCCCTCGTGCTGCACTCGCGCGTCGACGGCACCCCCTTCCCGTACGACGAGTCTCCGCTCGCCGACACCCTGCGCTCCGGGCGCAAGCACCGGGTGCGCGGACAGGTGCTGTGGTCCAAGGGCAAGGGGCAGGTGGCGGTCGATCTGACCACCGCTCCCGTGCGCGACGGCGACCAGCTCGTCGGCGCCGTCATGACCTTCACGGACCGGCGGCCGTACGACACCCTCGCCGAGGAGAAGGCCGCGCTGGAGCAGGCGCACGCCGAGGAGCTGGAACGGCTCTCCGAGGAGCACGCCTCCGACCTGACCGCGCTGCGCCAGCAGCACGTCACCGAACTCGACGAACTGCGCGAGAAGCACCAGGAGGAGCTGGCGTCGGGCGAGGAGCGGTACGCCGCCCTCGGTGAGCGGGAGAAGGACCGGTTCGAGGCCCTCGCCGGGCGGCACGATCAGCTGCTCACGCTGCTCGCGCGGTCCCTGCGCGGCCCGCTCGACGAGCTGCGGCGCGAGCTGTCCGCCCTGGCCGCGGACGACGCCGGGCAGCTGTGGCCCGAGGCGAACCAGGTGCTGCATCACCTCTCCGCCGGGTACTCACGCATCACCACCCTCATCGACAACGTCCTCGGCTACCAGCGGCTGGACGCCGGCACGGAGGACATCACCCGTACGAAGGTCATGCTCGACGCCGTGGTCGCCGCCGGCGTGGACGGGGCCGTCGAGCTGATCGGGCCGGGGCGGGTGCAGTTCGCCGTGCACGCGCCACCCATCGAGGCCGAGGTCGACCCGCAGCGGCTCGCCACCGCGCTCGCGCATCTCGTCGCGGACGTGGCGGGCGTCGACGCCACCGGCAACACGCCCGTGTCCGCGGGCGGTTACCTGGACAACACCGTCGTGGTCGCGGCCGCGCAGCGCGGCGAGGTGGCACGGATCGAGGTGCGCGGGCCGTACGCCGGGGGAGACCCGGTGCACGAGCCGATGGTGCGCGGGATCGTGCGGGCGCACGGCGGTGTGCTGCAGACGCACGAGGTGCCGGGCATGAGCGGCAACGCCTATGTGCTCGAAGTGCCGCTCGGCGGTGGGGCCGGAGCGGTCGCCGCCCGGGTTCCGGACGCCGAGGACACCACGGCCGAGGGTGCCGCAGCCGCCGATCAGAGCACCGGCGGTGGGCGGCGGCGGGCCCGGCGCGCTTCCACTGACGCTTTCCTGGAGAGCGACACTCCCGCTGAGTCCGGTGACGGTGAGGCGGAGGCCCACTCGCCGACCGGGCGCCGCAGGCGTGCGGCGGCCGCCGTCGAGGCAGCCGCTCCGGTGGCGATCGAGGGCCCCGAGAGCGCGTCCGGTGGGACCGGACGGCGCCGTGGACGGCCCGCCGAGACCGGTGCCGATCCGGCTGAGGACGTGGCCGAGGGTGCCGTGATGACCGCGGCCGAGCATGCTGCCGGGACCGCCGCCTCGGGCAGCGGGCTCGGCGGCACCGTGCCGCCGCAGGGCGTGCCCGCGCCCACGGGCCGCCGTGCCCGGCGCGACTCCGGTGCACCGCAGGCCGCTCTGCCGCCCGCGCTGCCCGCGGCCGGTACGGAGACGGCTCAGCCCGCTGCGGACGAGAGCGAGCAGCCGACCGGGCGGCGCCGGCGTGCGCTGGCCGCCGCCGCTGAACGGGCCGCTGCGCAGGAGGCGGGGACCCGTACGGTCTTCGCCCTGCCCCCGGCCGAGGCCGACCGCTCACCCGCCTCCGCCGACGCGGCGGCGGGCAGGGGTGTGGCCGTGGCTCCGGGTGCGGATGCGCAGGTCCCGGTCCCTGGTCAGGTGCGGGTGCCCGCGCCCGTCGCGGGGGTTGCGGACGACGACGGCCGGCATGACGCCGTACCGCTCGACCAGGCCGAGGACCACACCCCGCCTCAGCCGCACCCCACGAACGCACCGACCGGCCGCCGTCGGCGGGCCGTGGCCCAGCCGGGCGAGGCGGCCGCCGCTCCCGGGGTGCCGGGCCACGTTCCCGGGGCTCCCGCCCAGGCCGTGCCGGCACTTCCGGCTCAGGCGACCGGGGCCCAGGCCGCCCTCGGGCAGCCGAGTCAGGTTCCGCAGGCGTCCCGGGCCGCCGCGGGTCGGCCGACCCCGGCCCAGGGCACGGTCACGCCGCCGGGTCCCGCAGGCCGGGCGGGCGTCGCGGCTCCGGCCGCCCCCGGTCGGCCGGCGGCCCTGCCCCGCGCCGCCGCGCCCGCGCAGGGAACCGCCGGTCAGGGCGTACCGGTGCCGCCCGGCCGGCCGATGCCGGCGCAGGTGGCTCCCGCACAGCCCGTACCCGCGCAGGCCCCGGGCCGGCCGGTGCCCGCGCAGGCCGCCGTCGGCCGGCCCGTGCCCGCGCAGACCCCCCAGGGCCAGCAGCCGCCCGCCGTACCCGCGCAGGGAACCGCCGGTCAGGGCGTACCGGTGCCGCCCGGCACCCCGACGGCACCCCAGCCCGCCCAGCCGCTCCCGGCCGAGGCGACCACCGGCCAGGTGCCGGTGGGCCGGACCGCGCCGGCCCCGGCCGCCGGCACCCCCGCGGCCGCGGTGCCCCAGCAGTGGCCCGGCACCGACGACACCTCCGGCGCGGGCGTCCGGGCCGCGCAGCCGGACACCCCGGCGCCCGGCACCCCGCTCCCCCCGGAGCACGCCGCCGTCCCGCCGGCGCGGGCGGCTCAGCCGCTGCCCGCCGAGGCCTCGGGGCCCGCGGTCGACCCGAACTCCACGCAGGGCCGGGCCATCAGCGTGCGCACGCTGGGACAGGGCGTGCCGTTCTCGCGGCAGGCCGCGCAGGTGCAGCAGCCGACGGCGACCCCGCCCCCGCACACGCCGGGCGGAGGCGGCCGACGGCGCAAGCTGGGAACACCGCCCGACCCGGCCGCGCGCACGGAGTCGCAGCCGGAGCAGGCGGCCCGTCCGCATCCGCCGGCCGAACAGCCGCCCGCGCAGCCCTCGCTCGCGGGGCAGTCCCGGCTCGCCCCCGCCACCGAGGGCGCCGGACGGTCGTACGCCATAGGCGCCCCGGACGCGGACGCGGCCGAGGGACCCGAACCGCTGGACGGTCCGGGCGGGGCCGTCGAGATCGCGGACCCCCCGCGCCTTCAGCCGCTGGACGACGAGCTGCCCCCGGAGCCGCTGGACAACCCGCGCCGGCTGCTGGTGTGGCCCGCGCCGGACGTGACGACCCAGCAGGCGCTGAGCGACCGCGGCTACCGGCCCGTCATCGTGCACTCCCGCGAGGAGGTCGACGCGCAGATCGCGGCCTTCCCCGCCGCGCTGTTCGTGGACCCCCTGACCGGGCCGATCACCCGCACCGCGCTGCAGTCACTGCGCCAGGCGGCGGTCGCGGCCGAGGTGCCGGTGCTGGTCACGGCCGGGCTCGGGCAGGCTACACGCGAGGCCGCCTACGGCGCCGACCCCGCCGTACTCCTGAAGGCGCTGGCGCCGCGCGACAGCGAGCAGCATCCGCCGCGGGTGCTGCTCATCGAGGAGCACGCGGAGATCGCGCTGGCGCTGACCTCGACGCTGGAGCGGCGCGGGATGCAGGTGGCGCGGGCCGCGAACGACAACGACGCGGTGACGCTGGCGGGGCAGTTGCGGCCGAACCTCGTGGTGATGGACCTGATGCAGGTGCACCGGCGACAGGCCGGGTACACCGGGATCATCGACTGGCTGCGCTCGAACGGGCAGCTCAACCGCACCCCGCTCGTCGTCTACACCGCCGCCGTCGACCAGGCCGACCTGCCGCGGCTGGCGTCCGGCGAGACGGTGCTGTTCCTCGCGGAGCGGTCCACCAGCAGCGACGTGCAGAGCCGGATCGTCGACCTGCTGGCGCGGATCGGTACGAACTAGGGCCGCGGCAGGCGACGTCTGCCTGTCGGGCGGGTGGGTCGACGCGGTGCCGGGGACATGCCCGGTGCCGGGGAGACAGCCGGTGCCGGGGAGACAGCCGTGCCGGAGACGTGGCCCGTGCCGGGGTGGGCGGCCACGGCAGTGCGGCCACCCACTCCTCGGCCGGTCAGATGCTGGTGACGTCCAGCCCGCCCTCCGCGTACTGCCTGCGCAGCACCTTCTTGTCGAACTTGCCCACGCTCGTCTTCGGCACCGACTCGACGACCGTCCAGCGCTCGGGGAGCTGCCAGCGGGCGATCTTGCCCTCCTCGGCGAGGAAGGTGCGCAGGGCCTCGAAGTCGGTGAGGGCGCCCTCCCTGAGGACGACCGTGGCCAGCGGGCGTTCGCCCCACTTCTCGTCGGGTACGGCGACCACGGCGGCCTCGGCGACATCCGGGTGGGACATCAGCGCGTTCTCCAGCTCGACCGAGGAGATCCACTCGCCGCCGGACTTGATGACGTCCTTGGCACGGTCGGTGAGCGTGAGGAAGCCGTCGGGGGAGATGGTGCCGACGTCACCCGTCTTCAGCCAGCCGTCCTCGCTGAACTTGTCGGCGGGGCGCAGCGGCTCGGCGTCGGGGCCGTTGTAGTAGGCGCCCGCGATCCACGGGCCGCGCACCTCCAGCTCGCCCGCCGACTCGCCGTCCCAGGGCAGGCGCTCGCCGCCGGGGCCGGTGAGGCGGCCCTCGACACCGGCCGGGAAACGGCCCTGGGTGAGGCGGTAGGCGAACTCCTCCTCGGTGCCGACCGCATGGGCCGGCGGGCGGGACACCGTGCCGAGCGGAGAGGTCTCCGTCATGCCCCAGGCGTGGCAGACCCGCATGCCGAGCTGGTCGAAGGCCTCCATCAGGGACGGCGGGCAGGCCGAGCCGCCGATGGTGACCTGGGTGAGGGAGGAGACGTCCCGGGGGCGTGCGAGGAGTTCGGCGAGCAGGCCCTGCCAGATGGTGGGGACGGCGGCCGCGTGCGTCGGCTTCTCCCGCTCGATCATCTCGGCCAGCGGGGCGGGCTGCAGGAAGCGGTCGGGCATCAGCATGTTGACGCCGGTCATGAAGGTGGCGTGCGGCAGGCCCCAGGCGTTGACGTGGAACTGCGGGACCACGACGAGGGAGGTGTCCTCGTCGGTCAGGCCCATCGACTGGGTCATGTTGACCTGCATGGAGTGCAGGTAGATCGAACGGTGGCTGTACACCACGCCCTTGGGGTCGCCGGTCGTGCCGGAGGTGTAGCACATCGCGGCGGCCTGGCGTTCGTCGATCTCGGGCCAGTCGTAGGTGGTGGGCCGGCCGGCGATCAGCTCCTCGTACTCGTGCACCCGCGCGGTGGTGCCCGCCAGCGGTGCGCGGTCACCGGGGCCGGAGACGACGATGTGCTCCAGGGTCGGCAGCTTGGGCAGCAGCGGAGCGAGCAGCGGGATCAGCGAGCCGTTGACGATGACCACGCGGTCGGCGGCGTGGTTGACGATCCACACCAGCTGCTCGGCGGGCAGCCGCAGATTGAGCGTGTGCAGCACCGCGCCCATGGACGGGATCGCGAAGTACGCCTCGACGTGTTCGGCGTTGTTCCACATGAGTGTGGCGACCCGGTCGTCGCTCCGGACTCCGAGTTCGTCCCGGAGGGCGTTCGCCAGCTGCACCGCGCGCACCCCGGCCTCGGCGAAGCTGCGCCGCTGCGGCTCGGCCTCCCCGGTCCAGGTGGTGATCTGCGACCGTCCGTGCACCAGCACCCCGTGCTCGAGGATGCGGGTCACGGTCAGCGGTACGTCCTGCATGGTGCTCAGCACAGCGTCCTCCCGGGGCGGCGTCGCCTACGCGGCGGCAAAGGGCTGGCCCGATTCTGCTCACATACCGCGCGGTATGTCACTAGGGGAGGACAACTCGGCCGCCCGAAATCCCGAACGGGCCTAACGGACCGGGCCCAGCTCCGGGTCCTCGCGCAGCTTGCCGAGCGCACGCGACACCGCCGACTTCACCGTGCCCACCGACACGCCGAGCACCTCGGCCGTCTGGGCCTCGCTGAGGTCCTCGTAGTACCGCAGGACGACCATCGCCCGCTGCCGCGCGGGGAGTTTGGCGATCGCCCGCCACATGGCGTCGTGCAGCGCCTGCCGCTCGGCGGGGTCGTCCGCGGCGGATGCCGGCTCCGGCTCGGGCAGCTCGTCACAGGCGAACTCGTCCACTCTGCGCTTGCGCCACTGCGAGGTCCGCGTGTTCAGCAGGGCCCGGCGCACATAGCCGTCGAGCGCCCGGTGGTCCTCGATCCGCTCCCAGGCCACATAGGTCTTGGCGAGCGCGGTCTGCAGCAGGTCCTCGGCATCGCTGGGGTTCGCGGTCAGCGAGCGCGCCGTGCGCAGCAGGACCGGCTGGCGGGCCCTCACGTACGACGCGAACGACGGGTACATGGCGGTCGCCACGCTCGGACGGAGCCGAGGGTGGGGGAGGGTCTGCCGGCTTGGTGCAGCGGCGGCCGAGGCGCTGGTGCAGACGGGAGTGGTCATGGCTCCACGCTAGGAGCGGACCGTGCTCCCACGGATCGGCCCCAGGTCCCGAAGCCGGGTCCCCCTCAGGTTGTAGGGGTGGGGTTGCCTACACCTCCTGAAGGTGGACTACGGGGTGACCGCATCTGCGGGTTCGCCCCTGAGGGCTCACCCGTCGGCCGCCAGGACCAGCCCCGATGTGGGCACCCCGGTGCCCGCCGTCACCAGGGTCCGGGCCGCCCCCGGTATCTGGTTGACCGCCGTGCCGCGCAGCTGGCGCACCGCTTCCGCCACCCCGTTCATCCCGTGCAGATACGCCTCCCCCAGCTGACCCCCGTGGGTGTTCAGCGGCAGCCGCTCCTCGGCCACGAAGTCCGCCGCCTCCCCGTTTCCGCAGAACCCGAACTCCTCCAGCTGCATCAGCACGAACGGTGTGAAGTGGTCGTACAGGATCCCCACGTCGATGTCGTCCGGGCCCAGCCCCGACGTCCGCCACAACTGGCGGGCCACCACGCCCATCTCGGGCAGGCCGGTCAGCTCGTCCCGGTAGAAGCCGGTCATCTGCTCCTGCCCGCGGCCGGCGCCCTGGGCGGCCGCCGCGATCACGGCGGGCGGCCGCGGCAGGTCCCGGGCCCGCTCCAGGGACGTCACGACGAGGGCCTGCCCGCCGTCGGTCTCCTGACAGCAGTCCAGCAGTCTGAGCGGCTCCACGATCCAGCGGGAGGCCGTGTGGTCGGCGAGGGTGATGGGGCGGCCGTGGAAGTAGGCCGCCGGGTTGGTCGCCGCGTACTTCCGGTCCACCACGGCCACGTGCCCGAACGCCTCGGGGGTCAGCCCGTACGTGTGCAGATACCGCTGGGCCGCCATCGCCACCCAGGAGGCCGGGGTGAGGAGCCCGAACGGCAGCACCCAGCCGAGCGCCACACCCTCCGCCGACGGCTCGCGGTGCTGCACGCCGGCGCCGAATCTGCGGCCCGACCGCTCGTTGAAGGCGCGATAGCAGACCACCACCTCCGCCACGCCCGTCGCCACCGCGAGCGCCGCCTGCTGGACCGTCGCGCAGGCCGCCCCGCCGCCGTAGTGGACGCGGGAGAAGAAGGACAGCTCACCCATCCCGCAGGCCTGGGCCACCGTGATCTCCGGGCTGGTGTCCATCGTGAACGTCACCAGACCGTCCACGTCCGCCGGTGTGAGCCCCGCGTCCGCCAGCGCGGCCCCCACCGCCTCCACCGCCAGGCGCAGCTCACTGCGCCCGGAGTCCTTGGAGAACTCCGTGGCTCCGATGCCGGCGATCGCCGCCCGGCCGCCGAGGGAGTCCCGCGCGCGCACGCTCATGACGCGGCCCCCCGGTCCTGGGGCGGTGCCGGGACTCTGACGGTCACCGTGCCGGTCACATGCCGGCCCATGGCGTTGTCCCCGAGCACACGCACCGTCGCCGTGTCGCCGTCGACCGCCTCGACCCTGCCCGTCAGCACCATGGTGTCCCCCGGATAGTTGGGCGCTCCCAGCCTGATGGCGACCTTGCGGAGCACCGCCGCCGGGCCGAAGTGGTCCGTGATGTATCTGCCGACCAGTCCGTTCGTCGTCAGGATGTTCATGAAGACATCGGGTGAGCCCTTCTGCCGGGCCAGCTCGGCGTCGTGGTGCACGTCCTGGTAGTCCCGGGAGGCGATCGCCCCGGCCACGATCAGGGTTCGCGTCACCGGGATCTCCAGCGGCGGCAGTTCGGCGCCCACCTCCGGCCTCTCGGTGCGCTTCTCACTCCCCATGTGCGATCAACTCCCCCAGTTCCTGAAGTACTTCGGCCCCGCATCCCAGATAGGCGTCCAGCTGCCGCCCCCACAGGAAGTGCCGGTGCACCGGATGGTCGAGGTCGGCTCCGGTCCCGCCGTGCAGATGCTGACCGGTGTGGACGACCCGCTGCCCCGCCTCGGAGGCCCACCAGGCGGCGGTCAGCGCATGCGTGGCGTACGGCAGCCCCGCGTCCCGCCGCCAGGCGGCCTCGTACGCCGTCACCCGTATCGCCTCGGTGTCCATGTGGGCGTCGGCGGCCCGGAGCTGGACGGCCTGCCGGGTGGCCAGCGGGCGCCCGAACTGCTCCCTGGTGTCGGTGTGTGCCACCGCCCGCGCCAGCGATCCGGCGCACACCCCGGCCTGGAGCCCGGCGAAGGCGGTACGGGCGGTGGCGAGGACGTCGGCGTGGACGGCGGTGTCCGGGGCGCCGAGGGGCTCCGCCGGGGCGCGGTCCAGGGTGAGGCGGGCCGCGGACCAGGGGGCGGTCAGCTCCACCGGGGTGATCCCGGTGCCCTCGCCGAGCGGGGCCAGCCACAGGCGGCGTTCGGTGTCGGCGACCAGGACGTGGGTGGCGTCCCGGAGCCAGGGGACGACGGGGACGGAGCCGGTCAGCTCACCTCGCGCTGGAGCCCGTACGCCTCCCTGCGTCAGGAGCGCGCCGCCGACCACCACCGAACCGTCCTCGATGCCCGGCAGCAGCCGCTCCCGCTGCTCCGGGGTGCCATGGGAGGCGACCGCCAGGAGGCCGTACACGCACGTCGCCGCATAGGGCACCTGGGCCGTCGTACGCCCCTGTTCCTCCAGGAGCAGCACGAGCCCGAGCAGGCCCAGCTCCGTCACGGCGCCGACCAGGCCCGCGGTGCAAAGGGCCTTCCACAGCTCGGGGTCGCTTCCGGTGCCGGCGGCCTTCAGCCGCTCGTGGGTGGCGAGGTCGCCGAAGATCCGCGCGGCCAGGTCACGGGCCTCCGCCTGCGCCTCGGTGGGTGTGAAGTCCATGTCACCCCTCGCCCTCGACGACCCGGAAGACCGGCAGGGCCAGTGCGCCCTGCTCGGCACCTTCGTCTTCGTAGCTCCTGAACTCCGCCCGGACCGGCAGGCCGATGCGCACCTTGTCGTACGGCACCCCCACCACGTTGCTCACCATCCGCACGCCCTCGGCGAGTTCGATCAGGCCGACCGCGTAGGGCCCCGCCGCGTCAGCGGCCTGATCGGATTCCGTGAAGGCCGGGAAGGGCGGGTGGTGCATCACCACGTACGAATAGACCGTGCCCTCGCCGCTCGCCTCGACCGTGTCCCAGTCCAGGCAGCCGCAGGCATTGCAGCCCGGCAGCCAGGGGTGGCGCAGGATGCCGCAGCCCGTGCAGCGCTGGATGAGGAGCCGGTGCTCGGCCACGCCCTCCCAGAAGCCGGCGTTGTCCCGGTTGACCACCGGGCGGGGGCGCCCGGGGCGCCGGGCCGGGGGTGTGCGGCGGGCCGGGGCGTACTTGAGGATGCGGAAGCGGTGGGTGCCCGCGAGCTCGCCGTCCACCCGTACGTCCATGCGGGTCGTGACGAAGTACCCCGTGCCCAGCTTCGTCGTCTTGCGGCCGGAGACCGATTCGATCACCGCGTCGAAGGTGACCTCGTCGCCCGGGCGCAGGGGTCGTAGGTACTCCTGCTCGCAGTCGGTGGCCACCACCGACGTACAGCCCGACCCGTCCAGCAGGCCGAGGAGTTCGTCGTAGGCTCCGGTGCGGCCCTCGTGGCCCCGGAGGCCGCCCATCGTCCACACCTGGAGCATGGTGGGCGGGGCGACGGCACGGGGTCCGCGGTACGCCGGCGCGGTGTCGCCCATCGCCTCGCACCAGTGCCGGATCATCGGCGCGTTCACCGGGTCCTTGCCCACGCCCGCGACCGCGGCGGGCCGTCCCTCGAACTCCTTGAGCCGCACGCCCAGCTCATCGGGCCCCACACCGTCCACCGTGCTCACCTCCGTCCCCTCGTCATCCCGAGCCGCATCGTCGCGACGATCTCCCGCTGCACCTCGCTTACCCCGCCCCCGAACGTGTTGATCTGCGCCGCCCTGTTCAGCCGCTCCAGCTCGCCGTCCCCGAACGCTCCCGGCGACCCCGAGCGGACCAGTCCCGCCAGCCCGTCCGTCCCGAGCACGTGCTGACACATCCGGTACACCGCGACCGCCGATTCGGTCCCCACGACCTTGACGCCGCTGGCGTCGCCAGGAGCCAGTCGGCCCGCCCCCACGTCCCCCACCAGACGCCAGTTGAGCAGGCGCGTTGCCGCCAGCCGGGCATGTGCCTCGGCCAGTCGCTCGCGCACCCAGGGCTCATCGATCAGGCGCCGCCCGTTCACCGGATCGGGTGTACGGGCGGCGGCGAGGACGGCGGCGTGGAACTCCTCGGCCTGCATGCCGATGGCGGCGAGGGCGACCCGTTCGTGGTTGAGCTGGCTGGTGATCAGCGACCAGCCCTCGTTCTCGGCGCCGACCAGGTTGTGTGCCGGGACGCGGACACCGTCGTAGTACGTGGCCGTCGTCGTCTGCCCGCCCACGGTCTCGATCGGCGTCCAGGAGAAGCCGGGGGCGTCGGTGGGGACGAGGAGGAGGGAGATGCCCCGGTGCCTGGGTGCGTCGGGGTCGGTGCGACAGGCGAGCCAGATCCAGTCGGCGTGCTGGGCGCCCGAGGTGAAGATCTTCTGCCCGTCGATCCGCCAGCCGTCGCCCTCCCGTACGGCCCGGGTCCGCAGTGCGGCGAGGTCGGTGCCGGCGGAGGGCTCGGTGTAGCCGATCGCGAAGACCAGCTCGCCGCTGAGGATCCGGGGCAGGAAGCAGTCCTTCTGGCGCTCGCTGCCGTACTTCATCAGCGTGGGGCCGACCGTGTTGAGCGTGACCATGGAGACGGGGGCGCCGGCCCGGTACGCCTCGTCGAAGAACACGAACTGCTCGTCCGCGCCCCGCCCCTGACCGCCGTACTCGGCCGGCCAGCCGAGGCCCAGCCACCCGTCGGCGCCGATACGGCGCAGCAGGGCGCGTCCGTCGGCGGGCCGGCCGGGCTCGGGCATCAAGCTACGGAAGTATGCACGGAGTTCGGCGCGCAGGCGTTGCTGCCGCTCGGTGGGGGCGAGGTGCACGACGGGCCCTCCCGGCCTCGCTTGCCTGACAGGACGGTTTCTGACTGTCCGTCAGATACTGGTCGGTGTCAAGGTCGGCCGCCCACCCGGCCGCAGCGCCGTCCGTACGGCCGTCAGCGCGGCCGTAAGCGCGCCGGGAAAACGTCTGCGCGGCGGCACCGAAGCACCGCCGCGCAGACGCGTTACGACCCCGAAGCACACCCCCCGAGGACCCTCACCACAAGGGGCCTCGGCCGAGGCTCACCACAGCGGGGTGAAGTTGACGGCCACGTTCTCGTTGCCCTGCTGGACGGACGTGAACGCGGATCCGTTCACCTGCGCGGTGTTGCTCTGGTTCGAGGCGCCGGAGCCGACCGCGTTCTGCTGGGTGGTGGACGAGTTTCCGTTGTTGTTGTGGCCGACACCGCTGCCGATGATGCTCGACACTCCGGCGTTCGATCCGTTGTCCGCGAAGGCGCCGTTGTCCGCGGCAGCGACACCGGCGAAGAGGGCGGCTGCAAGAGGGAGGGCGGAGACGGCGGCGAGAACGCGGGCGGTACGGATGCTTGCCATGTTGTTCCTCCAGAACCGAGCACTGAGCGGCCCTAGGGCCGAAAGTACGTGAAGTACGGCTTGCACCAAGGCAGTTGGCCGACCGCCTCGGTTGTCGTGAACGACGTCGCGCAACCAGAGTTGCCCACCGAATCCCCGGCGAACCACCCCGGAAGCCCTGATTCGCACGCAAGCGTGATGACAAGTCGATAAACCCTTATCGCCACCTTTGCTCACCTCATGTCACAGGACGGCACAGGAGGGACCTTCACTCCCCAAGCACCGCAACGGGTGAATCGTTCCAGCGCCTTTCCGGCCAATCTCCCCGTCCCGGCGCGTCGCAACCGGGCTCCTCTTCCCTTTTTCGAACATGAGTACGAACATGGAGGCATGGCCACCACCGACCGGCAGGCCACGACGCTGGCCCTCGCACACGCTCTGTCAGCCGCCGAACGCGGACTGGCCGTCATCCCCCTGTCCCGGACGAAACTCCCGGCCCTGCGCTCCCCGCACCGCGACGACCCCGACCCCGACCCCGGGCCCTGCCACGGCGAGTGCGGCCGCTTCGGTCACGGCGTGTACGACGCCTCGACCGACCCGGTCCGCATCCGCGAGCTGTTCGCCGCCGCGCCCTGGGCGACCGGCTACGGCATCGCCTGCGGGCTGCCCCCGCACCACCTGATCGGCGTCGACCTCGACACCAAGTCCGGCACGGACTCCTCGGCCGCCCTGCGCGAACTGGCCCTGCGGCATCTGTTCACGATCCCCGAGACGGTCGTCGTCCTCACCCCGAGCGGCGGCCGCCACGTGTGGCTGACCGGCCCGCCGGACGTCGTCGTCCCCAACTCGGCCGGCCGGCTCGCCCCCGGCATCGACATCCGGGGCGCCGGCGGCTATCTCGTGGGACCCGGCTCCCGCACCGAGCACGGCGTGTACGCCGCCGCGCCCGGCACCGCGCGCCTCGCCCCCGCCGCCTGCCCGCCCGCCCTGCTACGGCTGCTCCTGCCCCCGCCCCGCACCGCGCCCCCGGCGCCGCCGCCGCCCGCCGGCGACCACGGCCGCGGCCTGGTCCAGTTCGTCCTGACCGCACACGAGGGCCAGCGCAACACCCGGCTCTTCTGGGCGGCCTGCCGTGCCTACGAGAACGGCCTCGGCCCCGCCCTGCTCCTCCCCTTGATCGAAGCGGCCCTCAACACCGGCCTGTCCGAACGCGAGGCCCGTGCGACGATCGCGTCGGCCGCCCGGATGACGGGGCACCGGCCGTGAGACGCGGGAACCGGGAGAGGAACGCGGCCCGCGAGTACGTCTCCCGGACACGACACCCCCGCGCGCGTGCGGTGGATGGGGCGACTACGGCGTGTAGACCTGCTCCAGCCGGTCGATGGAACCGTCGTCGCCCGTCTCGTACTTGAACACCAGGCCGGAGTCGGGGTGCGCCTTGATCCAGTCGATCAGTTCCTGCACGCCGATGCGCTGGTTCTCACTGCTCCCGGTGACGGGGTTGGTGGCGGTGACGTACGCCGCCTGGTCCAGGGCCCAGCGACTGTCCTCGCCGGTGACGACGAACGGCGCACCGTCGCCGTCCTTGCCGGCACATCCCCAGGCACCGTGCTGGATGACGAGGTTCACCTTGCCGGTACTGCCGTCGAGTTCCTCGACGCGGTAGACGGCGATCTCGTCGGGATCGACGTGGTCCGGGTCCGGTGCCTCGTCGACGCAGTCGGCGGCGGGTGCCGCGGGCTTGGCGGGTGCCGTGGGCTTGGCGGGTCCGGTGACCTTGGCGGCGGGCGTCGGGGTCGCGGTGGCACCCGCGCCCGCCGTGCCCGTGCCCTCGCCCTTGCCCGTGCCCTTTCCGTCCGCCGTGCCTGGCGCCGAACCGGCCGTGGCTCCGGCGCCGGACGAACCGGCGGACCCCGCGGCGGAGTCGTCTCCCTGGCACCCGGTGAGCACGGCGGCCAGTGCGACGGCCGCGAGCGCGACGACGACGGGTCTGAGGCGATGGGCATGCATATCGGAGGTCCCCCCTTCACGGGCGGCCCGACCGGCCGCCCCGGATCCGGACCGTAACGCCCTCCGTGTGCGCACCGCACCACCGCGAGAACCCGTGTCACGGACTCGGGACGGTGCCGTCACGGCGCACGGATCATGTGACGTGCACAGGCCGGGCCCCGAAACGCCCCTCCCGGCCGGCAACGGCGACGGCCCCGGACCGTTTCGCCCGGTCCGGGGCCGTTCAACTACGCGGTGGGTGTGGGATTTGAACCCACGGTGACTCGCGCCACGACGGTTTTCAAGACCGACCGCATTTCAGTGCCGACTACCCCTGTGACCTGCCTATTCACCGTTGCCGATCTCGTGAGCAGCGCCCTGGCCGGAGGATGGCCAAGGATGTCGCCGGATGCCTCGCACTCCTGATGGACGGGCTGCATTTGAGGCACACCAGGGTGACCTTGGCCATGCGCCGCGCCTGACGGGGTGACCTCTTCGTCCCGAAACAATGCGAGCGACTGCGTGACCTGCGGCCAAACCGGTCGTGACCTCGGCGGACCGTCCACGAGCCTCCGTGATGGTGCGCCGTGGCACGGGGCCGTTGTAGCGCAGTTAGACACTCAGGCGGATTCCCAAGCCACGCATGATCCGTACCGCTGACGGGGCCATTTGGTGACCCTAGGACATGCATCTGGACGCGCTGCGGACGAAGCCGACCGTATTCGAACCGGCGTCCTCGCGATTTTGGAGACCGCGCGCGACTTCCTCTGCGCTACGACTTCGCCCGGCTGGGACCCTAGTCGCGTCGGCCACGCGCGAGGCGTACGGGCTCTCCGTCAGGCCACCCACACGCTTCTGACGGCACATCGAAGCTCCGTTGGACGCGGGCGACTTGGCAAGGTCACGTCCACAACGGAGCTTCGTTGTGTCCGCTGGCGCGCCCTCCGGGCATCGCCATACCGTCGTGACCTGCACACTCACGAGATCACAGCGACTTTGCCGAGATATGGGCTGAGGGCTCTGGATAGCAGCCTTTTGCCTCGCGATACTTCGGCTACTCGGTTTTACTGCGACACGGTTCTGATGCCGGCGCGCAGGCGGTCAATAGAGTTATCGGCTGCCTGGGCACTCTCCCATGCCGCAGCCCATTCCCTCCGGCCCACGCCCTAGTGTCGTCTCGGTGTGACGGAAGGCCAGGTTGTTTACCCGAGCATGTCCCGGCTATCAACAATTGCCCGGCAGGCAGCTCCCGCTTGCCGGGACAGGATTGGAACCGCCATGAAACATTTCAGACGAGCGGCCTGGCTGCGAAGACTCCCCGCCGCACTTGCGGTGTTCTGCGCCCCGGCACTGATCCTCGCCAACGGTACCTCCGCCTACGCGTCTGCCATCGTCGACGGGACGGCACACCCTATGCCGTCAGGCTGTATCCCCGGTCTACAGCCTTGGTGCACGATAGCTCCCTCCCGTTACCCGTATACGCCGAATGTCAACGGAGACTGCGCCAGCACGACCGGTTCGAGCGTGTGGAATCAATACACTTACCTCAATAACTACACATGGGCATACGGGCAGCTGCAGAACCCAACGTGCACTTTCCAACCGAAAACCAAAAGCGAAGACTGGGGGCCGGTGGTACCGGAATCCGCCATCATCAACCGTTGCCACAATACATCGCCCGCCAATTTCAGCGCGGGGATCACGTCGACGGTCAGCACCTTGGTGCAGGACACGCAGGGCGTTCAAATCACTCTCAAAGCGGATATAGAGCTCCCCAAGGACATCAAGGCCGGTATCGACCTCGCCTACCAATACCAGCACACGGTGGCCACGATAAACGCCACCAGTACCCTGGAGACCAACACTCTGGGCGTCGACCCCGGGACCGCAGGGAGGCTCATATTCCAGCCCCGCATCATCCACACAACAGGCCAGTGGGTAGCCCTGTATCCGAAGAACACCGATGGATACACTCTCTGGAGCACTGAAAGCGTCCGCCAGCCGTACCTTCAGACATGGAGCCCGGAGCTCGTTGCGGCCACCGGCGAAGCCGACGGGCAGTGGAAGGTGCAACTCATAGACTGCAGCACGCTTCCGTAGCCCGCCTCGTGCCTTCCCAACGGGCGAGCGAGGCCTATTCACGGAAGATTTCGGCCGGCTTTACTCGATCACGAGGACGGCCCTGCTCGGTAGCAAGACGTTTGCAACGACGTCAATTTCTACCAGGGCAGGGCCGTTGAGCTGGACGTAGGTCCGTGGAGTCGACCGCCCCAGCCACGACGGGGTCGCAGGAGTACGGCGCGGCGTGGAAGGAGGCTCGCAGGAAGGCGCTCACCGCCGCGCAGGTGGCTTCTCCGCTCGCTGCCATCCCCTACCGACCTGCGGCACGCGTGCGTATCGTTCCGGCTCCGCTCCGGGCTGAGCCTGGCCGAGACGGCCCGCCGTGCGGGACAGAGCGTTGCCGTGCTCCAGCGGTACTACGCCAAGGCGTTGGACGGCGAGGAAGCCAAGATGAACGCGCTGATCGAGCAAGGGTTGGCGGAGCACCAGAGTGGGGCCGAGGGGCCCTGAATCTTGGCCGCAGGTTGGCCGCACGCGCTGGTCATCGGTGGGATACCGGCGGGCCAAGGGTGAGACAAGGTCATGCAGAAGGGGTGCCGCTCCGGAGAGTGGCACCCCTTCTGACCTGCAAGCTTCTGACCTGCTAAGCGGTGGGTGTGGGATTTGAACCCACGGTGACTCGCGCCACGACGGTTTTCAAGACCGTTCCCTTAGGCCGCTCGGGCAACCCACCTCGGCTCCGCCCACCTGGGGTGGAGCGGGTACAGAGTACCGGCCGCGAGCGTTTCGCGGGGGCCATGGTCCACGCAGGGTCCACTGGCTCTGCTCCGCCCCAGGGCCACTGCATAGATCAGGCACCTGGTCCGAGGCCCACGCCGGCACACCGAAGCCTAGTGCCGTACGGGCATCTCCAAGGGAACTGCTCACCGCTGGCTCCCGCGCCCACGGACATCCACCGTGGCTCCATTGCGTAGCAGTGCAGCACGGGGCCTACACCTTCTGATCCGTAGGATTGGGTAGTCGATTGAGCGGCGACTCCGCCTTCAGCCCAACTGATCGCTGCTGGTCGTGATCAACGATCATCATGTGCCGTCCGTCAGGGTTTCCGTCAGCCAGGAACAGTGCCAGGGGCTGTAACAACCATTGCCACGTCCGCTCCCCTCAGAGACGCACACCCAGCACCGTCCACCTGCGACGGAACGGGTCGCTAGAACTCCTATCAGGAGTATTTGAAAACTGCGATCGAAGGAGGGAGACTCTCGGCACCTAGCACGCTCTTACAGCTAGTGTGAATAGTCCGGAGCCTCGCCATATCGGCAAGGCCGACAATATTCACCTCGGCTTCCCTATCGGTCAGGTGAAGCACTCTTAGGTTATGGAAATATGACAGCCAACTGAGATCGCCTCTGCAAGCTTCTCTTGTAATCCAAAGCTGCCAAAGCGTGGAAGGGTCGATGTTTTCTCTTAGCTGTTCGGCCGAAATGGAGGCGTCAACTCGGATCATCGGCCTGCCACCCAATCTCCGGAGCACTTGGAGCTCCTGCAAGCTAGAGACCGAAAAAAACAGGTCCGCTTCATGCAGGTGAGAGATCACCTCGTCGCCATACCGCTTCACGTCGAATCGGTGCCAAGCGTTAGCGAGTTGTGTGCGCATTACGACATCGCGCGAATGGCGATGCGCAGCCATGATGGGGATGGCCTGGTCCGTCCCAACCATAGAAGCGATCAAAACGGTATAACGAGCCTGCTCGCCCACCTGACTCGAATCAGTGGACAGGAATTCGAGAACAATCGGCCCGACTTCACCGAGGGCCATGACCTCATCCATACTTCGAGGTGGGAACAGGGCCGTGGCTCGATCCTCTACGGCATTGCGCACCTGGGGGTCCAATTCGGTTGCGTGCTCCAGACACGCCATCGCCAGAAGATGAAGTCGAGCCCGGGTGGCGCGAGAGGAACTAGCATCACCATCGGCAATTACATGACGGATAAGTTCAGCCCGCTCATGCGGACGGGCGTGTGCCACCGCCATGCGAATCACGTCCTCCCACTGACTGAAACCAGCGTTGGAGACCAGAAGCCCAATATCCCACTGCTCAACGGCCCTTTTTGCTCCCAAATAGTCTTGGAACGTTCGATGGACGAAGTCGATGCGCCCCGAGCTTGGCTCGCGGAGTAGCCCACTACGCAGAAGTAGGTGCCGAAAAATCTGCTGAGCATCGCCCTGAGAGGCAGCAGACGCGACCGAGGGAAGCGCGTCTGCAATGATCCTCTCAGCTAGCCTGCGATCCATTTCTGCTCGGTTGTTACGAATGAGCCAATGGGCAATCTTTTGAAGCAGCTGAATGCGCGGCTCTTCTCTGAGATGAATGCCGTCAGGCTCGCCCATATTTCGCTCACGGTCGCGTCGATAAAGCATGGAGAGCGCGGCTTCGTATAGTTCTTTCCGACCTTCGGGAAGGAAGGCATGTCGGTCTCGATGAAGCGCACATATGAGCCCGCACATCAGCGGATTAGTCGCAAGGCGACTCAAGTCTTGCTTAGCCCTCACGGCGGAAAGGAGTGAATCTCTGAACGAGTCTGGCGCACCTGCCGCTGCGTGCCATCGCTGTATGAATGAGGCAACGTCACTGTATCCCATAGGGGCTAGCATCAGCTCAGCGAAACCGTCACCTTCGAGCCACTCTTCCGGAACAGCTGAAGGGCGCGAAGTCGTTAACCACAGGTTGCCCGGAAAGCTGGCAAGCAAATCACCTATCCAGGTGCGCATCTCCTTGCGTTCCGCTTCCGGAATTTCGTCGACACCATCAACCATGACCAGCGCTCGCCCGGCAGACAGAACTCTTTCCGTCCATCCGGTGGGTTGCATCCCCGATAAAGGGCACCCGACCGAAGCGAGGAAGTCACTAGGCAGTGGTAACTCCTTCCCTGCGCGGCTGATGCTACGCAAGGGGAGCACAAATGGGACTCGCCCCCTCAGATACTCGAGTGAACTGTCCAATTTCTGAGTAGCCGCGGTGACAGCCAGCCATTGGATCAACGTGGTCTTACCTGACCCCGCTACTCCGTACAGCATCACCCGAGGTTTTTCCGCGAGCACTTGATCGGAAGGGAGATTGACGTTCGAAACTGTCACATATTTAGAGGGAGCAACCAGATCGTGCCGGACTGTAGTTGTGAACTCCGTCGATCCTGCTTGAAGGGTCAGGTAAGCAGTGTCGATCGGCCACTGGCCCGGAGCCTCAGTCAGGTCGATGCCGTAAATAGTCAGATGGGAATGCTTGTTTGCCACATAGGAGAGGTACCTCTCTTCAAAAGTGGTGTCTTCCAGCGTGATCGCGGACTCGAGATCGGCCGGAAGGGTATCCCGCCGGTGAAAGTGATATTCCGTAATGTGCTGGTCGCGGCCCGCTTGATAGATGCGCCCCTCAGCCTCAGCGCTCGCATGCATGTACCACTGCGAGTCACCCTTATTTCCGCGGTGATCTGGGGTCATCGCTCGCTGATGAACTGGTTGCCGTTTGCCTGGTACACGCGGCCTTGATCACGTGCCTCAGCATTGAAGGTGATGTTGGCCTTCAACTGTCCGGACTCCGTGAGCTTAGATAGCAGCGCCTCAAACTCAGCCGCGGCAGCCCGGTCCTCCAAGAACAGCGTCAGGATGCGCCCCTGCCACGCCGACTGAAGCGCTTGCCGGGCCTGGTCAATGTCAGTGTCCGGAGTAGCAAGCAATGCCGAACGAGAGGTCTCAAGCTCTCTCTCCAGCTCAGTAGTGGAGCCAGGGCGGAATCGTTGCCACAGAGCGACAACGCCCGATCGAAGGGTGTCCCACCCGTCCGTTGCCATAGCCGATACAACGGCTGTGCCGCCTGCGCTGGCCAACGTGATGAGTGCCGGGTCCACGGTGTCCCCTCCCCGTTTGCGTGCAGACAACTGATGGTAGCTGTCAACCTCAGCACGGAGCCCGGCACTTCGGGTAAGTAATGAAGAATCCCACCCAGCCAAGCGCCCGGGGTGCTCTTCTGCCGTGACGACGGTCCGTGGTCACGGAGGCAGGGTCGGGCAGCAGGTGTGCGAGCGCTCGGCCTCCGGGCTGATGGTGTGTTCAACGGGCCCTGCGTGCCATCGTCGCTGGCGAAGTACCCGCCACAGGCGCCATGAGGTCAGCCGAGATAGGGCCGCTCACGGTCGTCCAGGAAGTGACGGATCCGGAGGCGCTGCGTGTGGTGCATCGGCAGCTGATCGACCTCCTCCGGCTTGACGAACCGCAGCTCCGTGGACTCGTCCGAGATTGCGAGTCGACCGCCGACGACACGGGCGGTGAAGCAGATGTTGAACTGTCTGCGCACCTCACCATCCGAGTAGGCAATGATGTGGCGAGGGTCGGTGTACGTGCCCACGAGCCCGGTGATCTCCACGTCCAGACCCGTTTCTTCCTTCACCTCGCGGACGGCCGTTCCCGGGAGTGAGTCGGTCATGTCCATGCCGCCACCAGGGAGCGCCCAAAGATCGTTGTCCCGTCGGCGCTGAAGGAGCATGCGCCCTTCGTCGTCGGTAACCACGGCGGACGCGGCGACCACCAAGCTGTTCGGCTCAGGTGCCGCCGGGTCGTCGTAGTACTCGGTCCGTGCCATGCTCACCCTTTTCGGACTGGCGTCGCGGTCGCCCACACCGCAGCGAAGCTGTCAGCGTACGTGTCGAACATGCCGCCTTCCCCACTTCGACGCAGGTGCCAGACAGGGGCACCGTAGGCGTTCACTCCCCAGACATGAGCGTTGACCAGTGCCTGATCATCGGCCCGGTAAATCGAGTTGTAAAGCGTGGTGCCATGGGTCCGCACCTCGATGCCAGGGACCCCGACAAGGGGGCGATAGTGCATCAGCGCGAGGCGGCAACGGGACTGGATCCCGTGGCCGAACTTCTCTTCCTCGCCGCGCTGCTGGACGTTTGAGCTGTCCGCGTCGCCGAGTGCAATACGGACTGCGCAGCCCTCGGCCGCTCGCTCCTTCAAGAGCTCGTTGAGTCTTGGGTACGCCTCGTGCAAGAAGACGGCGGCGTACACCAGCACGTCGATCTGCTCGCGGGCCTGGGTCAGCATGTCTACGAACGTGGACACGGGGATGTCCGCCCGCTGGTCGTAGAGAGCCACAAGTTCCGGACTGACGGCGCGGGCGGGGCGTGCCTGCCGGAGCGCTGGCCATAGAGCGTGCACGTCTTCTCCTAGCGTTTCCGCTGCCAACATGGCCGTGGCCCGGCGCGGCGTACGCCCCAGATTGACCCAGCGTTCTACGGACTTGGGATCAACTTCGACCTTGTCCGCGAGGGCGGAGTACGTCCAGCCGCCGGCCACCATGGCGGCACGTAATCTCTCGTTCGGCATCCCAATCTCTCCTAACATCCGGGGACGGCACTAGGGACGTTCTACCTGACGCGGGACGTCCCGAAGTGGGGTTTGTCGGAGGTTCCGACGTCCTGTTGGGCGGCAGGATGCTCATGCCCATGGCGAGCAACCAGCAGACCAGACCAGGCATCGGCGAACTGGCGAAGGACACAGCCAGTGGACGTATCGGCGTCGTCATGGGTGAGGTCGGCGCCCGGGTGCAGATAAGGCCCATCGGTGGCGGCGTCGAGTGGGACGCCAAGCCGGGCAACGTGGTGGCGCCGACTGCGCGGGAGGAACTGACCGCCCGCCTGGCCATCAAGAACGGCAACGGCCGGGACGGCCTGTGATGCGCGCCATCGGCCGGTACGCGGGGGTCCTGTTCATCATCGTGATCAGCAGCTCGTGCGGCCTGGTGATCGGCATGGCCCTCGGTATCAGCCAGTAGACCGGCCGCCCCGAACGGGGTGCCACCTTCATTGGCTCCCCCCTTCCCCGTTCGGGGCCGGCCTTCCATCCCCCGGTTGTCCCGGGCCGTGCCTGGGCGATCGATGCGGGCGTAAGTGCCAGAGCACAGCGACACTCAAGGAGTATTCGCATGACGGCAACGGCCAACGATCAGAAGACCGGTCGCGCGGTGGCTGGTGAGGACCTGTTCGACAGCCTCACGCACTTCGTGGTCGTCCACAGCGGGCAGACGCGCGAGCGGGCCGAGCGGATCGCGGACCAGGCGGTGGCCTTCGTGGTTACCGCAGCAACCGCCACCGTCCCCATGGTCCCGTCGGACGACGTGGACCTCGGTCTGCACGCGCTCATCCTGCACACGAAGGAGTACGCCGCACTGTGCGAGCGGTACGCGGGCCGCTTCCTGCACCACAACCCGATGCCGGGCGGAGGGGCCCGTGACCCGGAGAAGGTTGCCGCCTCGGCACACGCGATGAAGGCGGCCGGGTTCATGGTCTTCGACGGCCTCTGGACCGTGGACGGCACTAACCTCGCGCAGTGCGACTCGGACTGCGGCCGCCCGTACGGTCAGGCGTAGCTACACGACACCAGCGCGCGGCCGGCCTCGACGCGTGGTCGGCCGCGTTGCCCGGAAGGAGAACTGACGTTGTCCGGGACACCCCCTGAACTGCCGATCGTCGTGCTCGACGCGCTCATGCCCACAGCTCAGCGCCTGGTCGTCAATCGCCGGGGCTCGATGGTCTGGGAGGTCGAGAGCCATCGGGGTCAGTGCGCCGTGAAGGTCGGCTATCCGATTGAGGCTACGGCCGACTGGCCCGCCCAGCCGTGGACGGCGCTAGCACCGGCACGGGAAGGCGCCGTGCTGCACCGCCTGGGCTTCCATGACTTCGCGTACGGCGAATGGGAGCTGGGCACCTGGAACTTCCAGCCGTGGCGCGAGGGACCGGATCTCTACCAGCTGTGGGCGCCCTGCCGTGAGCCGGGCTCGCGCATCGAACCGCACACCAGCGTGGCCCTGGGCTGCGTGGAAGCGCTGGCCGAACTGCATTCCAAGGGCTGGGCCCACGGCGACGTGCAGCCCGCGCACTTCATCATCGGCCCGGAACGCACGCACCTCATCGACCTGGCCTTGGCGCGCGGCGGGCACGTGCCTGAGGGGTACGACTTCCCGTTCCGCGGCTGCCTCGTCCACTACGAGGCACCAGAGATCGCGCGCAGCGTGCTCGCCACCGGAGAGGCGGAGCCTACGCCGGAAGCCGACATCTACGCGCTCGGCGCCTCACTGCTCATCTCCGCCACGGGATGGCGAATCGTCGAGTACCCGGACGACGCACCGCGCCCCGAGCAGAGACGAGCCGTCGCGAACGGCAAGCGTCGGACCGCGAAGGTGAACGGCGAGCTCGGCGAGCTGATCGACGCCATGCTCTGCCCTGCTCCCGAAGACAGGCCAACGATCTACGAGATCGGTAGGGCCATGAGCTGAACCCGAAGCGCCGGTGTTCTCCGGCGACGCGACGCGCAGCGAAGACCGACCGCGCAAAGACCGGACCACCCTCAGCCTGGACAGCATTCCGGGTGGTCCGGTCGCGGAAGCCCTGATCAGGACCCCGGTGCCGATGGTACCGGGGTGGTTGGCGTGCTCGGATTCGGGTGCTGCTGCAACCCTGGCTCCTTGTTGCCGAATTGGAGAGGAGTCCTGACCTGAGCCACCGAAAGTCAGCCACGACGGCGGGTGCGCCGAACGAGCACCCGCCACGTGTGGCTCCAGCAACCACCCGCCGGCCTCAGCCACGCTTCTTCGATACGTCACGGGCCTCGGCCTCGTTCCAGCGTGGGCGTTGTCGACGCAGCTGCCTCACGGACGGGCTCTGTCTGAGGCTCTGTGGCCGACCCTGCTTGGAACGATGGCAGGTTGGGCGGCGCGCTCACACCAGGTCGGCGTCGGCCTGGTCCTGTTGCTCGGAGTGGTCGGGTTGCTTACTGGTCTGGCTCTCCGCCATGGCGATGCTGCGCGCTGAGCGGCAGGGGCCGCCGGAGCGGTGGCGGAGACAAGGAGCGGCGGCGGCCCGTGGCCGCCCGCGCGCGCGGTCCGCCGTAGGCGGGCCGCCTTGATCCAGTAAAGAAACTCTGAACAGCTCCGCTGCGGTGGGCCCCGGCCGCTCATGCCGCCATGCGGTGTCTCTGCCTTCCCATCCGTTCCGCAGCTCCCCAACTGTTATGAACACCCATGGTCGTATTGCTGACCATTTGTCCTGGCGGTCGGCGGAATCTATCCACAGGTTGGTCGGTCCATGGTTGGGGCCTGTGGAAAAGCCGGTGGCTTACCGCAGTCTTCGTTATGCGCTCATGACCATGGAGAGCCTCTGGTGGTAGGTGGTCTGGTCGGTTGGGTGTGCTGGCGCTTGGTGATAGCGCGCGGCTGTTATGTGTTCGCGACCTTGGTCGCCCCTCCGTGGTCAGTGGCGTGGTTGGTAGCGGGTGATGGGCTGGCAGCGCGGGCCTCCGGTGAGCTGTGAGGCAGGTCACGCAAGGCGGTGTCACACCAGAGCGGATTTTCGGACCTGTAGCAAGTGCAGGGGATCGCCCGTCGCGGTGGAGGTGTCCGCTTTCGATGATCTGCTGCTGCGCACACCGGAGAGCCCGGCAGACCTAGGTACGGACGGAGCGAGGGAAGTGATCGGCGTCACATCTGTTCGGGGTCACACGCGACCCGAAAATCCGACCTCTATGGGCGTCCCTCAAAACGGGGCGGCGGAACATAGCCGACGATCGCCGGTTACCCAACCCGGCGTTTCTCCAGACCATTGATGCACTGCCCGGATGACTGGAAGGACAAGCGACATGAGCGAGCAGAAAAGGCACGGGCCCGTACGGCGGGACGGGAAAGAAGGTATTTGCCCGCCTGATGGGAGCGCGGAGCTACGCCCCTCGCACCTGTCCGGTTCGGCCGGTAGACCTGGCTCAACAGCCGGGATGACGGCTTGCCGAGCGGCACGGGCAAGCCCTGATCCAGTGGTGGATGACCGCTGGGCAAGCCTTCGGGCAAGCCCCCGGCGGTTGGCTGAACTCGACGCGCAGGAACGGCACAACAACGAACGGGTGGAAATGAACGAGCACGAGGCAGCACTGATAGCCGCGAAGCTCAAGGAAGTTGAAGACAAGGTGGCGCGGTTGGAAGATCTGGCGCGTCGGGTCCTCGAAAACGTCCGCGCTACTTCTTCGGCGCCCTCTTCGCCTCAGTGACGCCACCGAGCTGCCCGAAGACCTGGAACAGAGTGTCCAGCCTGGCATTTATCGCATCCAGTCGTTCGGACAGCTCGACGTATTCCTTCGTGGGCATCTGCCCGCCGCTTGCCGCCTCGGGAGCGCCGACCTTCGGGTCGGCCTCTGGTAGAGGGTCAGCGACGAAGTTGCCCCGACCCGGCATTGTGTTGATCAGCCCTTCGTCGCGCAACATGCGCAGGGCGGAACGCGCGGTCATGTTCGCGATCTCGTAGGTCGCCTCTAGGTCGCGAGACGAAGGCACCCGCTCGCCCGGCTTGAGCCGGCCGGACCGGATCTGCCGCCGCAGCTCTTCGGCGACCAGACGGTACGGCGGGGTGTCGGAGTCCTTGGGCAGCTTCATAACCCGAGGGTAGCGGGCCTGGCCCGTCTACCGCAGTAAGACCCTGTTGCACCCCCTGATTCCCGTATGGGCTTACCCCACCATAGGTGCGATGTGCGCTAGGCGCTTGACGGACTCATGGCGGATAGTGCACTGTTGATCTCGCTTCGCCACCCGGCGGAGCACCTACCGAAAGGACGTAACACCCATGGCTCGTATCCGTGTTGGCCTGCTTCCGTCTGCGTCGTTCATGGTCGGCAACATGGCGGTGCCGAAGTACGCGGACGCAGAGAAGACCCAATTCGCCGTGGACCGCGAGACCGGCGCGAAGCTGTTCACGGTCACCCTCTTCTTCATGGAGGAGGACCGTGCGGAGGCGCTGAAGATCACGGTTCCGGAGACCGGCCTCCCCAACGGCCTCAAGCCGGGTGTGCCGGTGATGCCGATGGAGCTGTTCGCCACTCCGTGGGCCCGGATCTTCAACGGCTCGCTCTCGGACGGCATCGCCTACCGCGCTGACCGTCTCGACCTGGTCGCCCCGGCCCCGGTCGCTGACGCGGCGTGAGCGGTACTGCGTTCCGGTCCGGCGTCGAGCGCAGTTACCCGCTGCCTCGCGCCGGGCCGGATGCCCGGATCACCGATTCCCTCATCAACTCGGTGGCGGCCGTGCTTGTCGGCTACGGCTTCCCCCGCCTTACCGCCCCGGATCGGGTGGCCCTTGAAACGGCCCTTGCGGCCTTCCTCTACAACTCGCAGGAGAGCAAGACATGAAGGACAACGACCCGACGGGAGGGGCCTTCGGCTACGGCCCCTTGGTCGTCGGCGTGGCGCTGGTCGTGCTGGTCGGCTGGTCGGTGTGGTGGGTGGTGCGCTACGTGCGGGCCGATTCCATGACCCGGCAGTCCATCCGGCAGGCCGTGCGGGTTCGGCGGACCTGGAAGCGGCTCGCGCAGATGCTGAAGCTGTGCGCCACGGACAGGATGCCGACCCCGCTGGCCTCGCTGGCGAACACGGACGGCAAGCCCGTCAAGCCCCGCGTCCAGGTCCCCGCGCTGAAGGTCACGCATGACGCGTTCGGGGTGATCGCACGGGCGACCTGTCTGCCGGGCGTCGGCCTGGCGGAGTTCCAGAAGGCGGCCCCCTACCTGGCGGATGCCTGGCGTATGACCCGCGTGTCCGCGCTGCCGGGGGACAAGCCGGGACAGGTGATGCTGCGCGGGGTGCGCGTGGACCCGCTGATCACGCCGACCGTTCACGTGCCCACCGGCCGCCCGCCTGAGGAGTACGCGAAGTGGGACCTGGGGGTGGACGAGTTCGGCATGCCCGTCTTCGTGCCCCTCAAGGAAGTGCCCGGAGTGGCCGTCGGCGGCCTGCCGGGCTTCGGGAAGACCTCGTGTGTGAACCGGCTGGTGTGTGACTGGGCGCCCTCGCCGACCGTGCAGTTCGTCTTCTTCGACGGGAAGGTATCCCACGCCTACGAGGGCGACTACGCCGACCTGGTACAGCGGGCGTTCGCGTTCTGCGGGGATGACCTGGAGGAAGCGAACAAGCTCCTCAGGGAGCTGGTGGAGTTGCGCCGTGCCCGCTCCGCGAGCATCCGCAAGGTGCTGGGCAAGAAGAACATGTGGCACGTCGGCCCGTCGGCCCACTGGCCCCTGATCGTCATCGTCATCGACGAGGCCCATACCTACTTCCGCGACCACAAGGGCTCCGACCCGGCCACGAAGCGGCTGGCGGCGTTCGCTGCGGAGAACGCCCGGCTCACGGAGGACCTGGTGAAGAAGGGCCGTTCTGTCGGTTTCCTGACCCTGCTCACCACGCAGAAGACCACCGGGGACGCCATCCCCACCTTCATCCGCGATGTCTGCCCGGTCGGCCTGTCCTTCGCGCAGAAGACCGCTGACGCCGCCGTGGCCGCGCTCGGTGACGACATCCGCGAATGGCCCGACGCAAGCCCGGTCCATCTCCAGGACCCCGCGTACGTCGGTGTCGCGGTCATGTCCCAGCACGGCCGCCCCGGCTTCATCCGCATCCGCACCCCCTACGTCGCCGACGAGGACGCCGCCCGCGTCGCCGAAGCCACCGCCCACCTGATGCACCACCCGGCCCGGCTCCTGGAGGACCTGACCGGACAGACGGTCGTGGACCTCACCAAGGACGACCCGGACGACGACGGCTCCACGCCGCTGGCGGCCTGACACACAGGGAGGACAGATGCGCCCCAGTATCCGCAAAGCCGTACGGGCCATGAGGCGGGCCACCGCTGACGGGCGCTTGCTGGATGCCGCAGCGATCGGCGTCACGGCCTACCGCACTGCGAACGGCAGGGAACGCCAACTCCTCGAAAGGTTCCTCGGCCCCAACGCAGCCGAGATAGCCAGGCTCAAGCTCTGACGGGCCCTGACAACGAGTCCCACGCAGCCACGAAAGGAGGTGAACACCCAATGTCTGAAGCCAGGATCACCCAGCGCACCGTGACCGTGGTCATGGGCATCATCGCCGCTCTGGCATTCGTCTTCTCCTTCGGAAACGTCTGGGCCCTGGCCCTGCGCCTGGGCGTCCCTGCCCCCATCGCGCCCCTGATCGCCCCCATGGTTGACCTGTCCGTGGTCGGGCTCCTGGTCGCCCTGCGCTACCTCTCCCTGCGGGGCGTCCCGCCCGAGCAGATGAAGGCGGCCACTCGCCTCATGCACGTGTCCGGGCTGCTGACCCTGGCCCTCAACATCGCCGAGCCGATCGTCGCCCGGCACTACGGCCGCGCCGCTGTCGACGCCGTAGCCCCGGTGCTGCTCCTCGGCTGGGGAGCGGTCGGCCCCCAGCTCCTGCGCTCCTTCCACGCCGTCGCCACCACAGCAGCCGACCCGGCCCCCGCGACCGACCCGGAAGCGGCCGACGAGCCCGCCCTGGTCTCCAACGAGCCGGAACCCGTCCCGACGCCTGCGCCGCTCGTCACACAGGAGCCGACTCCGGTTGCTCCACCCGCTACCCCGGCCCCCGTCGCCCCTGCGCCTGCGCCTGCGCCTGCGCCTGCGGTCAAGGTGCCTGAGCCGCTGCTGACCGAAGCACGCTGCATCGCCGCTTCCCACCGCGACGAACACGGCGAACCCATCACAGCGGCCCAGCTCAAGAGGCGGCTCGGCATCGGCCTGCCCATGGCCACCGCCCTCCACTCCGCCCTGTAGGGCCCCACCCTCAGCCGGCCTCCCCGGCATCTCCCACTCTCGCCCAGCCCTGGGTCGACCCGTCATGCCTGCGGGCAGCAGCCCGAGCGCACCTGATCGCTGCTGCCCGCAGGTCCCACCCTCGCGCCCGGAAGGAGACCCCGCCACCCATGCGCCGCCCCCTCGACCTACGGCACGTCGTCAGCCCCGGCCTGCGGGACCTGATCGAACTGGCCAACACCCACGACTTCGACCGCGTACAGCAGCAGGTCTACGACCTGCGCGGCTGCACCAGCCCCGTTAACCTCCACGGCTTCACCATCACAGCCGACCCGGCCACCAAGGAAGTGGTCCGCTCCTACCGCTCCGAGGACGAACCGTCCGGACGGCTGCTGACCACCTGTGGCAACCGCCGTGCCTCCCGCTGTCCCTCCTGCTCCCGCGTCTACGCCGCCGACACCTACCACCTGATCAAGGCCGGACTGTCCGGCGGCAAGAACGTCGCCGAAACCGTCCGCGACCACCCCCGCGCCTTCGTCACCCTCACCGCCCCCTCCTTCGGCCCCGTCCACAACCGCCCCACCACCAGTGCGGGCAAGTCCCGCCCCTGCGCCTGCGGCGACACTCACGCCGAAGACGCGTCGGAACTCGGGACCCCGCTGAACCCGGCCACCTACGACTACACCGGCGCCGTGCTCTGGAACGCCCACGCCGGGCAGCTCTGGGCACGCTTCACCACCTACCTGCGCCGCGCCCTGGCCGAACACCTCGGCATGACGCAGAAGGCGCTGAACGCCGCGCTGCGCGTCTCCTTCGCCAAGGTCGCCGAGTACCAAAAGCGTGGCCTGGTCCACTTCCACGCTGTGATCCGCTTCGACGGCCCCGACGGCCACACCACCGCGCCCCCGGCCTGGGCCACCTTCGATGCCCTCCACATCGCTGTCGGCCTCGCGGTCAAGCGCGCCCGGCTCACCATCGAGTCGGACTTCATCGGCGAACGCGTCATCGCCTGGGGCGGCCAGTACAAGGTCGACCCCATCACCGCCCTGGGCGACGGCGAACTCACCGACGCCAGGGTTGCCGAGTACACAGACACCAAGGTCGCCGGATACATCGCCAAGTACGCCACCAAGAACGCCGAAGGCGCGGGCACCGTGGACCGCACACTCATTTGCCGCCCCTGCCAGGGACGCGGCTACGTACGCGGCACCGCCCCCCTCGCCGTCGGCTGCACCAACTGCCACGGCACCGGACAGGCCGAACCCATCAAAGCCCTGCCTATCCAGCAACACGTACGCCAGATGATCCGCACCGCCTGGGCCCTCGGCCACCTGCCGGAGTTCGCCGAACTCAAGCTCTGGAAGTGGGCCCACATGCTCGGCTTCCGCGGCCACTTCTCCACGAAATCCCGCGCCTACTCCACCACCCTCGGCGCACTCCGCGACGTACGCCGCGCCTGGCGCCTCGCCCAGGCCGAAGCCGCCCGCGCCCGCGCCGGCCTCCCGACCCCCGACGAGACCACCACCCTGTTCACCGCCTCCTCCTGGACCTACCTCGCCAGCGGCTACCGCCCCGGCGAAGAACTCCTAGCCGCCCAGGTCCGCAGCGACATCGCCCACGCCGAACGCATCAAGTCCGAAGGAGAACCCTGGCTGTGACCACTGCGACCAAGCTCAACAGGCAGACGCTGAAGCTGGGGGAGGCGCTTGCCGAGATCGGGGTGTCCCGCGCCGCTTTCTACCGCATGCGCGCTCGGGGCCAGGCTCCCAGGCACCTGAAGCTCCCCAACGGTCAGATCCGCATACGCCGGGCCGACCTCGATGCCTGGTTCGACTCCTGCGAGGTGCAGGAAGCGTGCTGACCTACGACGTGCAGATCTGGGGCATCCGCAAGCGGTCCAACCGTGTGGCGGCCTATCAGCTCCGCTGGCGGGTCGGCCCCCGCCCCTTCTCCAAGAGCTACAAGATCAAGGCTCAGGCCGACGGTCGTCGCTCGGAGCTGCTGGCCGCCCTGCGCAACCGCGAGCAGTTCGACACGGAAACCGGCCTGCCCGTCTCAGAGGTGCAGGCGCTCAACTCCACCACGTGGTACGCACACACACGCGCCTATGCGGAGATGAAGTGGCCCGGTGCCTCGGCCAAGCACCGCGCAAGCATCGCTGACACGCTGGCCACCATCACGCCGAAGCTGGTCAAGGACAACCGTGGGGCTCCGGCTCCGAAGGTCCTCCGCATCGCCCTCTACTCGTGGGTCTACCGCTTCGTCCTCGGCGACGACGGGACGCTGAAGCCCCGTATCGACGTCGGGGAGCCGCCCGCCGAAATCGTGTCAGCGCTGGATTGGATCAGCCGGAAGTCCGTCGACATCACCGCGCTCAATACGCCCTCGGTGGTGCGTACGGCGCTCGACGCTCTGAAGCTGAAGCAAGACGGCACGGCCGCTGCCGAGAACACGGTGAATCGCAAGCGAACGGTCTTCAGCAACTGCCTTCGGTACGCGGTGGAACGGGAGTTGCTGGCGACCCTGCCGCTCGACAAGGTCGACTGGACCCCGCCCGAAACTGACGACGAGATCGACTTTCGGTTCGTCCCCGGCCCCAGGCTGGCGAAGGCACTGATCGACGCCGTAGGCGAGCAGGGGGCACGCGGATGCCACCTGATGGCGTTCTTCGGCTGCCTCTACTACGCGGCCAACCGTCCTGGGGAGGCGGCCAATCTCCGGGAAGAAAATTTCACCTTGCCCGAAGAGGGCTGGGGAGAAGTGCTGCTGTCCACGAGCACGCCCCGCGTCGGCTCCGGGTGGACCGACACGGGCGAGTCGTTCGATACACGCGGCCTGAAGAAGCGGGCCCGCAAGGCGACCCGGCGTGTGCCGATTCCCCCCGTCCTCGTGCGCCTGGTCCGCGAGCACATCAAGGAGTCCGGTACCGCTGAAGACGGCCGGCTGTTCCGCGCGGCCCAGGGTGGCGGCCTGCTGTCCAAGGAGTACGGGGAGGCTTGGAAGGCGGCTCGACTCGCGGTGCTGACCGAATCTGAAGCGGCCTCCCCCCTGGCTGACGTGCCGTACTCCCTGCGTCACGCGGGCGTCTCACTCTGGCTTGAGTCCGGAGTCTCCCCGGCTGAGGTCGCGCGGCGGGCTGGCCACAGCATCGCAGTTCTGTTCCGCTTCTATGCCAAGGCGATCCACCGCAACCAGCAGCGGGCGAATGAGCAGATCGAGCGCGCACTGGACGAATCTGAGTAGCTGATCTCCAGGGTCTGCGGGCTCATGAGCAGGGCTACGGGCGTCGGCCGCGCGGCCACGCATCTACAGCCTCCTCGGGCGGATGCCGTTGTAGCCATTTGCGTGCGGCTTCTTCGCCGAAGCCGTGTTCTCGGAGGACTTCGAGGGCAGCTGCTCGTATGGTTTGTTTCCTGTCTCCTTCGTCCAGATAGACCTTCATACGTGCCACCACGTCGTTGTAGTCGTAGTCGTAACGACCGTTGACCTTCTGGGCGAACATCGGCAGGAGTTTGTAGTAGCGGCGCTCACTGATGCCAACTTGGGTCCACGGGTACCGATCTGGTGCCACATTCTTTCGGTACTGCATTACCGCGATACTCGCCTTGCGGCGCACGTACCGCCGAGTCGCTTCTGCGCCCCGGGCCGGGTCGAAGCCGGGGCGGATCAGCTGTTCGAGCAGCGTCGCTGCAGCGGAAATCCTGTCCGGGGCATGGGTCTGACGCTGGATACGGTCAACCTGCAGCGGGTACGCCATAGCAACAGCGTTCGCCAGTGCCGGTTCGTCACCCGTGATGTAGCTGTGCCAATAGCCCTTCAGGACTACCTGGCACGCGATCTCGTACGGGGTCGAGAGGGGGTCAAGGGTGATGGTCGGTATACCGTGGCCATGGATAGCCTTGGCAATCCGACTCCACGGCCGGCTGGAGGGACGCTGGACCTGATCGGTCCAGAGGCGCGCAGTAAATGCCCACTCGGCTGGCTGCCGCGTTATTGGAACTACGACCAGGATGGCTTCGACAGCCGCGAGCGGCGGGACCTCTCCGCCAGCCATTGCCTCGTTCAACAACAGCTCGACAAGTCGGCCATCGTCCTCAGTCTCGCTGGTCACCCAAATGAGGCGGCGAGCAATTTGGATCCACCACCCGTTGACGGGGACTCCGAGGATCGGAACGTAGTACCGAAGAGCAGGATCCATAACACGGCGAAACAGCTCTTTCCGCTGCTCGTGGTTCGTTGACGTGCCTAGCCAGTGAAGGACGTAGTCACCCGAGAGGCGCCCCGCCTGCGATGCATGAGCGACTAGTTGGCCGGCGATCCAGAGTGCATCCGCGGTAGGTGCGGCACTCGGGACAGGGTCAGCGAGGGGTGAGACCTGCAGGACGGTGCTGATCTCAGCGTTCGTCGGGTCAGGGACCTCCCATACCCCTGCCACAGGCTCCATTGAGCCGGCCTGCAGGTCAGGGATGTCCACGAAAGGCAAACCGTTGGGCTCGAAAAGGGAGGTCTTCCGGCGTACCGGATGGAAACTACGGCCGGACAGAGCGTCGATCTCGCGGCCGGCCTGGACAAGTAACTCTCTGAGTACACGGCGGTCCGGGTTCCCTCCGATCAGCTGCGCAGCCTCATCCTCAAGACCTTCGGACCAATGTCCCATGCGGGCAGTATACGAGGGCATGGAGAACAAAAATCCCAGCCTCAAGCGGGCGCGATCGCATGAACCCGATCAAGAGAGTCCCCGAATGCTTGAGGAAAATTCTGACCTGACGCCCCGTTTCAAGCTGATCTTCTCCACCGTGGCTGTGCTGACGACCCTGGCGCTGATCTTGAATGTGCTGTTGGCAGCATTCGGCGACAACTCCGAGCAGGTCAAAGCCGCTGTGGAGGCGTGTTCCACGACCTACATGATGGGCTTCGGGGCGATCGTGGGGCTCATCGGCGGCAAGGTCGCATAGCGCCTGCCATCAGGAGCAGTCGGCCCAATCAAGCAAGCGCTGCAGCGGCCTCAACAGGTAGTCCATGCCTGGTCTGTAGAAGTTGATCCAAGTTGTGCCAGAGCGGATCAAGGTGAGACGAGCCGATGCAGAAGGGCAGCCTCTCCGTGAGAGGCACCACGTGTTGATGTCCATCCCCGCCCAACTGTCAGTGCTGGGGCATAGCCTGCGCGCGGGCTAGGACCGCGACTGTGCGCCAGGTCCAACTGCCAGTACTGGAGGAGGGGACCATGCAACTCTCACCTGACGAACGAGTCGCCAAATTGGCCCGTTGGAAGAGCCCGCCGAGCGCGGCAGAGGAGCAGCGCCTTGAACGCGCACGCCGCATGGTCACCCGCGCGGTGCAGCAACACCCTCCGTTCGCTGGCCTCGGTCTCAGCGTCGAGGCCAAGGGTTCCTGGGCAAACAACACGAACGTGAGTAGCGACAGCGACGTCGACATCAAAGTGGAGTTCACCCAGCGCGCCTACCAGGGCTCCTCAGCGAGCGGGATGAACTACTGGGAGCTGGCCCTGTCTCCCAACAGGTACGCGGGTCCGTGGACACCCGAGGTATTCCGGCAGGAGCTTGGGGTGGCGCTGAAGGGGGTCTCCAGTGCTGTAGACGCAACACACAACGTCGCTTTCTACGTACCAGATGTTCCCGGCAGCCGTCCCAGCACAGACGTTGTCCCGTGCTTCACGTACATTCGCCAGCCCGGCTGGGGCCATCCTGCAGCCCAGGGCACGGTCGTCTTCACGAAGGACGGCAAGCACATCGTCAACTGGTCCCACCAGCAGCTGATCAACGGCAGAGAGAAGAACAAGCGGACCAATCACCGTTACAAGTTCGCTGTCCGCGCGCTGAAGGCGATTGAGAACGACCTGGTCCAGCTTGGCGAGATCGAAGACCTCCCGTCCTACTTCATGGAGTGTCTGATCTACAACGTCCCCGATTCGGTGCTCACGCATGGTTCCCTCGACACGGCCTTCGAGCGAGCCCTGAGCCACCTGCGCCAACAGTTCAGCTTCTGGTGGGGACACCCTGACGCGTTGGTCGAACCTAACGAGATCAAGAAGCTCTTCCAGAGCGGCCAGAAGTGGAAGACGGACGACGCCCGCAGACTCCTCAATGCGGCATGGCACTACCTCAACTACGGATGAATGTCGATGACTTCACCAGCTCGGTCCATACGTTGGGGCGCAGCAGCCGCCTCCACCATCTATGGCGTCCTGCTCTATCTGCTGGGCCTACGCCCTAACCAAGAGTTGAAGTACGCCTTTGCCTACGTGCCTACAGTCCTGGGCTACCTGGTTCTGGTCTTCGACAAGTGGGCCTGGCGTTGGCCCGGTGTTCACAGACTCACCGGGCACCCGCGCCTGGATGGCACTTGGCGCACGACGCTGACCCCAAGCACCGAAAGCCATATCCCTGCCGGCGGCAACCGGGGACCCATACGGGCCTACCTCACAGTCGAGCAGTCCTACTGGAGCCTGCACGCCACGCTGCGCACTGCTGAGAGCAGCTCCCGCTCTAGCAATGCGACCGTCGATAAGACGGACGGATCAGGTATCTCTGAACTGCGATTTCTTTACGAGAACATCCCACAGGTGGCTCACCAGCAACGCAGCCCTCGGCACACTGGTGCGTGCCGGTTGAGCCTGGCAGGTAGAACCCCCACCGCACTCGCTGGTCGCTACTACACCGATCGATTCACCGCTGGCGACATGGAATTGGTCCTGATCACCAGGACCACCGACTACAGCACCTTCGCTCAGGTAGCAGCAGCAGACACCACCGCGCCCTGAAGCCCATAGTTGATCGCTATGGACCGTGGTCCACGCCTGGTCCACACACGTTGATCGACAACGCGACAGAGCTGCGTCAAGGTGAGACAGACAACGCAGAAGGGGTACCCCTCAGAGACGGGTGCCCCTTCTGACCAGCACGTCTATGACCTGTGGAGGCGCTGCAATCCGAACCCACGGGAACGCCGTCGCGCTCTCACGTTTTTCAAGACCGTTCCCTTAGGCCGCTCGGGCAACCCACCTCGGCTCCGCCCACCCGGGCCGGAGCGGGTACAGCGTACCGGGAGCGCGGCGGGTCGTGGGCCGTGGTCCGGTCGGGAGCGGTCGTCGCCGGATCTTGTGCCGGCCCGCCGGCACTTCCCGCGAGCAGCACAAGGAACACATGGAAGGAGCGCCCCTCCCCGAGAGGCGCCCCTGTCCGTGTCGCCGAGCGGTCAGCTGTCGCCGCTCCGGGAGCCGAGGGTCAGGTCCACCGTGTGTTCCTGGCCGCCCCGCTTGTAGGTGACCTTGACCTTGTCACCGGGCTTGTGGGTCCAGATCTCGCCGATCAGGGTCGGACCGCTGTCGATCACGTTGTCGTCGAGCTTGATGATGACGTCCCCGGGCTTGAGGCCGGCGTCGGCGGCCGGGCCGTCCGACTCGACCGCGGCGGCGCCGGCCGCGCCCTGGTCGGTGATCTTCGCGCCGTCCGTGGAGTCCTCCAGGGAGACGGACGCGCCGATCTTGGCGTACACCGGCTTGCCGGTCTTGATCAGCTGCTGGGCGACGTACTTGGCCTGGTTGATCGGGATCGCGAAGCCGAGGCCGATCGAACCGGACTGGCCGGAGCCGAAGCCGCCGCTGCTGCTGGACTGGATCGCCGAGTTGATGCCGATGACCGCGCCGGAGGCGTTGAGCAACGGGCCGCCCGAGTTGCCGGGGTTGATGGACGCGTCGGTCTGCAGGGCGCTCATGTAGGACGCCTTGCTGGAGGAGCTGCCGTCGCTGGAGGCCACCGGGCGGTTCTTGGCGCTGATGATGCCGGTGGTGACCGTGTTGGACAGCCCGAAGGGGGCGCCGATGGCGATGGTCTCGTCGCCCACGGCCACCTTGTCCGAGTCGCCGAGGGCGAGGGGCTTGAGGTCCGAGGGCGCGTCCTTGAGCTTGATGACGGCGACGTCGTACCCCTGGGCGTGGCCGACGACCTCGGCGTCGTACTTCTTGCCGCTGGGGAAGGTCGCGGTCAGCTTGCCGCCGTCGACGGCCTCGGCAACCACGTGGTTGTTGGTGACGATGTGGCCCTGGGTGTCGAACACGAATCCGGTACCCGTGCCGCCCTCGCCGCTGGTGCTCTCCGCCTCGATGGTCACCGTGCTGGGCAGCGCCCTGGCGGCCACACCGGCGATCGTGCCGGGGGCGCGCTTGACCTGCGAGGCGCTGCTGTCGGAGGCGGAGACGGTGGTGGAGCCGCTGCTGTCGTTGTCCTTGGCCAGGGTGTAGCCGAGGCCGCCACCCAGGCCGCCGGCGACCAGCGCGGCCACCAGGACCGCGGCGACCAGCCCGCCGCGCCCGCTGCGGGGCTTGGGGGCGGGCTGCTGGTACGACGCTCCCCAGCCGGCACCCGCGCCATCGGAGCCGTCCGCGTAGGAGGGCGTGGCCGGCGGCGGGGGCGGCCAGGAGCCCTCGGGTGCCGGGCCGCCGTAGGGCTGGTGGGCGTCAGGGGCGGGGCCGGAGGCGTGCATCGCCTCGGGCGGGCCCGCAGGGGCTTGCGCCATGGGTGCCATGCCCTGCTCCGGTGCGCCGGGGGCGCCCTGCGGCACGGGCGGAAGCGGCGCCGTCGGCGCATTCCCGTCAGGCGCTGAGTCCTGCGGGGAAGCAGTGGGAGAGGCCACCGGCACGGGAGGTGCGGACGGGGCCGGGGGTACCGCGTTGCCCTCGTTCTCGGTGCTCACAGCTCTTCTCCTCGATCCACGGCAGTTGTCCTCGGTCGCACTCGGTCACACTCGCTCATGCTCGTCACGCTTGTCGCGGCGTGCACGTTTTTCGCCCGTGAAGCGTGGGCCCGGCGCGATACAGCTGTGCATGGTTCCGTGTTCCTGTTGTATGCAGTCAGCTTTTCCCATGGGCCGTCAGAGCACCATAAGCGGTGGCTGTGGGTCCAGGGCCATTCTTTATATAGGACTTTTCCAGCAAACCTCACATAGACGATCAGGGTGGATGCCCCCGTTCGCCGCACGGACGCACCCGCGCCGCCCGGTGCACCCCGTGTCGGTGGCACCATGACGCGGTGACCCACGCACCACAGCACCCCGTCCAGGTCGTCGCCCACCGGGGGGCGTCCGAGGACGCGCCCGAGCACACCCTGGCCGCGTACAAGAAAGCGATCGAGGACGGGGCGGACGCCCTGGAGTGCGACGTACGACTGACCGCGGACGGCCACCTGGTGTGCGTCCACGACCGCCGGGTGAACCGCACCTCCAACGGCCGCGGGGCGGTCTCCGCCCTGGAGCTGGCCGATCTCGCCGCCCTGGACTTCGGCTCCCGGAAGACGCGCGAGGCCTGGCGCGGACGCGACGAGGAGCCGGACTGGGTGCACCGGCCGGAGGACCCGGCGGACACCTCCGTACTCACCCTCGAGCGGCTGCTGGAGCTGGTCGCGGACGCCGGACGGCGGGTGGAACTGGCCATCGAGACCAAGCACCCCACACGCTGGGCCGGACAGGTGGAGGAGCGGCTGCTGGTCCTGCTGAAGCGCTTCGGACTGGACGCCCCGGCCGCGCCCGCCGAGTCGCCGGTACGGATCATGAGTTTCTCGGCGCGCTCGCTGCACCGCGTGCGTGCCGCCGCGCCGACGCTGCCGACGGTCTACCTGATGCAGTTCGTCTCGCCCCGGCTGCGTGACGGACGGCTGCCGGCGGGGGTGGGCATCGCGGGCCCCTCGATCCGCATCGTGCGCAATCACCCGGCGTATGTGGAGCGGCTGAAGCGGGCCGGCCACCAGGTCCACGTCTGGACCGTGAACGAGCCCGAGGACGTCGACCTCTGCGTCGACCTGGGCATCGACGCCATCATCACCAACCGCCCGCGCGCGGTACTGGACCGACTGGGCCGCTGAGCCCGGGGAAGCGGAGCCCAAGAGCCGGGTAAGCACCCGTGCAGATCCCTTGACCCGGCCGCCGGGGTCGAGCATTCTCCCTTCTCGGCCACACCAATGAAATCCAGCCACCCGACGACAGGACCGTCACCGGGAGTGCTCCGGCGCATTCGTTCCGTAGGCGGTCGTTGCGAATGCGTCACCGGAAGAGGATTGGCCGGTTTCCGGTACAGGCCAATGGGGCATCCACACCGTGGCGTGGGGCAAAGGAGGTCTCGGGGGTGGCGTTGGTGGTGGCACAGGAGGTGCCCACGTCGTCGAGCATGGCCGTTCCCCATGGCCCTGCGGGCGTGGGGAAGGCGCGACACCGGATGCGTGCGCAGTTGCGCAGTGGTGGCGTATCGGAAACGGTCATCGACGACGCCGTACTGATCCTGTCCGAATTGTTGAGCAACGCCTGCAAGCACGGGCGGCCGCTGGGCGACGCTCCGGTCGGGGACGGGGATGTGCGCGCCGCTTGGCGGGTGGACCCGCGCGGGCGGCTCACCGTGGAGGTGACGGACGGCGGCGGCCCGACCCGCCCGGCTCCGGCCACCCCGTCGGTCACCGCGCACGGCGGCCGCGGGCTGAACATCATCACGGCCCTCGCCGACGACTGGGGCGTCCGGGACGACATCCACGGCGAAGTGACGGTCTGGGTCGTGGTCAACGAGGACGTGCACGATCCGGACGCCGGGTGCCACCGCGGCGGTTTCGCTACGCGCGTCACCACCGCCGGAGTTCAGGCCATGGCCGAACTCGACTTCGCGGACGCCTTCGAAGACCTGGACTGAGCGCGCGGCGGCATGTGCGGACCCGCACCGCTCGGGCCGCGCGGGACAGGGGAGTTGTCCCCAGGTTCACCCCCTCGGCCTCGCCCACGCGTCCGTTGTCCACAGGTTCCCGTCGTCAGGGGCGCGAACGGCTAGGCTCCCGCCCGTACGAGACAAGCCGTAACCGGGAGACCCCACGATGGCCAAGAAGCGACCCCAGACAAAGGCCAAGCCGCAGATCACGGACGGAGAGATCCCGGTTGTCGGCGCCCGCGAGCCCTGCCCCTGCGGCAGCGGCCGGCGCTACAAGGCGTGCCACGGCCGGGCCGCCGCGCATGCCGCGACCGAGCTGGTGCACCGTCCGTTCGAGGGGCTGCCGGGTGAGTGCGACTGGGTGGCGCTGCGCGAGCTGGTTCCGGCCGCCACGGTGGAACTGCCCCTGAAGGACGGCCTGCCCGAGGGCGTCCCGTCGGTCACGCTCGCCACGGTGCTGCCGATGGCCTGGCCCGCGCTGCGCCGCGACGACGGCGCGGTCCTGCTCGGCCTGCAGAACGACACGCCCTCCGGCGACATCAGCCGCGACCTCGCCGACACCCTCCAGCGCGCGCTGGAAGCCGCGCCCGGTACGCCGGTGGAGGGCCGCCGCGCGCCCACCGAGGGTCCGCGGCTGCAGGACCTGCTCGACCCGGAAGGCGCCTTCGAGCCAGTTGTGCACAGCGGCTTCGAGTTCTGGGTGCCGGACGCGGAGAACGCCACCCCGGACGTGGCCGCCTCCCTGGAGCGGGCCAACGCCGCCGCCATCCCGACCGTGAAGCTGTCCGGCGTGGACGCCGCGTACTGGTGCGAGACCCCCGAGAAGAACCACCTGCGCTGGGTCATGCCGCATCCGGAGGAACTGCTTCTGGACGCGCTCGCCCGGCTGCACGCGGCGGGCCGTTCCAGCCTCGGCGAGGGCACCCGGCTGGTGGGCTCCTTCCGTGCTCACGGCCTGACCGTTCCGGTCTGGGACCTGCCGAGCGGGGTCACGGCCGAGGACGTGGAGAAGCCGGCCGCCGAGTTCGCCGAGCGGCTCGCCACGACCCTCGCCGTCACCGAGCCGCTCACGGCCGACGAGCGCCGGGCGCGCGGCGGGCTGACCAACCGGCAGGTCACGCTCAGCTGAGACACCGCCCGGACACGGCTCACGGCTGACCGACCGGTCAGCCGTGAGGAGGGCACCGAAACAGGTGACTCCTGTCACAACTCCCCGTCGTGACAGGCAAATCGGTGTCCGAATAGCCGAGATCGAATTTGCGAACCGCCGATCTCTTGTTACCGTTCCAGTAGCCCGGTTGCTGGTGCATCCCCCGTCGCCAGCAACCGGGTCTTTCCATGTCCGCGCACGGTGTACAGCACGTCGCGGAGCGTCAACTCCCCTTTGTCTCCTCGGAGTTGCTGCCCGAGCGCAGCAGCAGTCCGGTTGCCCCGCGGGCGGCGAACTCGGTGACGGCCGTATAGCCGTCCAGCGCGCCCCGGGTGCGTTCGCGGGGCGTCTCACAGGTTGCGGGCTCGTCGTCGGCGCCCGCGGGGCAGTGCATCTGCACCGTCCGGCCGCCCGGCCCCATCAGACTCAGCACGGCGTCCACAGCCTCGCCGGTGGCGTTGCGGTAGTAGGTACGGGCCCAGGTGTCCTCACCCTGCGTCAGCACACAGGTCTGCGCCTCGACGCCGTCGGGGGAGGACAGCTCCGGTCCGCAGCGCGCGGCGGTGGCCACGCCCAGCCCGAGCAGCAGCGGGGAGCGTGTGGGGCCGACGGAGGGCATCTTCGCGTCGTCGTCGGAGGCCGGGGCAGGCGGAGTCGGCGAGGACGACGGGCGTCCGGCGGCCCGGCCGTCCGTTGCCGAGCGTCCCGCGGAGTCGCCCACCTGCCCCGCGGACGCCACGGCCAGCGGCAGCACGACCGCGGCCACCACGACGCCCACGAGGGCAAGGAGACGGAGCCTTCGGGGGTCCGGCCCGCCGCGGTGCGGCGATTCAGTGCCATGGCCCCCAGAATTACGCAGCATGTAGCGGAAGATAACGACCAAAGGCGGACATCAGGCGTCGGCCGCGCCCGACACCCCTACAACTCGGGTGCGCTCACACCCGTACGAGTGAGGGCGTCGACCACGGCGTCCACCACGGCCTCCACGTCCGGCACCCAGGGCGAGGCCGAGCCGGGCAGCGGGGCACGCTCCCAGCGGACGGCACCCTGGCCGGTCTCGGAGGGCGGCAGGGCGAGATAGCCGCCCTCGCCGTGGAAGCGCAGGGAGCCGGGCACGAAGTCCTTGGCGTAGAGCAGTTCGCCGAGCTGCTCCATGGAGTACGGCTTGACGAGCACCGCCCAGCGGGTCGGCGAGGCGATCACCGGGCCGAGGCGCATGCCGCGCCGGTCGAGCAGGTCGAGGGCGCGGGCCGCCGCGAGCGCCGGCAGGCTGACCGCGCAGGGCGCCGTGCCGCCGGTGGCCAGGACGATCGGCGCGCCCGGCCGGTTGGTCCACCACCAGCGCACCATGCGGCCGTCGGTGGTGGCGGCGAGCAGGCCGGGCTCGAAGGGATGCGCACCGGGCACCGTGCACTCGGGGTCGGGGCAGGCGCAGCGGGCCCGGCCCTGCGGGTCCGGGGCCACGCCCGGGAGTACGGGCCACTGCCATTCCGTCGCGAAGGTCAGGGCCGCGCTGATCAGCTCGAGCCTCCCGCCTTTCCGCCTGGACAGGAGCCTGCGTCGCCTTCCGAGGATCTCGCGCATGAGCGCTCGTTCCTTTCCGTTGCACCGCTGGCAACACCGTGGACCACATCACACCATGTGTCGATCACTTCACTGTGCGTACCTGTTGGCGCATCACATCCCTGCGCACGGCAAGGGGAACCCCAGGGGGTCGAGCGTTGGCCGCGTCCATAGTGCGTCTATCAAAAGCACGGGTGCGGCGCGGGGGTGGCGAAGTCTGGCGTTTTCGCGTCGCGCGTATGTCTCTTCGCCTCCGCCACGGGAGGATGGGGCTCGGCCGTCGGTGGCTATGACGCCCGGGTCCGTCGCCAGGTTCCGGGTGGCCCCCAACCACCCCTGGCCTTCTCCGAGTACGTACCCATCACGACCGCTGTGACGCTCCGTGGAGCAGGCCCAGTCGACCGCAATGAACCGTTACCCGAGGCAGTTTTCAGCCAACTTGGCAGTAAGGCAAGGGTTTCGAAAGAAACCCACATCAGACCCATGGACACCAGGAATCCCTGCAGGACAATGCTGGACATCCCCTTACGAGTGCGTGTACATGTGGAGACACTGCTAGCGGCGCAGAATGACATGGGGGTTTGCGATGCTTTTGAGCAATACGCACCGGTCTGAAGGCCGGACGCCATGAACGCCCCCCACCCTCCGAAAGTGGCTGGAATCGATCCGGCGGTCCCCACGCCCGCACACACTGTCGCGCCCACGCCCCCCGCCCCGGGCGCCGCCCCCTCCCCGGACAGCGCACTTCCCGTCACGAGTGCCCCCGCCCCCGGCACCCTGCTCCAGGACCGGCTGGCCGCCTGGGTCTCGGACCTCACGACCCTCCACGAGCTCACCGAACGCCTGTCCCGGACGAACGCACTCGAGCCCGCTCTCGAGGAGCTGCTGCGCGCCGGATCCGCCCTCGTCGGCGCCCGCCGCGGCCTGGTCGTCCTGGAACCCGGCGACGGACTCGGCCCCCGTACCACCATCGGCCTCGGTCTCGGCCGCGCCGACCTCGGCCACATGGAGACCGTGCCGCCCGGGTCGCTGCCCTACGGCACTCTCCTCGACCAGGGCCCCGGCGCGGGCGCCGAGATCGTGCACGCCGACCTGCTCGCCGAGGACGGCCTCGACCCCCGCCACCGCGAGGTGGCCGCCCGCCTCGGCTACGCCGCCAGCTACGCCCTCCCGCTGTCCACCGAGTCCGCCGGCCGCCTCGGCGCCGCCGTGTGGCTGTACGACGAGCCCGCCGAGCCGGACGAACACCGCCGCCACCTCGTCGGCCTGTACGTCCGCCACGCCGCCGAGCACCTCGCACGGCTGGTGGAAGTGGAGCGCACGCGCGCGTCCATGACGACCATCACCGAGGAGCTGCTCCCGTCCCGGCTGCCGCGGGTGGCCGGCGTCCAGCTCGCCGCCCGGCACCGCACCGGCCCGCGCGGCGGCGGCGACTGGTACGACGCGCTGCCGCTGCCCGACGCGGCGCTGGGCCTCTCCGTCGGCTCGGTCACCGGCTCCGGGCCGAGCGCGGTCGCCGCCATGGGCCGGCTGCGCGCCTCCCTGCGGGCCTACGCCGTGATGGAGGGCGAGGACCCGGTCGCCGTCCTGTCCGACCTGGAGCTGCTGCTGCGGCTGACCGAGCCCGCGCGCTCGGCCACCGCCCTGTTCGCCTACTGCGAACCGGTCCTGCGCAAGATCACCCTGGCCGGCGCCGGGCACAGCCCGCCCCTGCTGATCGGCGAGCGGCGCACCGAGTTCGCCGAGACCTCCGTCTCCGCACCGCTCGGCATGCTCGCCTGCTGGGAGGCGCCGAGCGTGGAGATCCAGGCGGAGGCCGGGGAGACCTTGCTGCTCTACACCGACGGGCTGCTGCACCGTACCGGCGACCCCATGGACCGTGCGTTCGCCCGGCTGCACGCGGCCGCCGCGAGCGTCCCGCGCACGCTGCGCCGTGACCCCGGGGCCGTCGCCGACCACGTGCTGCGCACGGTTCTGCCGGACGGCATGGACACGGCGGACAGCGGGGAGGACGTGGTCCTGCTCGCGGCCCGCTTCGACTGAGGCCGCACGCGTCCTCTGGCATGGCCGGGCATAACAGATCTTCCGGCCCTGGGCCGCTTTCCGTACGCCCGTACGATGATGGAGGTCCCTCCGCTCGGCCACAAGCGTGAGCGTCGCGGGCCCGGGGGAGATCACACGCCGTACCGAGGAGGATCACGTGTCCGACGAGCTCAACCCGGCCGTTTTCGATTCCGCCGCCACCGCGGAGGGCCCGGAAGCCGAGTCCGAGGAGCCCATCAAGCAGCGGAAGAACGGCCTGTACCCGGGCGTCTCCGACGAGCTGGCCGAGAACATGAAGTCCGGGTGGGCCGACACCGAGCTGCGGGACCTGCAGCCGGTCCCCCAGGCCGCCGAGACCGCCCGGCGCCGTGCCGCGCTCTCCGCGCGCTTCCCGGGCGAGCGTCTCGTCGTCCCCGCGGGCAACCTGAAGACCCGCTCGAACGACACGGAGTACTCCTTCCGCGCCTCGGTCGAGTACGCCTACCTCACCGGCAACCAGACCGAGGACGGCGTCCTCGTCCTGGAGCCCACCACCGAGGGCCACCAGGAGACGATCTACCTCCTGCCGCGCTCGGACCGCGAGAACGGCGAGTTCTGGCTCTCCGGCCAGGGCGAGCTGTGGGTCGGCCGCCGCCACTCCCTCACCGAGTCGGAGGCGCTGTACGGCATCCCGGCCGCCGACGTGCGCGAGCTGGCCGACCGGCTGCGCGAGGCCACCGGCCCGGTCCGGGTGGTCCGCGGCCACGACGCCGGCATCGAGGCCGCCCTGACCGACAAGGTCACCGCCGAGCGTGACGAGGAGCTGCGGGTCTTCCTCTCCGAGGCGCGGCTGATCAAGGACGAGTTCGAGATCGGCGAGCTGCAGAAGGCCTGCGACTCGACCGCCCGCGGCTTCGAGGACGTCGTCAAGGTCCTCGACAAGGCCGAGGCGACCAGCGAGCGCTACATCGAGGGCACGTTCTTCCTCCGCGCGCGTGTGGAGGGCAACGACATCGGCTACGGCTCCATCTGCGCGGCCGGCCCGCACGCCTGCACGCTGCACTGGGTGCGCAACGACGGCCCCGTCCGCTCCGGCGACCTGCTCCTGCTGGACGCGGGCGTGGAGACGACCACGCTGTACACCGCCGACATCACGCGGACGCTGCCGATCAACGGCACGTACACGGAGCTTCAGAAGAAGATCTACGACGCCGTGTACGAGGCCCAGGAGGCCGGTATCGCGGCCGTGCAGCCGGGCGCCAAGTACCGCGACTTCCACGACGCCGCCCAGCGCGTGCTCGCCGAGAGGCTCGTCGAGTGGGGCCTGGTCGAGGGCCCGCTGGAGCGCGTCCTGGAGCTGGGTCTGCAGCGCCGCTGGACGCTGCACGGCACCGGCCACATGCTCGGCATGGACGTCCACGACTGCGCGGCCGCGCGGACCGAGACGTACGTCGAGGGCACGCTGGAGCCGGGCATGGTTCTCACCGTCGAGCCCGGCCTGTACTTCCAGGCCGACGACCTGACGGTCCCCGAGGAGTACCGGGGCATCGGCGTCCGTATCGAGGACGACATCCTGGTCACCGAGGACGGCAACCGGAACCTCTCGGCGGGCCTGCCGCGCCGCTCCGACGAGGTCGAGGCGTGGATGGCAGCCCTGAAGGGCTGATAGGACACTGATGGCCGGGCACCCGGAAGGTGCCCGGCCATCGGCGTGTCCGTACACGTGCGAGGGCTTCACGTGCCTAGGGGGAGGGTTTTCGTGGACGACTTCTGGTCCGGTGTGGGTGTGGACCTGCATCTCGAACCCGACGCGGCGGACGGCCGCCGGGTCGGTCTGGAGCGGGCGCTCAGGGACGCCGTACGCGACGGGCGGCTCGCACCCGGCACCCGGCTGCCGGCCACCCGGCGGCTCGCGACGGAACTCGGCGTCTCGCGCGGCACCGCGAAGGCGGCGTACGACCAGCTCGTCGCCGAGGGCTATCTGACCGCGCGGCAGGGATCCGGCACCCAGGTCGCCGAGCTGCCCGCCGTGCAGGAGGAGAAGCCCGGAACGGCGGCCCACGCGCGTGCGCCGCGTTTCGACCTCCGGCCGGGCAGCCCCGACGTGGGCGCGTTCCCCGCGGCGGCCTGGCTGCGCGCGCTGCGCCGTGCCATAGCGACGGCGCCCTCACTGGCGTACGACTACGGCGACCCGCGCGGCCGGATCGAACTGCGCACCGCGCTGTCGGGCTACCTGGGGCGTGCGCGCGGGGTGCTCGCGCCGCCGGAGCGGATCGTGATCACCTCCGGGTACATCCAGGGACTCGCGCTTCTCACGCGCGTGCTGGACGGCGCCTCGATCGCCATGGAGGACCCGGGGCTGCCCTTCCACCGGGACGTGGTGCGGCGCAACGGCGGGACCGTGCTGCCGGTCGGGGTGGACGAGCGCGGGGTCCGGCCCGGGGAACTGGGCGAGGCGGCCGCCGTGGTGGTCACTCCGGCCCACCAGTACCCGACCGGGGTGACCCTGCATCCCGAGCGGCGCCGCGCGCTCACCGACTGGGCACGCGCGCGGGGCGGGGTCATCATCGAGGACGACTACGACGGCGAGTTCCGCTACGACCGCCAGCCGGTAGGCGCGTTGCAGGGCATGGCCCCGGGCCAGGTGGTCTACCTGGGCACCGCCTCCAAGACCCTCGGACCCGCGCTGCGGCTCGGCTGGATGGTGCTGCCCCCGCAGCTCGCCGACGCGGTCGCCGACGCCAAGCTGCACAGTGACCATCACACCGAGACCATCGGGCAGCTGGCACTCGCCGAACTGATCGACAGCCACGCCTACGACCGGCACGTGCGCGCGTGCCGGCTGCGGTACCGGCGCCGCCGGGACCAGTTGCTGGACCGGCTGGGGGCGCGGCGGAGCGTGCGCGGCATCGCGGCCGGGCTGCACGCGCTGATCGACGTACCCGACGAGGCCGAGGTCCTGGTCCGCGCCGAGGCGGAGGGGCTCGCCGTCGGCCACCTGGGAAGCCATTGGCACACGCCCGGCGAGGGGCGGCCGCAAGGCCTGGTGGTCGGCTACGGCACCCCTCGGGAGCGGGCCTATCCGGAGGCGCTGGAGGTGCTGGCGAAGGTCCTCGACACCTGAGACGGGGCACTGCTGGCGGGGCCGGTGCCGGCCGGTGAGCGGACGGGACTGCCGGCGCGGCTGCAGGCGACGCCGAACGGCGGGCCGGTCCGCATGGTCCGCGGCCGTGATCCTGGTGGTCGGCTCGGTGCTGCGGGTCGTCGCGGAGATGCAGCAGTCGGCGGGCTCGTGGCAGCTGTCCTTCGACCTGGCCCGGCCGACCGGATGGGCGAGTGCCAGGGCTTCTTCGGCACGGGCGTCACGGTGGCCCGCACCCTGGGCCCGCTGGTGGTGACCTCGCTGCTGACGGGCTGGGGCACGCCGGGCCGGCTGCTGCCGGGCGCGTTGATGCCGGTGGCGGCCTGCGCGATGGGGCCGGCGGCCCGCCGGGCCGCCGACCGTGCCGACCGTGCCGACCGGACGGTCACGGAGGGGGTGTTCGCGGGCTGACCGGCAACGCGTCCAGGAACAGCGGGCACGTCCCGGAAAAAGCGGTGAAGGCCGCTACCCCCGGCAAGAAGGCCGGAATCGCACCGTCACGCAACGGGCGCGTGATCGTGCAGCACACGCTGGAAGAGCCGACAGTCCCGCCATTTCCCGTTGATGTGCAGATAACGGGGAGCGAGCCCGATCGGTTCGAATCCGCATTTCACCAGCACCCGTTGGGAGCCGGTGTTCTCGGTCAGTGTGGACGCCTCGATGCGGTGCAGTCCGATCGTGTCCCGGGCGATACGGCAGACCTGCTCCACCGCGGAGCTCGCCAGGCCCTTGTTCTGCTGGTCGGCGGCGACCCAGTAGCCGAGATAGGAACTGCAGAAAGGGCCCCGGGAAATCCCGGACAAAGTGATCGCCCCCACGATGCGGCCGCCCGGAGCCGCCAACACCCAGGGCACCACCCCACCCTCCGTGAACTGCCGCAACAGCCCGTCGATGCGCTCCTTCTGGCCCTCCGCGGTGAAGAAGGACTCCGGCCTGTCCGGCTCCCACGGTTCGAGGTGTTTGCGGTTCTCGGTATAGGCACAGGCGAGTGTGAATGCGTCGGCCGCGGCAAGGGGGCGCAGTGTCACTCCGCCCGCTATTTCCTCGTGTTTCATTTCCAGATGATCGCTATACATGCGCGCACCCTAGCCGCGCGGGCCGGTCAGAGCGCTCGTCATGCCGTAAGCAGGGAAGGATCTTTCTTCCATTTGAGGATCTTGTCGAAGCTCACCACCGTCCCGCCCCGGCCCGGCTTGGCTCCGATATGCACGTGATCGGCGAGTTCCCGGATCAGACACAGCCCGCGGCCGTGCTCGGCATCCGTGCGAGCGGGTCTGATGTCCTGGGCGCGCACGACCCCGGGTCCGGAATCGGCCACTTCGATCCGGCAGGTCTCGCCGTCGAGGTAGGCGGTCACCCGGTAGGCCTCCGAGCGGCCGCCGCCCGTGACGTCCCCGCCGTGCTCGACCGCGTTCGCGCAGGCCTCGCTGAGGGCGACGGACAGGTCGTAGGAGACGTCCGGGTCGACGCCCGCCGTCTCCATCGTGCCGATCAGCAGCCGCCGGGCGAGCGGAACGCTCGCGGCCTCGCGTCGCAGATGGAGAGACCACCAGATGCTCATGCTCCAGCCTCCTGGCCGCGGCTCGACATACCGTTACCTATTGCCGCCCGTACGCACCCGTAAGCGCACCGTTGACGTGACTCCGCCCATACAGGCGATGCGTCCCGGGAGGAATCGGTGTATGAGGGCATGAAATTCCGGCGGAGGATGATCTTCCGGTCGTCGCGGCGGTCCTCCCGTCGTGACGGAATCCCGCGACCTGCCGCAGGGACCGGGCAAGGCCAGTGCGATGATGACCCCGCCATGACTGCCCCCCACCCGCGCACGGCGCGCCCCGGAGCCGGGCTCCGGATCCTGCGGGCCGCGGTGTTCGCCGCGGTCTGCGTCGTGCTGGCCGCGGCCGGGCACACGCTGGCCTCCTGCGCGCGGGTGCCCCTGTGGACGCTCGGGGCGGGCTTCCTCGGCTCCCTGCTGCTCGTGGCTCCGCTCGCCGGGCGGCAACGCTCGCTGCCCGGCATCGCCGCGCTCCTCGCGCTCGGCCAGACCGTGCTGCACACGCTGTTCGGGCTGGGTCAGCACGGGACGTCCGCCGCGATGCCGATGGGCCCGGCGGACGGCTCGCTGAGCGACGGCGCGCTCGTCGAGCGTGCCGCCCGGCTCGTGTGCGGGTCGAGCCCCTCGGCGCTCACCCCCGGGCACGCCTACCGGCTCCTGCTCGACGCGCGCCTCATCGACTCCTCGGGCCAGGCTGCGGGCACCATGCCGGCCATGCACCACATGGGCGACGCCGCCGGCTCCCCGGCACCGCTGCTGCCCTCCCTGCCGATGCTTCTCGCCCACGTCCTCGCGGCCGTCGCCGTGGGCTGGCTGCTGCGCCGCGGCGATCTGGCCCTGCTGCGGCTGATCGAGCTGTCGGCGCATGGAGTCGCGGAGGGGGCGCTCGTACGATCCCTGCGCGGGGCGCTCGCACTGGCGCACGCCCTGTGCGCCGGGCTGCTGCCCGCACCCGAGCCCGGCCCGCGCGGCTGTCGTACCGCCCGGGACGAGGCGCCCGCCCCGCACACCACCGCACTCCAGCACACGGTGATCCGGCGCGGCCCGCCCGCCGCCGCGTTCCTTCTCGCCGCCTGACGCGACGCGACCACACTCCACCGGAGCCGGAGACGGAAAGCCGGGACAGGAGAGGCCGCCGTCGTGCGGCACGCACGCGTGCGCACATCGAACGGTGCCACCGCGAGTGGTACCGCCACGCGCACGCGTACTCCTGATCACCACCGGACCTACTCGGAGTGGAGTGCTCCCCGCCATGAAGGCTTCTCGTATCGCCGCCGCCACCGTCGTCGCCGGCTCGGCCGTTCTCGCCCTGTCCGCCCCGGCCTTCGCGCACGTCACCGTGCAGCCCGAGGGCCCGGCCGCCAAGGGCGGTTATGCGGTCGTCGACTTCAAGGTCCCCAACGAGCGCGACGACGCCTCGACCACCAAGCTCGAGGTCAGTCTCCCGGCCGACCACCCGATCGCCTCGGTCAGGCCCCAGCCGGTGCCCGGCTGGAACGTGACGGTCACCAAGTCCAAGCTCGACAAGCCGCTCGAGATGCACGGCGAGAAGATCGACGAGGCCGTCACCAAGGTCACCTGGACCGCCGACGGCAAGGGCATCGAGCCCGGCTTCTTCCAGAAGTTCCCGCTCTCGCTCGGCGCTCTGCCCGAGGACGCCGACCAGCTCACCTTCAAGGCGATCCAGACGTACTCCGACAAGGACGTCGTGCGCTGGATCGAGGTGCAGCAGAAGGGCCAGGAGGAGCCCGAGAAGCCGGCCCCGGTGCTGGAGCTGTCCGCGGCCACCGACGACCACCACGGCGGCTCGACCGCCGAGGACGCCTCCGACAAGAGCGACGCCAAGTCCGAGAAGACGGCCGCCGCCGAGGACTCGAACGGCGGCAGCGACACCACCGCACGCGTGCTGGGCGTGGTCGGCATCGTCATCGGTGTCGCGGGCGTGGGCTACGGCGTCCTCGCGAGCCGCCGCCGCACCGCCTGACCCACCGTTCCGCGGGCGCACCAGGGGTCGTGCGACGCTGTCGTACGCCCCCGGTGCGCACCGGAGTTCTCACATCTGGGACATTTTTCTATGCGCAAGAAGACGTTCGCGGCGGCCGCGCTGCTCGCCGCCGCCGCCCTGACCCTCTCCGCCTGCGGCAGCGGTGACGACAGCAAGTCGCCCGTCGCCGTGGTCTCCGAGGAGACCGACTCGGGCAAGGCCGCGACCATCCTCGACCAGCCGTTCGAGAAGCCGGACCTGGTCCTCACCGACACGCACGGCAAGAAGTACGACCTGCGCGCCGAGACCAAGGGCCACCCGACCCTGGTCTACTTCGGCTACACACACTGCCCCGACATCTGCCCGACGACGATGAGCAACATCGCCGTCGCCAAGAAGGCGCTGCCCAAGGCCGAGCAGAACGACCTCAGGGTCGTCTTCGTCACCACCGATCCCGACCGCGACACCCCTGCCGAACTGGCCAAGTGGCTCAAGGGCATCGACCCGCAGTTCATCGGTCTGACCGGTGACTTCTCCACCATCCAGGCCGGCGCCCGGTCCCTCGGCATCTCGATCGAGCCGACGTCGAAGGACAAGAACGGCAAGCTCGTCTCGGTGCACGGCACCCAGGTCATGGCGTTCTCGCCGAAGACCGACGGGGGTTACGTCCTCTACGGCGAGGACGCCACGGTCGACGACTACACCAAGGACCTGCCCAAGCTCGTCGAGGGAGCGAACCCGTGAGGCGTGCGCTCCTGCCCGCGGCCGCGCTCGCCGGCGCCCTGGCCCTGACGGGCTGCGGATCCGGCTCGGATTCCGGCTCCGCCGAGGCCGAGGTGTCGGTGAGTTCGTCCTACATGCCCCAGCCGGTCTCCGCCGACATGGCCGCCGGGTTCCTGACGATCACCAACAAGGGCGGTGTGAAGGACGAGCTGACCTCGGTCACCAGCGATGTCGCCGGCCAGGTCACCATGCACAGCACCGTCGGCGGGGCCATGGAGGAGCAGAACTCCTTCGCCGTCCCGGCACATGGTCAACTCGTGTTCAAAAGCGGTGGCAACCATCTGATGTTCGAGAAGCTGAAGCACAAGCCGGCGCAGGGCCAGAAGGTCACCCTGAAACTCACCTTTGCCAAGTCCGGGCCCGTCACCGTCGAGATGCCGGTGAAGTCCGCCACGTACAACCCGTCGACCGGCCACTGAGGGAGGGACCACCTTGACCCGGACCATCACCCCCCGCCTGCGGACCCTGGTGCTGCTGCTCCTCGCCGTCACCGGCGCGCTGCTGGCGGGCGCCGGGCCGGCCTCCGCGCATGCCGCGCTGACCGGCAGCGACCCCGCACAGGGGGTGGTGGTCGACAAGGCGCCCACCCAGGTGTCGCTCACCTTCTCCGAGAAGGTGGCGATGAGCGACGACTCGCTGCAGGTCCTCAACCCCAAGGGCAAGAAGGTCGAGGTGGGCTCGCCGACCAACGTCAGCGGGACCACGTACGCCGTGAAGCTCAGGAGCGGCCTCGGCAAGGGCACCTACACCGTCGCCTACCAGGTCGTCTCGGCGGACAGCCACCCCGTCTCCGGCGCCTACACCTTCTCCATCGGCGCGCCCTCGCAGACCGTCGTCTCCGGGGTCGGGACCGCCGCGGGCGGCGGAGTCGTCGGCTGGCTCTACGCGTTCGGCCGGTACGCCTCGTACGCCGGCTTCATCGTGCTGGCCGGCGGCGCCGCCTTCGTGCTGGCCTGCTGGCAGCGCGGCTCGGGCGTACGGGCCGTGCAGCGGCTCGTGGTCGGCGGCTGGCTCGCGCTCACCGCGGCGACCCTGTGGCTGCTGCTCCTGCGCGGCTCCTACACCTCCTCGGGGAAGTTCGCCGACGTCTTCGACCTGGACCTGCTCGGCCAGGTGCTGCAGACCAAGACCGGCGCCGCGCTGGTCTCCCGGCTGCTGCTGCTCGCCGCCGCCGCGCTGTTCATCGCCGTCCTCTTCGGTGCCTTCAACCGGCGTGAGGACGAGGAGAAACGGGATCTGACCTTCGGGCTCGCCGTCGGCGGGGTGGTCGTGGCCGCCGGGCTCGCGGCGAGCTGGGCCATGGCCGAGCACGCCTCCACCGGGCTCCAGCCGGCCATCGCCATGCCCGTCGACGTCCTCCATCTGCTGGCCGTCGCCGCCTGGCTGGGCGGCCTCACCGCCCTCCTGGTCGCCCTGTACCGGGCGCCCGCCGACACCCCGGTCGAGACCGCCGCCGTCCACCGCTTCTCCCGCCTCGCCTTCGGTGCAGTCCTCGTCGTGGTCGCCACCGGCACCTACCAGTCCTGGCGCCAGCTCGGCTCCTGGTCGGCGTTCACCGAGACCCGGTACGGGCAGCTGCTGCTGGTCAAGATCGGGCTGGTGGCGCTGCTGGTGGGCATCGCGTGGATCTCGCGGCGCTGGACCGGACGGCTCGCGGACACGGTCACCGCCGCCAAGAAGGTGAAACAGCCCGAGAAGGAGCACGTCTCCGCGTCGAAGGGCACCGGCGCCGGCAAGGGGGCCGCCTCCGGCGACGGCAAGCGCGCCGCCCAGCTCGCCCGGCAGCGGGCCGCGGTGGCCGCCGCCCGGCAGAAGCAGCTGCGGGACGGTGACCCGAACCGCTTCGGCCTGCGCCGCTCGGTGCTCGCCGAGGCCGGCGTCGCGGTCGTGCTGCTCGCCGTCACCACCTGGCTGACCCAGACCGAGCCGGGCCGCACCGAGCAGGACGCCAAGTCCGCCACCTCGTCGTCCTCCAGTTCCTCCGCCTCGTCCTCGTCCGGCGCGCTGACCCTGGACATGCCCTTCGACACCGGCGGCACCGACGGCAAGGGCCTGGTCCGGATCGATCTCGACCCCGCGCGCGTGGGCGGCAACGAGATGCACGTCTACGTACAGCGGCCCAACGGGCGCGCCTTCGACGTCCCCGAGGTGAAGGTCGCCTTCACCCTCACGGCCAAGAAGATCGGGCCGCTTCCGGTGACCCCCGACCACGTCACCACCGGCCACTGGTCGGCGGCCGGATTGCAGATCCCCATGGCGGGCGACTGGAAGATCGCCGTGACCGTGCGGACCTCCGACATCGACCAGGTGACCGTCTCCAAGAACGCGCAGATCGGCTGAACCACACCATGCCCGACCAGTCCATTCCCGAGGCCCGTACGGCCGACCCCGCGGTGCGGGAACCCGATACCGACGGCGGCCGGGGCATCTCCAGGCGCGCACTGCTCGGCACCGCCGGAGCCACCGGGCTGGTGCTCGGCGCGGCCGGCGGAGCCGTGGGCTACGCGGCCGCGCCCGCCCCGGCCACTCCGCTGACCTCGGTGGGCTCGGACCGGGCGATGTTTCACGGGAAACATCAGCCCGGGATCACCGAGGGACTGCAGGCCCGCGGCCACCTCGTCGCCTTCGACCTGGCCGCGGGCGCGGGCCGCAAGGAGGCGGCGGCCCTGCTGCGGCGCTGGTCCACGACGGCCGAGCGGCTGATGGCGGGCGAGGCCGCGCCGCACGACGACACCGGTGTGGCCCGGGACGCGGGCCCCTCGGCACTGACGATCACCTTCGGCTTCGGCCACAGCTTCTTCGCCCGGACCGGTCTGGAGAAGCAGCGACCGGGCGCCCTGGACCCGCTGCCCGACTTCTCCTCCGACCAGCTCGACAAGGCACGCAGCGACGGCGACCTGTGGGTGCAGATCGGCGCCGACGACGCCCTGGTCGCCTTCCACGCGCTGCGCGCGATCCAGAAGGACGCCGGCAGCGCTGCCCGCGTCCGCTGGCAGATGAACGGCTTCAACCGCACCCCCGGCGCCACCGCCCGCCCCATGACGGCCCGCAACCTGATGGGCCAGCTCGACGGCACCCGCAATCCGAAGCCGGCCGACGCCGACTTCGACCGGCGGATCTTCGTCCCCGCCTCGGCGGAGCCTGCCTGGATGGTGAACGGCTCCTACGCCGTCGTACGCCGTATCCGCATGCTCCTCGACGACTGGGAGAAGCTGTCGCCGGGGGCCCAGGAGGCGGTCATCGGGCGCCGGAAGGCCAACGGGGCGCCGCTGTCCGGAGGCGGCGAGACGACCCCGATGGATCTGGAGAAGGCCGACGCCAAGGGCGAATACCTCGTCCCGGTCAACGCACACGCCCGGATCACCAGGCCCGACCGGAACGGCGGCGCGGCCATGCTGCGGCGTCCGTTCTCCTACCACGACGGCATCGAAGCGGACGGGACGCCGGACGCGGGACTGCTGTTCGTCTGCTGGCAGGCGGACCCGCTGCGCGGCTTCGTGCCGGTGCAGCGCAAGCTCGACCGCGGGGACGCGCTGTCGCAGTACATCCGGCACGAGGCGAGTGGTCTGTTCGCGGTGCCCGGGGGCGCGACCGAGGGAGAGTACGTGGGCCAGCGCCTCCTGGAGGGGTGATTCCGGGCTCTAAACCACCCGGTCGAGTGGCATCCGTGAAACGCGGGGGCCGCGTGCACCGGCGGCCATTAGGGTGAGGACATGCCAGCGAGCTATGCGTATCTCGGTCCCGAAGGCACCTTCACCGAAGTCGCCCTGCGCACGCTTCCGGAGGCGGCCACCCGGGAACTGATCCCGTACGTCTCGGTGCAGTCCGCACTCGACGCGGTGCGGACCGGCGAGGCCGAGGCCGCATTCGTGCCGATCGAGAACTCCGTCGAGGGAGGCATCACCACCACCCTGGACGAGCTGGTCGCGGGCGAGCCGCTGATGATCTACCGCGAGGTGCTGCTGTCGATCACCTTCGCGCTGCTGGTCCGGCCGGGCACGAAGCTCTCGGACATCAAGACGGTCTCCGCGCATCCGGCCGCCCAGCCGCAGGTCCGCAACTGGCTCAAGAAGAACCTCCCGGACGTCCTCTGGGAGTCGGCCGCCTCGAACGCGGACGCCGCACGGCTGGTCCAGGAGGGCCGGTACGACGCCGCCTTCGCGGGCGAGTTCGCCGCCGCCCGGTACGGTCTCGAGGCCCTGGAGACCGGGATCCACGACGCGGAGAACGCGCAGACCCGGTTCGTGCTGGTCGGCCGCCCGGCCCGGCCCGCCGCGCCGACCGGCGCCGACAAGACCTCGGTGGTGCTGTGGCAGCGGGACGACCATCCCGGCGCCCTGCGCGACCTCCTCGGCGAGTTCGCCACCCGCGGCATCAACCTCATGCTGCTGCAGTCCCGGCCGACCGGTGCCGGTATCGGCAACTACTGCTTCTGCATCGATGCCGAGGGCCATATCTCCGACCGGCGGGTGGCCGAGGCGCTGATGGGGCTGAAGCGGATCTGCCTCCAGGTGCGTTTTCTCGGGTCCTATCCGCGCGCGGACATCCGGCCGGGCGAGGCCCGGTCCACCTTGCCGGGGACTTCGGACGAGGAGTTCGTGGTGGCGTCGGACTGGGTGGCGCGCTGTCAGGACGGCCGGTTCTAGCCAGTCGTACCTGCATATCTTCGTTATCCACAGAAGTTATCCACAGGTCCGCTTCTCGACCTGGGGACAAGTCGACACGGCAGTGCCATCCGGTCGACAAATCGCCCTGGACGCCCCAGATGTGGCCACCGCCCGGCAGGTCACCCTTCGTCCACCCGTTTCCTTTGGTTCATCTTTTGGAGCGACCTCTTTCCACCCGAAAGTGGGTGTCGCCCCTGTTCGAACCGGGAATTCTTCAGTCCGGCCGAAACTTCCGGAGTGATCAATTCCGAAATCCACAGACTTTCCGCACAGCCTGTGGATAACTCTCCCCGGCGTGTGGATTCCTGTGGACAACGGCCCTTCCAAGTGCCGCTCTCCACAAGGGAATCCGGTCAACCAGGGGTCCACCGACTGCCCCGTTCCAGGGAATGAGACGGCTTTTATTGACAGGTACCGACACTCTGCGCAATTGCCCCATAACGTCACGTAGGGCGCGAGTCGCAATAGTGGGTCGTGGCGTGCGAGCCCGCACCGGTAGCCTTGGCCACGTGATTGACCTTCGCCTGCTCCGTGAGGACCCCGACCGTGTGCGCGCGTCCCAGCGCGCCCGTGGAGAGGACGTCGCGCTCGTCGACGCTCTCCTGTCTGCCGACGAGCGGCGCAGGTCGTCCGGCGTCCGCTTCGACGAGCTGCGTGCCGAGCAGAAGTCGCTCGGGAAACTGATCCCCAAGGCCTCCGGGGACGAAAAGGCCGAGCTGCTGAAGAAGGCGAGCCGGCTCGCCGCCGACGTCAAGGCCGCCGACGCCGAGCAGCACGAGGCCGACGAGGAGACCAAGCGTCTCGCGCTGCAGCTCGGCAACCTCGTGCACCCCGACGTCCCGGTCGGCGGCGAGGAGGACTTCGTCGTCCTGGAGACGCACGGCACCATCCGCGACTTCGGCGCCGAGGGTTTCGAGCCCAAGGACCACCTGGAGCTCGGCGAGGCGCTGGGCGCGATCGACGTCGAGCGCGGCGCCAAGGTGTCCGGCTCACGCTTCTACTACCTCACCGGTGTCGGCGCCCTGCTGGAGCTGGCGCTGGTCAACGCGGCGATCGCCCAGGCCACCGAGGCCGGGTTCATCCCGATGCTGACCCCCGCGCTGGTCCGCCCGCGCGCCATGGAGGGCACCGGATTCCTCGGCCAGGCCGCGGAGAACGTGTACCACCTGGAGAAGGACGACTATTACCTGGTCGGCACCTCCGAGGTCCCGCTCGCCGCGTACCACATGGACGAGATCCTCGACGCCGAAAAGCTGCCGCTGCGCTACGCCGGCTTCTCGCCGTGCTTCCGCCGCGAGGCCGGCACCTACGGCAAGGACACGCGGGGCATCTTCCGCGTGCACCAGTTCGACAAGGTCGAGATGTTCTCGTACGTCGCCCCCGAGGACGCCGAGAACGAGCACAAGCGGCTCCTCGACTGGGAGAAGCAGTGGCTGACCGGCCTCGAGCTGCCCTTCCAGGTCATCGACGTGGCCTCGGGCGACCTCGGAGCGTCGGCGTCCCGCAAGTACGACTGCGAGGCGTGGATCCCGACCCAGGGCAAGTACCGCGAGCTGACCTCGGCCTCCAACTGCGACAGCTTCCAGGCCCGGCGCCTGTCGGTGCGGCAGCGTGACGGCAAGAAGGTGCAGCCGCTGGCGACGCTGAACGGCACCCTGTGCGCCGTACCGCGCACGATCGTGGCGATCCTGGAGAACCACCAGCAGGCCGACGGCTCGGTGTACGTCCCCAAGGTGCTGCGCCCGTACCTGGGCGGCCGGGAGGTCCTGGAGCCGGTCGCCAAGTGAGCGCCGGATTCCCCTTCCGACTCATCGCCACCGACCTCGACGGAACGCTCCTGCGTTCCGACGAGTCGATCTCGCAGCGCACCCGTGACGCGCTCGCCGCGGCCACCGCGGCGGGCGCCGCGCACATCGTCGTCACGGGTCGCGCGGTCCCCTGGACCCGGCACATCCTCGACGACCTCGGGTACGACGGCCTCGCCGTCTGCGGCCAGGGCGCCCAGGTGTACGACGCCGGGGCGCACCGCCTGCTGACCTCCGTGACCCTGGACCGGCAGCTGGCGGGCGTGGCCCTGGCGAAGATCGAGGCCGAGGTGGGTCCGCTGCACCTGGCGGCGAGCCGGGACGGGCTGGACGGCGAGGTGCTGGTGGGGCCGGGTTACGCGGTCACGGGCACGCTCCCCGCCACCCCCTTCACGGACGCCTCCGACCTCTGGACCGCGCCGCTCAACAAGATCTACATACAGCATCCGACGCTGAGCGACGACGAGCTGGCGGAGGCGGCGCGGCGGGCGGCCGGTGGTTTCGTCACCGTCGCCATGGCCGGCGAGGGCATCGTGGAGCTGCTGCCCCTCGGCCTGTCCAAGGCCACGGGCCTGTCCCTGGCGGCCCGCCGCCTGGGCCTGAAGGCCGCCGACACGATCGCCTTCGGTGACATGCCCAATGACATCCCGATGTTCGCCTGGGCCTCCCACGGGGTGGCCATGGCCAACGCGCACGCGGAGCTGCGGGCGGTGGCGGACGAGGTGACGGCCTCCCATGAGGAGGACGGGATCGCCGTGGTGCTGGAGCGGTTGCTGGGCTGAGGCCGACCGGCCCGGGGCGCGCTGCTACATTCGGCAGCCATGCGATCACGCGAGTACGATCTCGACTTCCGCGACCGCGCCGCCCGTATACGCGCCTGGGGCATCGGCCTGCTGGCTGTCGCGGGCCTGCTGTGGACCTGGTGTGCCGTATTGCTGCTCACTCCGTATGAGGTCGACCGGGAGCCCGGCGACCGATACCCCGACCAGTGCGAGTCACGGCTGCTGACGGACCGCGGCACAGCCAACGAAGGGCTCTACAAGGGCGATCACTGCGCGAACGAACGGGACTGGCCCGAGGCGCTCGCCGTGCTCGGTCTGTCGATCCCGGTGTCCGTCACGGGCGTCGCGCTGTTCACCACGGGAGCCGTGAGCAGGCGGATGAGCGCTCATGCAGAGGCGATGCGCGAGCTGGACCGGATCGCCGACGAACGGGCAGCGGCCCGGTCCCGGTGACTTCCCGTGACAGTTCTTGCGGAGGATGCACGAATCGAACGTGCGCGGGCTGTTCAGGCCCGACCTTGGCTTAGCAAGCCAGTGCCTTACCACTCGGCCAATCCTCCGGGTGGGCGGCCCACGCGAGAGACACATCGCGTGCTCGAAGCGGCCGCCCCGGGCAGCTCCCATGAGCTCTACGGAGGGGTGACGATCACTCCGGAGCCCGCCTCGGGCTGCCCTGTCGGGAGCTGGACGTACTGCCGTGCATGGACATCGCCCAGCTCCTCTCCCAGATCGTGACGCCGGGACACTCCCGGCGGATGGGGCACAACCACTGTGCCTCACCGCCGAGTTGGACGCCACTGAATTGGCCGGTGCGCGGAGGCCGCCCTACTGGCGACGCCATCTGCGTCGCCGCGCCTTGCTGAAGAACCAGCCCGCGGGGGGCTCGTCGGACCGCCAGGGCTGCGGATCCGGTTCCTCGGCGCGCCAGCGGGCGGCGAGCATCCGGGCCCGGGCGGACGGCTCGGACGTCTCGGCGGCCCCTACGAAGGCCTCGTCCAGGACCAGCTCGTCCCAGACGTCGCCGTCGGACCCCCCACGGGCGTCGTGCTGCGGTATCTCCTCTGCCATCTGCGGCCTCCTAGCCGTACATCCGCTGTGCCCAGTGTGCGCCGGCAGGGGTGAAGTCCCCGTCAAGGCCACCGGGGCTCGTGCGGGGCTACTCCTCGCCCGCCAGCGTGAGCGCCCGCAGCTTCTGGCCGGCGTACCAGGTGGTCAGAACGGTGACCGCGACCAGCAGCACCGTCGCCGTGGGCAGCCCGACGTCCGAGGTCACCAGGTCACCGCCGGCCACCTTGTGGGCGACGGCGAGCGACCACTGCTGGACGCTCAGGGTGCGGGCGCCGGACACCAGGGAGCCGAAGAGGGCCTCCCAGACGAGGGCGTAGACGAGACCGAACACCACCGCGTGCCGGGACACCGTGCCGAGCAGCAGGAACATCGACGCGTAGGCGATCGACGCGACCAGTGCGGCCACCGTGTAGGCGACGGCGATCTGCTGGCCGTTGCCGTTGAGGATGAAGCCCGCGACGAGCGTCGGCAGGGCCGAGAACACCATCGTCACTGCGATCGCCACGATCAGCTTGGTGAAGATGATCGTCGGCCGCTTCACCGGCTTGGCCAGCAAGTACACCACCGAGCCGTCGTCGATCTCCGGCCCGATCGCGCCCGTGCCCGCGATGACGCCGATGATCGGCACCATCGTGGCGAGCGCGAGCCCGCCCAGCAGGTCGGAGGCGGTCTGGTCGTCGGCGCCCGCGAGACCGCGGACGACGACGGAGATCGCGATCAGCAGAAGGGGCAGGGCGCCCAGGATGAGGGCCCGGCGCCGGCCGAGCAGAGCCCGGTAGGTGAGCCGGGCGACTGTGGGGTCGTACATCTTGGGCCTCCTACGCCGCGACCAGATACGAGAAGACGGACTCGAGGGACTCGTCGGACGGCGAGACCGTGAGCAGCCGGATGCCGTGGTCGCGGGCGACCTTGGGCAGCAGGGCGGTGAAGCGGCCGAAGTCGACGGCCTGGATGCGCAGCGCGCCCTCGGTGACGTCGACCTCGATGCCGGATGTCGACGGGTCGGCGATCAGCGCGGCCGCGAGCGCGCGGTCGTCGCTGGAGCGCACCAGGTATCGGTGCGGGCGGTCGGTCATCAGGCGACGGATCTTGCGGAAGTCACCGCTGGCCGCGTGCCGCCCGGCGACGACGACCTCGATGTGCCGGGCGAGCTGCTCGACCTCTTCGAGGATGTGGGACGAGAACAGCACCGTGCGGCCCTCGTCGCCCATGCGCCGCAGCAGCTCCATGAGCTGCATGCGCTGGCGCGGGTCCATGCCGTTGAAGGGCTCGTCGAGCAGGAGCAGCGACGGGTCGTGCACCAGGGCGCTCGCCATCTTCACGCGCTGGCGCATGCCCTTGGAGTACGTCGAGATCTTGCGGTCCTGTGCGTACTCCATCTCGACCGTCGCGAGGGCCCGCCCGGCGGCCTTGGCGCCCAGGCCGTGCAACTCGGCGTTGGCGACGACGAATTCACGACCGGTGAGGAAGTCGTACATCGCCTCCCGCTCGGGGACGATGCCGATGTGCTTGTAGATGGCCTCGTTGCGCCACACCTGCCGGCCGTCGAGGGTGACGGTGCCGGTGGAGGGGGCCAGGAAGCCGCCCATCATGTTGATGAGGGTGGACTTTCCGGCACCGTTCGGACCGAGCAGGCCCGTGACGCCCGGGCCGATGGTCATCGTGATGTCGTTGACGGCGACCACGTTGCCGAACCAGCGGGAGACGTGGTCGATGGAGAGCGTGGTCACAGGCCCACCTTCCGGTAGCGGCGCATCAGGAGGCCGTAGCTGGCGGCGATCAGGCCCAGGACGACGAGCACGTAGACCACGCCCTCGCCGTTCGTGGGTCCGATCGCGCCGGGGAACGCCGAGCTCGCGCCGAGGAACGCGGACTGGACTCCGTCAATGAGCGTGACGGGCGAGAAGAGGCCGATCCAGGGGATGGCGTTGGTGCTGTTCTGCGCCTCGGCGATGGCCTGGAGCGTGGAGACCGCGCCGTAGGAGATCGTCATGACGGCGATGACGGCCGCGATGCCGAACCCGCGCCGCGGTGTCACCGAGGCGATGACCAGGCCGATACCGGCGAAGAGCAACGAGAGCAGAGCCACGGAGACGAGTCCCTGTGCGAATCCCTTGGTCTGGTCGGCGAAGTCGAGCTTGGCCAGCAGCGCGCCGATGTAGAGCACGAGCAGCGGTGCCGCGGTGAGGATGAACAGCGCGGAGGCCAGCGCCGCGTACTTCGCGCGTACGTAGTCGGCGGTCTCGATCGGCCGCGAGAAGTACAGCGGCACGGTCTTGAAGCGCAGGTCGCGCGAGACGGACTGGGGAGCCTGCGAGGCGACGTACAGGCTGATCACGGCCTGCATGATGATCGCGTAGCGCGTGTACTCGACGGGCAGGTCCTTCGCCTTCGTGGCGACCGCGACGGCGACCATGATGGCCGCGGGCACGCACATCACCACGAACAGCAGCATGGGCAGCACCTTGGACTTGACCGAGCGGCCGAGGCCGTAGGCGCCGCGCAGGGACTGCGAGTAGAGGGAGCGGGTGGCGTAGGAGCGGCCGAGGCGGGGGCCGTCGTAGTTGCGGTAACCGATGTTGTGAATGCGGGTCTGGTCACCCGGGGTCGGTACTGGTGTCCGCGTGGGCTGCTCAACCGCCATGGCCGACCGCCTCCTTCCGCTGTTGTTCCTCGCTCGTGAAGACCTCCGAGATGTGGTGCCGGCGCTGCTCCATGCGCACCAGCCCGAGGCCCAGGTCGGCGACGACGTCGCGCACCAGGTCGTACGTCTCCTCGCCCTGCGCGGTGAGCAGCAGGATGTGCCCGGCGCCCGGGAGACCGCTGCTGTCGTGGGTGTCCACCCCGCGCGCGTGGAGCACCTCGCGGACCGCGTGGGTGCCGTCGGGGTGTTCGTCGCTGTCCGTGACCTCGATCGCCAGGGTCGTCGTGGTCTGGGTGAAGTCGGTGGTGGAGCTGGAGCGCAGCAGCTTGCCGCCGTCGACGACGACGACGTGGTCGCAGGTGCGCTCGAGTTCGCCCAGCAGGTGGGAGGTGACCAGGACCGAGATGCCGAAGTCGGTGTGGATGCGGCGGATCAGGCCGAGCATCTCGTCGCGGCCGACCGGGTCGAGGCCGTTGGTCGGCTCGTCCAGGAAGACCAGCTGCGGGTCGTGCACCAGGGCCTGGGCGAGCTTCACACGCTGCTTCATGCCGGTGGAGTAGCCGCCGATGGGGCGGTAGCGCTCCTCGTACAGCCCGACATGGCGCAGGGTGTCCGCGGTGCGCTCGCGCGCGGCGGTGGGCGGCAGGCCGGACATGCGCGCCATGTGGACGACGAACTCGGTGGCCGAGACGTCGGGCGGCAGGCAGTCGTGCTCCGGCATGTAGCCCACGCGCTCACGGATGGCGGCGCCCTTGGTGGCGACGTCGAGGCCGAGCACCTCGGCGCGGCCCTCCGTGGCGGGGGACAGACCCAGCAGGATCTTGATGAGCGTGGACTTGCCGGCGCCGTTGGCTCCGACGAGTCCGGTCACACCGGCTCCGATGTCCACGGACAGCCGGTCGAGCGCGGTCACCCGGGGGAACCGCTTGCTCAGGCTTTCGGTCGCGATCACAGTCACGCCATCGAAGATAGTGACGCAGACCACGACGGTCGTCAGACCTCAGAGCCGTCTTCGCGTCAGACTCGAGTATTACGGGGCCCTAGGGGATCCCCTGCCTGAGAGTTATCCACGGCGACGCAGGGGCCCTTGTCCACAGCCCTTGATCCCGCCTATTGACGCCGACTCTAACAACTGTCACATTCACCAGTGTCAAGTTACGGACGCGTACCGCAGTCGACGGGACGGGGCGGCATGACGACGGCAGTGAGCAGCGAACTCTCCGTGGAGCTGGAGGGGTTCAGGCGGGTGCAGCGCCTCGCCTACGAGTGCGCGGAGGCGGTCGCGGCACGCCTCGAACCCGGGATGACCGAGCGCGAGGCGGCGCGGATGCAGCGCGAGTGGCTGCGCGAGCGGGGGGTGCGGGACTGGTTCCACCTGCCCTTCGCCTGGTTCGGCGACCGCACGGCGTTCGCGAACTTCCGCATCCCGCTGCAGTTCTTCCCGACCGACCGCGCCCTGGAGCCCGGGATGCCGTTCATCCTGGACATGGCCCCGGTCTACGAGGGATACACGGCCGACATCGGCTACTCGGGCTCCCTCGGCGTGAACCCGGTGCAGGACCGGCTGATGGCCGACCTGGAGGCGCACCGTGCCCTGATCCTGCGCCAGGTGCGCGAGCGGCGGCCGCTGCGCGAGATCTACGAGGACGTGGACCGCCTGATGGCCCGCCAGGGCTACGCCAACCGGCACCGGGCGTATCCGTTCGGCGTGATCGCCCACAAGGTCGACCGGGTGAAGCAGCGCCGCTGGTCACCGCACCTGTTCGGGTTCGGCACCCAGTCCCTGAAGGGCCTGGCCGCCGACGCCCTGCACGGCCACCGCGAGGGCTGGTCGCCCCTGTGGTCGCCGTACCGATTCTCCAACCACCCGCCGCTGCCGGGCCTGTGGGCGGTCGAACCCCACCTCGGCTTCCGGGGTACCGGCGCGAAGTTCGAGGAGATCCTGGTGGTGACCGACTCCCGGGACGCGGAACAGAGCGCGTTCTGGCTGGACGACGATCTGCCGCACGTGCGGCGCTGGGCGGAGGCGAAGTGACGCTGAAGGGTGCGCGGGAGCGCCGGGTGCGGACCGGCGGGGTCGAGCTGTGCGTGGCCGAGCTGGGTGACCCCGAGCGGCCGACGGTGGTGCTGGTGCACGGCTACCCGGACAGCAAGGAGGTCTGGTCGGAGGTCGCCGTCCGCCTCGCCGACCACTGCGGATTTCATGTCGTCCTGTACGACGTCCGGGGCCACGGCCGCTCGACGGCACCGCAGCCGCTGCGCGGCGGCTTCACCCTGGCGAAGCTCACGGACGACTTCCTGGCCGTCGTGGACACCGTGAGCCCGGACCGCCCGGTGCACGTGGTGGGTCACGACTGGGGCTCGGTGCAGTCCTGGGAGTTCGTCACGGTGGGGCGCACGGAGGGGCGCATCGCCTCCTTCACCTCGATGTCCGGCCCCTCCCTTGACCACTTCGGGCACTGGATCAACGCGCGCGTGAAGCGCCCCACGCCCCGCCGGGTGGGCCAGCTGCTCGGCCAGGGCGCCAAGTCCTGGTACGTCTATCTGCTGCACACACCCGCTCTGCCGGAGCTGGCCTGGCGCGGCCCGCTCGGCAAGCGCTGGCCGAAGATCCTCCAGCGGGCCGAGAAGGTCCCCGGCGGGGACTACCCGACCTCGTCCCTGCCCTCCGACGCGGCGCACGGCGCCTGGCTGTACCGGGACAACGTCCGCGCCCGGCTGCGCAGGCCGCGCCCGGACGCCTTCGCGCACGCGCCCGTGCAGCTCATCACGCCCCTGGGGGACGCGTTCCTCTCGGAGCGCCTGTACGACGATCTGGAGCGGTGGGTGCCGCAGCTGACCCGCCGCACGCTCGCGGCCAAGCACTGGATCCCGCGCACACGCCCCGACCAAGTGGCCGCATGGGTGGAGGAGTTCGTGACGAGTGTCGAGGGCGGACGGCCCGAACCCAGGCCCGCCGGCCGGCACGCCGACCGGTTCGGCGGGCAGCTGGTGCTCGTCACCGGAGCGGGCAGTGGCATCGGCCGCGCCACGGCGTTCGCGTTCGCGGAGGCCGGCGCCCGCGTGGTGGCCGTCGACCGGGACACCGAGGCCGCCGCCCGCACCGCCGAGCTGTCCCGGCTGATCGGCGCCCCCGAGGCGTGGGCGGAGCAGGCGGACGTCTCCGACGAGCAGGCCATGGAGAAGCTCGCCGAGAGGGTGCACCGCGCGTACGGCGTGCTGGACGTGCTGGTCAACAACGCGGGGATAGGCCTTTCGGGCTCCTTCTTCACCACCACGACCGACGACTGGCGCAAGGTCCTGGACGTCAACCTCTGGGGTGTGATCCACGGCTGCCGCCTCTTCGGCGCGCGGATGGCCGAGCGCGGCCAGGGCGGCCACATCGTCAACATCGCGTCGGCGGCCGCATACCAGCCCTCCCGGGCGCTGCCCGCCTACAGCACCTCCAAGGCTGCGGTCCTGATGCTCTCCGAGTGCCTGCGCGCCGAACTGGCCGCGCAGGACATCGGAGTCACGGCGATCTGCCCCGGCTTCGTCAACACCAACATCACCTCCACGGCCCGCTTCACCGGAGTCGACGAGGCCGAGCAGCGCCGCCGCCAGAAGCACTCGGCCCGCCTGTACGGTCTGCGCAACTACCCCCCGGAGAAGGTCGCCAAGGCGGTCCTGGACGCGGTGACCGACAACAAGGCGGTGGTTCCGGTGACACCGGAGGCCCGGGGCGCGCATCTGCTGGCGCGGTTCATGCCCGGGGTGTTGAGAGGGATCGCACGGGTGGAGCCGAAGTTGTGAAGGGCAAGTCGGTGTAGTTCAGCGGGAAGCGTGCGTGCCGACGCGAGAACCACCGCTGCCCGAGCCCGACTCCGGTCACCGCAAAGGAACCCCGCATGACCGACCCCCCGACCCGCACGACGTACCGCATCGACGACCTCGCCCACCAGACCCGCACCACCGTGAGAACGATCCGCGCCTACCAGGACAAAGGACTCCTCCCCCGCCCCGAGCGCCAAGGCCGCGCGAACCTCTACTCCGGCATCCACCTCACCCGCCTCCACCAGATCGCCCACCTCCTCGACCGCGGCTACACCCTCGCCTCGATCAAGGAACTCCTGGACGCCTGGGACACCGGCCGTGGCCTGGGCGGCGTCCTCGGCCTGGTCACCGAGGTGGAGGGACCGTGGACCGACGAGGAACCGGCCCGCATCAGCCGTACCGAGCTGGACGCCCGCTTCGGCGGCGCCCCCGACGAGGACGCCGTGGCCGAGGCGGTCGAGCTCGGCGTACTGGAGGCGGTCGACGGCGACCCGGACACCTTCCTCGTACCGAGCCCCCAAGAGCTTTCCGTGGCGGCCGAGTTGCATGCTGCCGGAGTGCCGCTCTCCGCGATCTCGGGCCACCTCAGGGAGTTGAGGGGCCAGGTGGAGCACATAGCCGCCCGTTTCCTGGAGTTCACCACGGAGTACGTCTTCGCCCGCTACCTCGACGACCCCGGCCGCCGTACGGACGCGCACGCGGCGGAAGCGGCCGCGCTGGTGCGCCGGCTGCGCCCCCTGGCCCAGCACACGGTGGATGCCGAACTGGCCCGCGCCATGCGCGTGTTCGCCGTTCAACACCTGCGCACACGTCTCGGTACCGAGAAGCCGCAGGAGCCGCTGGAGCCGCGCGGTCGGACGCGTTCCATCGATCTGCCCGCGGAGACGATCAGCGCTGTGGAGCGGCTCGTTGGCAGCGAACACCTGGCCGCCTTCATCGCTCTGGCAGCCGAACGCGAGGTGAGTGCACGCACTTTGGACGATCTGGCTACACCGAAGCGATCCAGCAAGGAACTTGGCGAATCGCTCTAAACTGCCCACCAGTTGTCCACAACTTCTTCAATTCCCCTGTGGATAACCGCACTTGGCTGTGGACCAAACCCCGGACGGAAAAATAACCTGCGTGATCCGCGTCTCTCCCGCACGCTGGAGAGATGGATGAAAGACGCACCGTGAAGGTGTCGAAGTACCTCTCGAAGCACCTTCGTCACCAGCCCGAACGCATAGGCCTCACGCTCGACGCGAGCGGGTGGGTCGAGATCGACACCCTGATCGCCGCGGCCGCCGCGCACGGGTTCCGGTTCACCCGCGAGGAGCTCGACCACGTGGTGGCCGCGAACGACAAGCAGCGCTTCGCGGTCGAGGGCACGAGGATCCGCGCCAGCCAGGGCCACAGCATCGAGGTCGACCTCGGCCTGCCCGCGGCGACCCCACCGCCGTACCTCTACCACGGCACCGTGGCCCGCAACCTGGACGCGATCCGCGCCGAGGGCCTCAGGCCCATGAACAGGCACGACGTCCACCTCTCGGCCGACCGCGAGACCGCGACCCGGGTCGGCGCCCGCCGCGGCCGCCCCGTCGTGCTCACCGTGGACACCGGCTCCATGCACCGCGACGGCCACACCTTCCACGTGAGCGCGAACGGAGTGTGGCTCACCAAGGCCGTACCGCCCCGCTACCTGCGGTTTTCCGATCCGCACTGACATCGGGACCTGGCACCCCTCATGATCAGTGGTGTGGACCACTCGCCCGAACACCTGCCCACCACCGAAGCCGCCGTCACCGCCCTGCGCGCCCTGGCCGCCGAGTACGCGCGCGAGATCGAGGTGACCCACGACATCGGCGCCGACCGGACCTCGCGCCGAAGCGCCGCGGGCGTCGGCGTCACCACCGACCCGGACGGCTCCCTTCCGCACGAGGCGTACGTGGAGTTCGGCGGCCTGCCCCGGGTCGGTGTGCGGCTCTACCCCGAGAACGACGCGCAGATCACCGTCGAGGGCGTCCAGTGCGACGACATCGCACGCGACGACGTCCCCGCCTTCCTCCGCTCCGTCTTCGGCGGCCTCGCCCACGTCAGGGCCCGGCGCTTCCCGCCCGGCTACCGCCTCGTCGTACCGCTCCCCGGTGACCGGGCGCACAAGGAGTACGTCCCCGCGGTCCTGCTCAGCCCGTGGCTCAGCAGGCACGTACGGTGACCGATTTCGGCCATTGTCACGGGGCACCCGTACTCTCGGACGCATGAGTCTGCGTCTGAGCACCGTGATCCTGCCGTACCGCCGCTGGAACGAAGGCGGCCGTGCCGCCTGGGTGCGGGCCGAGCAGCTCGGTTTCCACAGCGCGTACACCTACGACCACCTGTCCTGGCGCAGCTTCCGCGACGGCCCGTGGTTCGGCGCCGTACCGACGCTGACCGCCGCCGCGGCCGCCACCGACCGGCTCCGCCTCGGCACGCTGGTCACCTCGCCGAACTTCCGGCACCCGGTGACCCTCGCCAAGGAACTGATCTCCCTCGACGACATCTCCGGCGGCCGCGTCACCCTGGGCATCGGCGCGGGCGGCACCGGCTTCGACGCGACCGCCCTCGGCCAGGAGCCGTGGACACCGCGCGAGCGTGCCGACCGGCTGGCCGAGTTCGTGCCGCTGCTCGACCGACTACTCACCGAGGACTCGGTGTCGCACGAGGGCCGGTTCTACTCGGCGCACGAGGCACGCAACATACCCGGGTGCGTACAGCGGCCCCGGCTGCCCTTCGCGGTGGCGGCCACCGGCCCGCGCGGCCTGAAGCTCGCCGCGCGGTACGGACAGGCGTGGGTGACCACGGGCGACCCGAGGCTGTACGAGAGCGGCACCCCGGAGCAGTCGGTCGAGGCGCTGCGCGGGCAGCTGGAGAAGCTGTCCGAGGCATGCGCGGCGGCCGGCCGGGACATGGCCGAGCTGGACAAGGTCCTGCTCACCGGCTTCACCCCGGACCGCGGCCGGCCCCTCGCCTCCCTGGACGCCTTCGTCGACTTCGCCGGCCGCCACCAGGAGCTGGGCTTCACCGAGATCGTGATCCACTGGCCCATCCCGGACTCCGATTTCGCCGCGGACGAGAAGGCCTTCGAGCGGATCGCCATGGAGGCCCCCGCCCAGCTGGCGTGACCCCGTGACAGACGTCGTCCGTCAGCCATCTGTGATGTGTCCGTGGACTCATCTGTGCGGACTCCCGCACGGCCGTGCTGGCATATGCGCGAGAATGGCGCGGTGACCTCAGCGACCAGACAGCCCGGGACCCCGGCCGCCGCCCTACCGCCGCGGCTGATCGCCACCGACCTCGACGGCACTCTGCTGCGTGACGACAAGTCGGTCTCCCCGCGGACGGTCGCCGCGCTGGCCGCCGCCGAGGCGGCGGGCATCGAGGTCTTCTTCGTCACCGGTCGACCGGCCCGCTGGATGAACGTCGTCAGCGACCACGTCCACGGCCACGGCCTGGCGATCTGCGGCAACGGTGCGGCCGTGGTCGACCTGCACGGCGGCCCCGGCGCCCACCGCTTCGTCAAGGTGCGCGAACTGGCCAGGGAGAACGCGCTGGACGCGGTACGGCTGCTGCGCGCCGCGGCGCCCGGCACGGTGTTCGCGGTCGAGCAGACGTACGGCTTCCACCAGGAGCCGGCCTATCCCAAGCTGCACAGGGAGATACCGGACAACCTCCTGCCCGCCGAGGCCCTCCTCGCGGCCGACGGCCCGGACGCGGACCAGCCCGTGCTCAAGATCCTTGCCTACCACCCCGACCTCGACCCCGACGCCTTCCTCGCCCTCGCCCGCCTCGCGATCGGCGACGGCGCCAACGTCACCCGCTCCAGCCCCAGCGCCCTGCTGGAACTCAGCGGCCCGAGCGTCTCCAAGGCCAGCACGCTCGGCCTGTGCTGTGCCGAGCGCGGCATCTCTCCCGAAGAGGTCGTCGCCTTCGGGGACATGCCCAACGACGTGGAGATGCTGACCTGGGCCGGCCGGTCGTACGCGATGGGCAACGCCCACCCGGACGTCATCGCCGCCGCCTCGGGCCGTACGGTCGCCAACAACGAGGACGGCGTGGCCGTCGTGATCGAGCGGATGATCGCCGAACGCGTCTGATCCCGGTCGGCGACAAGGGGCTCCCGGCGGGCGGTTGCCGGGAGTGCCCCCGCGCCACCGGCGTTCCGCCGCTGCCGTCCACTTCGATGTCCGGCCCGTGCCGGCTGTCGCCGCCGAGCCACTCGACGCACCGCTTCAGGTTCTCCAGGCCGCTGCTGCGGCCGCCCTCGGGAAGGCCGGCACCGTCGTCAGCGACGGTCAGCCGCACGCCCGGCCGCCCGTCGGGCAGGGTCACGGTCGCATCGACCACGACGTCGATCCGGGAGGTCCCGGCATGCCGGAAGGCGTTGGACCGCGCCTCCCGCAGGGCCGCCTCCCCCGTCACCGCGCTCCTGCCACCGCCCCCGCCAGGGGCTCCACCGCCGCTTCCCGCCGTGCCATTTCCCGCAACGGCCCGTCCACGGCGGCCAGCTCCGCGTACGTCCCCCGCTGCACCACGCGGCCGGCATCGAGCACGATCACCTCGTCCACCGCGCCCAGCCCCGCCAGCCGGTGCGTGATCAGCAGCGTCGTACGGCCCTCGGTGGCCGCCAGCAGATCCGCGGTGAGCGCGTCCGCAGTCGGCAGGTCCAGGTGCTCGGCCGGCTCGTCCAGGACGAGGACCGGGAAGTCGGCGAGCAGCGCGCGGGCCAGCGCGAGCCGCTGCCGCTGTCCGCCCGACAGCCGCGCCCCGTGCTCGCCTACGAGCGTGTCCAGGCCGGCGGGCAGCCCGTCCACCCAGTCCAGCAACCGGGCACGGGCCAGCGCGTCGCGCAGATCGGCCTCGGTGGCGTCCTTCCGGGCGAGCAGCAGGTTCTCGCGCACGGTGCTGTCGAAGAGGTGCGCGTCCTGGGCGCACAGTCCGACGAGCCGTCGTACGTCGTCGCCGGCCAGCGCGGACGCGTCCACACCGGCGAGCGTGTACGAGCCCGCCGCCGGGCCGAGGAACCGCAACAGCACCTGGGCGAGGGTCGTCTTGCCGGAGCCGGAAGGGCCGACCACGGCGATCCGGCGGCCCTGCTCCAGCGTCAGGTCGAGTCCGTCGAGCGCGTCCCGGTGCCCGCCCGCGTGCCGGGCGGCCAGGCCCCTGACCACGACCGGGAAGGGCGAGGCAGGCGCCTGCCGGGGCCGCTCCGGCTCCCGTACGGGCTCCGGGGCGTCCAGTACCTCGTACACGCGCTCTGCGCTCCGGCGCACCCGCTGCCGGTGGCGCACGGCGAGCGGCAGCCCCAGTACGGCCTCGAAGGCGGCCAGCGGGGTGAGGACCACCACGGCCATCGCCACGCCCCCGAGCCGGCCCGCGGCCACCGCCTGGGCACCGAGCAGCGCGGAGGCGGTGACGGTCAGGCCGGAGAGCAGCGCGGTGAGCCCGTCGCCGAGCGCGGTGACGGTCGCGGCCCTCGAGGCGATCCGGGTGAGCGTTCCGTCGGCCTGACGGGCGGCGGTCGTACGGGCCGGCAGCGCGCCGGCGACGGTCAACTCGGCGGTACCGGTGAGCAGGTCGGTCACACGGGTCGCGAGCACTCCCCGGGCGGGCGCCAGCCGACGCTCGGTACGCCGGGCCGCGGCAGCGGTGACGAGGGGAACACCGGCACCGGCCGCGAGCAGCCCCGCCGCGAGAGCGACCCCTGCCGCGGGCAGCAGCCAGGCCGTGAAGGCGACCGATGCGCTGGAGACGGCCACCGCGACACCGGCGGGCAACAGCCACCGCAGCCAGTAGTCCTGGAGCGCGTCCACATCGGAGACCAGCCGGGAGAGCAGATCGCCGCGGCGGACCGTCCGCAGGCCCGCGGGCGCCAGCCGCTCCAGCCGCCGGTAGACGGCGACCCGGGTGTCGGCCAGCATCCGCAGCACGGCGTCGTGCGACACCAGCCGCTCGGCGTACCGGAAGACGGCCCGCCCGATCCCGAAGGCGCGCGTCGCCGTCACGGCCACCATCAGGTACAGCACCGGCGGCTGCTGCGAGGCCCGCGAGATGAGCCAGCCGGAGGTGGCCATGAGCCCGACGGCGCTACCGAGCGCCAGGCTCCCGAGCAGCAATGCGAGAAGAAGCCTGCCGCGCTGGGAACCCGCCAGCGCCCGGACCCGGGCGAGCACACGTCGTTGAGGGGCGGCGGCGCCGTCTTCGGCCTCGGTCGCGGCCTCGGCCTCAGCAGGGCCGCGCGCTTCCAGCGAGCGCCTCCCGGGGGTGTCGTGTCCGGTGGCCACGGCGGCGGACGACTCGGCGACAGGGGACTCGGGAAGGTCCAGTCGCACCACCCGGTCCGCCACCTCCAGCAGCGCCGGCCGGTGCACCACCAGCAGCACCGTGCGGCCCACCGCGAGGCGCCGCACCGCCGCCACGACCTCGGCCTCGGTCGCCCCGTCCAGCGCGGCGGTCGGCTCGTCCAGCAGCAGCACGGGCCGGTCGGCGAGGAAGGCCCGGGCCAGCGCGAGCCGCTGCCGCTGCCCGGCGGACAGCCCGGCCCCGTCCTCACCGAGCACCGTGCCGATCCCCTCGGGCAACGCGTCCACGAACTCCAGCGCGCCCGCGTCCCGCAGTGCCCGGCGCACGGCGGTGTCGTCCGCGTCGGGCCGGGCCAGCCGTACGTTCTCCGCGATGGTCCCGGCGTACAGGTGCGGCCGCTGCGGTACCCAGGCGATCCGCGAGCGCCACGCCTCGAGGTCGACGTCGGCGAGATCGGCTCCCCCGACCCGCACCCGGCCCTCGGCCGGCGGTACGAACCCCAGCAGCAGGGTCAGGAGCGTCGACTTGCCCGCGCCGCTCGGCCCGACCAGCGCCACGGTCTCGCCGGGCTCGACGGTGAAGGACACGCCGGTCACGGCGGCCGCCGACCGCCCCGGATAGCGGACCGCCACCCCTTCAAAGGCCACCGAGCCCTCGGGAACCCCCGTGGTGCCGGATGCCGGTACCGGTGTCTCCAGCACGGCGAAGATCTCCTCCGCCGCGGCGAGCCCCTCCGCCGCCGCGTGGTACTGCGCCCCCACCTGGCGCAGCGGCAGATACGCCTCGGGCGCCAGCACCAGGATGACCAGGCCGATGTAGAGGTCCATGTCGCCGTGCACCAGTCGCATGCCGATCGTCACGGCGACCAGCGCGACGGACAGCGTGGCCAGCAGCTCCAGGGCGAACGAGGAGAGGAAGGCGATCCGCAGGGTCCGCATGGTGGCCTGGCGGTACTCGCCGGTGATCCGGCGGATGGACTCCGCCTGCGCCTTGGCCCGGCCGAACACCTTCAGCGTGGGCAGCCCGGCGACCACGTCCAGGAAGTGACCGGACAGCCGGGACAGCAGCTGCCACTGACGGTCCATCCGGGACTGGGTGGCCCAGCCGATCAGCATCATGAAGAGGGGGATGAGCGGAAGAGTGCCGACGATGATCGCCGCCGACACCCAGTCCTCGGTGACGATCCGCGCCAGCACGGCCGCCGGAACGACCACCGCGAGTCCCAGCTGGGGGAGATAGCGAGAGAAGTAGTCGTCGAGGGCATCGACCCCACGTGTGGCCAGGGTGACCAGCGAGCCGGTCCGCTGCCCGCTCAGCCACCCCGGGCCCAGCTGAGCGGCGCGCTCCAGCAGCCGACCCCGCAGCTCCGACTTCACGGCCGCGCTCGCGCGGTGCGCCGCGAGTTCGGTGAGCCACGCGACGACCGATCGCCCCACGGCCACGGCCACCAACAGCAGCAGGGGAGTGCGCAGTTCAGTGACTGACTGTCCATGCTGGAAGGCTCCGACCACGACCTCGGCGATGAGCATCGCCTGGGCAATGACCAGCCCGGCCCCGACGGCCCCCAGACCGACGACCGCCATGAGGAAGAAGCGGGTGGCACGGGCGTATCGCAGAAGGCGTGGATCGATTGGTTTCACGTGAAACATGCCCTTCGGTCCAGAGGGTGTGTTTCACGTGAAACACACCCTCGCCGGACTCAGTGTGCGGCGCCGGCGGCAGCGTCAGGAGCGATGTGCTGCGTGCCGATCCGCTTGCGGAACACCCAGTAGGTCCAGCTCTGATAGAGCAGGACGAGCGGTGTGGCGATCGCCGCGCACCACGTCATGATCTTCAGGGTGTACGGGCTCGACGAGGCGTTGGTGACCGTCAGGCTCCAGTCCCCGTTGAGCGTGGACGGCATGACGTTCGGGAAGAGCGACAGGAAGAGCATCGCCACGAAGGCCACGATGGTCACGCCGGACAGCGCGAACGACCATCCCTCGCGCCCCACCTGGTTGGCCACGAGAGCAACCACCAGGGCGGCGACCGCCACGATCAGAGCCACCAGGCTCTTGCCGTCACCGCTGTCGGCCTGCGTCCACAGCAGGAAGCCGAGCGCCAGGACAGCCGTGACGAGACCGACCCACAGCGCCAGCTTCCGTGCCCGCAGCCGGATGTCGCCGACGGTCTTCAGCGCGGTGAACACCGCCCCGTGAAAGGTGAACAGAGTGAGCGTCACCAGGCCGCCGAGCAGGGCATAGGGGGTGAGCAGATCCCCGAGGCTGCCTACGTACTCGAAGTTCCGGTCGATCTTCACGCCCCCCACGATGTTCCCGAAGGCCACGCCCCACAGGAACGCCGGGATCAGCGAGGTCCAGAAGATGGCTGTCTCCCAGTTGCGCTGCCAGTTCTCCTCGGGCCGCTTCGCCCGGTACTCGAAGGCCACGCCCCGGACGATCAGGCAGACCAGGATGACCAGCAGCGGCAGGTAGAAGCCGGAGAAGAGGGTGGCGTACCACTCCGGGAAGGCGGCGAAGGTCGCGCCGCCCGCCGTGAGCAGCCACACCTCGTTGCCGTCCCAGACGGGTCCGATGGTGTTGATCAGCACCCGGCGCTCGGGCCGGTTCCGGGCGAGCAGCTTGGTGAGGATGCCGACCCCGAAGTCGAAGCCCTCCAGGAAGAAGTAGCCGGTCCACAGGACGGCGATCAGGACGAACCAGACGTCGTGAAGTTCCATGACTGTTCCCTCGGCCTAGTACGAGAAGGCCATCGGCTTGTCGGCGTCACGCGTGTCGCCGCCGATCTTCGTGGGCGGGTTGAGGTCGGCCTCGGTCAGCTCGGGCGGGCCGGCCTTGACGTACTTCGCGAGCAGCTTGACCTCGATGACGGCGAGGATCGCGTACAGCGCGGTGAAGACGATCATCGAGGTGAGGACCTCGCCCTGGGAGACACCGGGGGAGACCGCGTCCCGGGTCTGCAGGACGCCGTAGACGGCCCACGGCTGACGGCCCATCTCGGTGAAGATCCAGCCCCAGGAGTTGGCGATCAGCGGGAAGGCCAGGGTCCAGATCGCGATGCGCCAGTACCAAGTGGTCAGCTTCGGGCCCAGCGCCTTGTTCTTGAACAGCACCAGGTGCGGCACTTCGTCGTCGCCGACCCTCAGGTGCTTCGGCAGCATGAACTTCTTCCGGGTCAGCCACAGTCCGGCGATGCCGATGGCGAAGGAGGCCATGCCGAAGCCGATCATCCAGCGGAAGCCCCAGAAGGCCACCGGGATGTTGGGCCGGTAGTCGCCGGGCCCGAACTTCTGCTGCTCGGACTTGTTGACGTCGTTGATGCCGGGGACGTAGGAGGTGAAGTTGTCGTCGGCGAGGAAGGACAGCAGGCCCGGGATCTCTATCGCGACGGTGTTGTGGCCCTTCTCCACGTCGCCGTAGGCGAAGATCGAGAACGGCGCCGGCTTCTGGCCGTCCCACAGGGCCTCGGCGGCCGCCATCTTCATCGGCTGCTGCTTGAACATGACCTTGCCCAGCACGTCGCCGCTGACAGCGGTGAGCAGGCCGGCGATGACCACGGTGATGAGGCCGAGCCGCAGCGAGGTCTTCATCTCGCGGATGTGCTTCTTGCGGGTCAGGTGGTAGGCGGCGATGCCCACCATGAAGGCCCCACCCGTCAGGAAGGCCGCTGAGAGGGTGTGGAAGGCCTGGCTGAGCGCGGTGTTCTGGGTCAGGACGTGCCAGAAGTCGGTGAGCTCCGCCCGGCCCTTCGCCTTGTTGATGCGGTAGCCGACGGGGTGCTGCATCCAGGAGTTGGCCGCGAGGATGAAGTACGCCGACAGGATCGTGCCGATCGAGACCATCCAGATGCAGGCCAGGTGGATCTTCTTGGGCAGCTTGTCCCAGCCGAAGATCCACAGCCCGATGAAGGTGGACTCGAAGAAGAACGCGATCAGGGCCTCGAAGGCTAGCGGGGCGCCGAAGATGTCACCGACGAAGCGCGAGTAGTCCGACCAGTTCATGCCGAACTGGAACTCCTGCACGATGCCGGTGACCACACCCATCGCGATGTTGATCAGGAAGAGCTTGCCCCAGAACTTCGTCGCCCGGAGGTACTTCTCCTTCTCCGTGCGCACCCAGGCCGTCTGGAGCCCGGCGGTGAGGGCGGCCAGGGAGATCGTCAGCGGGACGAACAGGAAGTGGTAGACGGTGGTGATGCCGAACTGCCAGCGCGCCAATGTTTCCGGCGCCAAAGCCAAGTCCACGTCATCAGCTCCTTACTCCGCCGCGGTAGCGGCAGTTTGCCCCTTTTGTCACGTACAACACGGGAGCAACCGGGACACGCTTGTGAACGCGTTCACATTCACAAGCCATTATGACGCACTGATTTTCGGTGATCGAAGGGGGGTCCCCCCTTCGCCGTGACGTCAGGATCTTGGCAGCGACTTCAACATCTTGTTGAATTGCACGCCATGCAGATACGGATTTCCTGGCCCGCGGGCAACGTCACCGCGGCCCTCGACGACACACCGACCACCCGGGCCCTCGGCAAGGCCCTGCCGCTCGCCTCCACCGCCCACACCTGGGGCGAGGAGGTCTATTTCGACACAGGTGTCTCTGTTTCACGTGAAACGGACGCCCGGCAGGTCGTGGAGCCTGGCACGGTGGCCTTCTGGACGGACGGCGATGCCCTCGCCCTCCCCTACGGACCCACACCGATCTCGCGGGGCTGGGGGTCCCCCCGAACGGAGTTCGGAGGAGAGTGCCGCCTCGCCAGCCCGTGCAACGTACTCGGCCGCCTGGACGGGGACCCCGCCGTCCTGGCGACCGTGCGCGACGGCGACCCCGTACGCGTGGAACTGATCGACGAGTAGGGCCCCGCACCAGGCGAGGCCCCTCGGAACCGCTCGAACTCCTGCGGAGCTCTCTCAGATCTCCTTGTGGAACGCTTCCGCCACCTTCAGGAAGATGTCGTTCGCCTCGTTCTCGCCGATCGTCACCCGCACGCCCTCGCCCGCGAACGGCCGGACCACCACACCGTGCTCCTCGCAGGCCGCCGCGAACGCGACCGTGCGCTCCCCCAGCCGCAGCCACACGAAGTTGGCCTGGGTCTGCGGGACCGTCCACCCCTGGGCGCGCAGCGCGTCGACCACGCGTGTGCGCTCACACACCAGCGAGCCGACCCGGCCGAGCAGCTCGTCCTCCGCCCGCAGCGAGGCGATCGCCGCCTCCTGCGCGAGCTGGCTGACGCCGAAGGGCACCGCCGTCTTGCGCAGCGCCGCAGCCACCGGATCGTGGGCGATCGCGAAACCGACGCGCAGCCCGGCGAGGCCGTAGGCCTTGGAGAAGGTCCGCAGGACGCAGACGTTGGGCCGGTCCCGGTACAGCTCGACGCCGTCGGGCACCTCGGTGTCGCGGATGAACTCCCGATAGGCCTCGTCCAGCACCACCAGCACATCGCCGGGCACCCGGTCGAGGAACCGCTCCAGCTCGGCCCGCCGCACCACCGTGCCGGTCGGGTTGTTGGGGTTGCAGACGAAGATCAGACGCGTCCGGTCGGTGATCGCGTCCGCCATCGCGTCCAGGTCGTGCACATCGCCCGGCGTGAGCGGCACCTGCACCGACCGGGCGCCGCTGATCTGCGTGATGATCGGGTAGGCCTCGAAGGACCGCCAGGCGTAGATCACCTCGTCGCCGGGGCCGCTGGTGGCCTGGATCAGCTGCTGGGCGACGCCCACCGAGCCGGTGCCGGTGGCCAGGTGGGAGAGCGGCACACCGAAGCGCTCCGCCAGCTCGTCCATCAGCCCGCTGCAGGCCATGTCCGGGTAGCGGTTGAAGGTGGAGGCCGCGGCCGTCAGGCTCTCCATCACCCCAGGCAGCGGCGGATAGGGGTTCTCGTTGGAGGACAGCTTGTAGGCGACCGGCCCGCCGGCCGCGGCGGGCTTTCCCGGCTTGTAGGTGGGAATACCCTCCAGCTCGGCGCGCAGCTTGGGGCTCGTCTCGCTCACCGCAGTCCTCCTCGCGACCACCGGCGGACCGTCGACGCCGCCGGCTTCCAATACTCCACACCTTATGAGGATTCGGCGCCCGTGCGTACAGGTGCGGGGCAGCAAGAGGCAAACCTCATCGGTCCCGCAGGCATCAGGGGCATCACCCGACGAAGGCGTACGTATCGGGGGGCGCGCCGCACATATATCTACGCGCCGGTAGCTCGCGCCGTGGCGCGCATCACCCGTGAAGGTGAGTTGAGACCTCTTCGAGACATCGGGCACTTGGCAGGCCCATGCGCGTCGACAAGTCACGTCTTGCCATGGGAACGTTCAACTGTCTTGCATTCTAAGGCAGTTGACCTTGAATGACCTTGCAGAAACGTGCCTGTCAACGCGTGCATATGCGTCCGCACTACCCCACCGCATGAGCCCTACTATCGGCTCGCCATGACAGCAGCAGGGAAGCACCAGGTGAGCCGCGCGGAAACCTCACGTCGAGGCAGTCGGCCGGGCCGGGCGGGCATCAGAGACGTGGCCGCCGCCGCCGGGGTCTCCATCACGACCGTGTCCGACGCCCTCAACGGCAAGGGCAGGCTCCCAGATGCCACCCGCCGCCACGTCCGCGAGGTCGCCGACCGGCTGGGGTATCGCCCCTCGGCCGCCGCCCGCACCCTCCGTACCGGCAAGTCGGGTCTGATCGGCCTGACCGTGACGACGTACGGGGATGAACCTTTCACCTTCACGGAGTTCGCGTACTTCGCCGAGATGGCGCGCGCCGCCACCTCGGCCGCGCTCGCCCGTGGCTATGCTCTGGTCATCCTGCCCGCGACCTCCCGCCATGACGTGTGGTCCAACGTGGCGCTGGACGGCACGGTCGTCATCGACCCCTCCGACCAGGACCCGGTGGTCAGCGAACTCGTCCGGCAGGGCCTGCCGGTCGTCTCCGACGGCCGCCCGGCCGGCTCGCTCCCGGTCACCGCATGGGTCGACAACGACCACGAGGCCGCCGTCCTCGGCATCCTGGACCACCTCGCCGACGCGGGCGCCCGCCGGATCGGCCTGCTCACGGGCACGACGACGGACACGTACACCCATCTGTCGACCACGGCCTACTTGCGCTGGTGCGAGCGCGTCGGCCAGGACCCGGTCTACGAGGCCTACCCGGCGCACGACCCGTGCGCGGGCGCCGTCGCCGCCGACCGGCTGCTCGCCCGGCCCGACCGGCCGGACGCCGTCTACGGCCTGTTCGACCCCAACGGCACCGACCTGCTCGCCGCCGCCCGCCGCTACGGCCTGCGCGTCCCGGACGACCTGCTTCTGGTGTGCTGCAGCGAGTCCACGGTGTATGCCAACACCGAGCCGCCCGTCACCACGCTCTCCCTGAAACCGCGCCGGATCGGCACGGCGGTGGTCCAGCTCCTCATCGACGCCATCGAGGGCCTCGAGTCGGACCAACCTGTCGAGCAGGTGATACCGACGGAACTGATCGTGCGTACCTCGTCCCAGCGGCGGCCCCCGCGTACGACCGTCAGCCCGCCGCGGACCCCGGAAGGGGGATAGCCGGGAGATGGCAGGGCGGGCGCCTCGCGGGCACGCGATGGCCGCCCGCCGGGCACTCCCGGACGGCTCGCCGCGCGCGATCCGAACCGGGCTGCACGGTGTGGCGGGCCCACCCGTCAGGGCTCGGCCACCTCACTGCGTGCGCCGCGCGCCCCCAAACGGGTCGGTCGACCGTCAAGCCGCACGGCCGAGGCATGACGGACAGCCGGTCGAACCCCTGCCCAAACGGGGCGAAAGCCGCGGTGAACCGGAGTCCTGCTCTGATTCACCACCCCTGGGTCATCACACGGCGCGACGCGCATTCCTATGATGGGCCCACGACACCGCGGGCCGCTGCGACCAGGCAGTCCGAAGCGGTGCAGTTGCGGCGTGATGGTGGAGGGGTCTGATGACTCAGGGGGCCGGTCAGGGACCCGAGACGGAGCGAACGGCGACGTTGCGCGACTTCCGGGTGCCCGCGTACGTCAACGAGACCGGTCCGTACGTCCACACCCACCCCGGTGACACCCTCCCGCCCGTCGACGAGGCCTACCCCGAGGGCTACACACCCACCCAGCGCGACCTGCCCGTCATCAACCGCGGCGACACGCTCCAGGTCACCGTCGAGCCGGTGGCCGCCGCCCCCGCCCCGCAGACCACCACCGGGCCCGGCCCGCTGTACGTGGTCGGCGACGTCCACGGCTACCTGGACGAACTGGTTGCCGCCCTGCGGGAGAAGGAGCTGATCGACGCCTCCGGCCAGTGGTGCGCGGGCACCGCCCGGCTGTGGTTCCTCGGCGACTTCACCGACCGCGGCCCGGACGGCATCGGCGTCATCGACCTGGTGATGCGGCTGTCCGCCGAGGCGGCCGCGGCCGGCGGCTACTGCAAGGCCCTCATGGGCAACCACGAACTGCTGCTGCTCGGCGCCAAGCGGTTCGGCGACACCCCCGTCACCTCCGGCGCCGGCACCGCCACCTTCCAGGCGGCCTGGCTCCTCAACGGCGGCCAGAAGACCGACATGGACCGCCTCCAGGACCACCACCTGCAGTGGATGGCCCGCCTGGACGCCGTCGAGGAGGTCGACGGGTTTCTGCTCGTCCACTCCGACACCACCGCCTACCTCGACTACGGCGACTCGATCGAGGCGGTCAACGACACCGTCCGCGAGACGCTCACCCGCAACGACGCGGACGAGTGCTGGGACCTGTTCCGCAAGTTCACCAAGCGCTTCTCCTTCCGCGACGAGGGCGGCGCCGACGCCGTGCGCTCCCTGCTCGATACGTACGGCGGCACCCGCATCGTTCACGGTCACAGCCCCATTCCGTACCTGCTCGGCGAGGTCGGCTCCGAGGACGACGAGGAGGGCAGCGGCCCCGTCGTCGAAGGACCGCACGTCTACGCCGGGGGACTCGCCATCGCCATGGACGGCGGCGTGACCATGGCCGGAAAGCTGCTGGTCCAGCAACTTCCCCTGGATGGCTGAGCGTTTACGGGGCAGACGCACCCCGAATGCATGCGCGCAGGTCGGCACGTAAATTCCGGCAACCCCCTGTCACCGTGTGCCGTCACGGCTCTACCATCGGCTTATCCGTAGCAGGCTCCCCTCCGTTTCTGCCCGACGGCTCGCCGGCGTGCGAGCCCCAAGCCCTACGGAGCATCGGGGGATGCACATGAACAGCGTTCCGCAGCACCTGCTGAACGAGGACCGCCAGGAATTCGCGCGGGTCCTCGATGAGGCGCTGCGCTCCGCACCACAACGACCCGAACTGGCCGCTGTCGGACAGCGGCTCAACCCCGAACAGCTGCGCACCATGGCGCTCAACGCCACCGCACTCATCACGGCGGCCGCGACGACGGAGTACCAGCACTACGTGAAGGTCCGCGAGGAACTGCGCCACCCGGCGCCGTCCACCCCCTCGGCCGCCCGCGATTCCGGTTCCGAGCCGGCTTCGGGCGCGATGGGGCTCGCCACCACCCTCGGCGAGGCCGCCGAGACCACCGGCGCGGGTGCCATCGCCGTGATCGCGGTGCTGGCCCCCGTCCTCGCCGGGACCGCCGCGGCGATCTTCCTGCTCGTCGGCTACATCCTGAGAATGCTGGCCCCGGGCCAGGCCTTCGCCCAGACCATGCTCACCGCGGGCTGGGTGTTCGGTGCCGTGACCGCGGCCGCTATCCTCGTCGCCGCGGTCGGGCTGCTGCTCACGGCCCTGCGCAACAGCGCCTCGGCGGAAGCCGAAGCCCACGAAGCGGCGAGCGAGGAAGTGGCCAGGGCCAGAGCGGCCTGGCGGGAGGCCCTGCTGGAGCGCGGCGTCCTGCCGTTCCTGCGGGACGCGCTCGCCCAGCCCGGCACGGCGGCCCTGCGCCGCACGGCCCCGTCGGCCCCGACCAGCCGCATGCCGCGCCTCGGCTACGACCGGCCCGGCTTCAGCAGCCCCGACGACGGCTCTGCCTCCGGCCGCCCGAGCTTCACCAGCCCGGACTACACGAGCCCCGACTTCGGCGGCCCGGACCACCAGCCGGAATAGCCCGGCTTGCGCCCCCGCCAGGGGCGCGGCCGGACATCCGGCCCGCCCGCACCAGGACCACAGGCGTCCTGGAAGCGGACCTGCCGCATAGCGCGCACCGCGGGTGTCCCCTCGGGGCTCCGCCCGGGTCTCATCGGGGGACATCCCGGATGTCTTCGCGCTTCGGCGCCGACAGCATCGACCCCCATGGACTCCCTCTCCCGACGCTCCCTCATGAGGGCCTGCGCCGTCACCACACTGACGCTCGGATCCTCGAACGCCACCGCCCGAGCGGCGGCCCGGACGACGGCCCGGACCGCCGGCCCTCACCGCGCCGCCCTCCGGCCGCCGGTGGACACCGCAGCGCTGCGGGCCGCGATCGGCGACCTCTCCCATCCGCCCGCCACCTCCGCCCAGCTACTGGTCGAGTGCCGGAGCACCCACTGGTACGGCACCGCGGGCGCGGCGGACCTCACCAGTGGACGAGACGTCCGCCCGGACGACGGTTTCCGCGCGGGCAGCATCACCAAGTCGCTCGTGGCCACCCTCGTTCTACGACTCTGGGCCCAGGACCGCATCGACCTCGACGCCCCCATCGGCCGCTACCTCCCAGGACTCCGCCTTCCTCCCACTTTCGGCCGCATCACCGCGACCCAGCTGCTGAACCACACCAGCGGCCTGCCCGACCACCAGGGCCTGCCGGACCTCGGCACCCCGGAAGCCGTCCTGCAACACCGCTTCGACCGGTGGACCCCGCAGCAATGGGTCCGGACGGTGACCGGCAGTCCCCTCAAATTCGCTCCGGGCACCTGCCAGGAGTACCGGGGCATCAACTACGTCCTGCTCGCCCTGCTCCTCGAGAAGATGACCGGCCGACGGTACGGCGACGCAATCGCGGACCGGATCCTGCGCCCGCTGGGCCTGACCCGCACCCTGTTCCCGGGTGACGATCCGCGCCTGCACGGCCCGCACGTCCACGGCTATCTGCGCCTGACCGACGGCTCCCTGCGTGATGCCACGGTCTACAACCCGTCCAGTTCCTGGGGCGAAGGCGAACTGGTTTCCACCTCGGCCGATCTCTTCCGCTTCCAACAAGCCCTGTTCTCGGGAGCCTTGCTGTCACCGAAGGCGATGGACAAGCTGTTCACCCTGCCACCGGCCACGGTGCGCATGCTGGACGGCAGCCCGGCCCGCTACAGCATGGGCCTGCAGACAGCCACCGTGAACGGCGTGACCTTCTGGGGCAAGACCGGCGAGAACTACGGCTACCGCACCCGTATGTTCGCCACGCGCGACCTGACCACCCGGTTCCTCCTGTCCTACACCCCGACCCCGCTGAACACGGCCGAGGACATGACCAACCGGGTCGTCACCGTCCTGACCGCCTGACCCCGCGCTGTCCACCGGCCAGTGCCGGCGCATCCGCATCAGCACCGGCCCCGACGGCACCGAGATCTCACCCATGCGCGCCGCAGAAGCCCGCCTCACACTCGGAGTCGCCGCCGCTCGCATGGGTGAGATCGAAGAAGCCATCGGCATGGGGACCAAGGCCCTGGAGGCGGACCGGAAGTCGCTCCCGTCGCTGCTTTTTAGTCGCTGACGAGCTGGATAAGGAACTCAGGTCCCGATACCCCCGCGAAGCTGCTTCGCGTGACTTCCACGAGCAGGTGATGACGATCAAGCGTGGCGCCACCAAGCCCGAGCTTCCATTCTGAGTGTCACCTACCTCGTCCGGGCCCCCGCCGAGTGGGGCCCAGACTCTCAGGTACGGCGCGGTGGCCCTGCCCACGAGCAACTCGTGAACAAAGCCAGCGGTGAAGTGGCCGGAAAGTCAAGGGCCCCACAACCAGTTCGGCGAAGCTGCATTGGGCTGAAGGCGTCGACAAGAAGAGCCTCTCCATCTCTTGGAGAGGGATTCGATATGGTTCGTTTTCCCTCGTCAGAGGCCCATCCGGTCCACTGAGAACTAGCCAACTCTGGCGAACAGGATCGGGGAAGGCCACGCAGACTGCATATCTAGCAAAGTGTCGACTCCAGCAGTACATGCCCCTTCGCTTCAGGAAGATGGGGCGGTCCGTGCGCCCGGGTCGGATCTCCCCCGACCGGCCGCACGGACCGTCAACAGGTGTGCCTCAGTCCGCGATCGGCAGGTACACCCGGCTCCCCGCCTCAGCAAACTCCTTCGACTTCTGGAGCATCCCCTCAGCGACCTCCTCCGGCGACGCCCCGTCAGCCGCCGCACCACCGAACCGCTCTGTGATGCTTTGACTAATCTTCATGCTGCAGAACTTCGGCCCGCACATGGAGCAGAAGTGGGCCGTCTTGGCGGGCTCGGCCGGCAGCGTCTCGTCGTGGAACTCCCGTGCGGTGTCCGGGTCCAGGGCGAGGTTGAACTGGTCCTCCCACCGGAACTCGAAGCGGGCGTCGGACAGCGCGTCGTCCCACTCCTGCGCGCCCGGGTGCCCCTTGGCGAGGTCGGCCGCGTGGGCGGCGATCTTGTAGGTGATGACACCGGTCTTGACGTCGTCACGGTTGGGGAGGCCCAAGTGCTCCTTGGGCGTGACGTAGCAGAGCATCGCCGTACCCCACCAGGCGATCATCGCGGCACCGATGCCGGAGGTGATGTGGTCGTACGCCGGCGCGATGTCCGTCGTCAGCGGGCCGAGCGTATAGAACGGAGCTTCATCGCAGATCTCCTGCTGAAGGTCGATGTTCTCCTTGATCTTGTGCATCGGGACGTGCCCCGGGCCCTCGATCATGGTCTGTACGTTGAAACGCTTGGCGATCGTGTTGAGTTCCCCGAGCGTGCGCAACTCGGCGAACTGCGCCTCGTCGTTGGCGTCCGCGATCGAGCCCGGCCTGAGGCCGTCGCCCAGCGAGTACGTGACGTCGTAGGCGGCGAGGATCTCGCACAGCTCCTCGAAGTTCTCGTACAGGAACGATTCCTTGTGGTGCGCCAGGCACCACGCGGCCATGATCGAGCCGCCGCGCGAGACGATGCCAGTCTTGCGGTTGGCGGTGAGCGGCACATACGGCAGGCGCACGCCCGCGTGGACGGTCATGTAGTCCACGCCCTGCTCGGCCTGCTCGATGACAGTGTCCTTGTAGATCTCCCAGGTCAGTTCCTCGGCCTTGCCGTCGACCTTCTCCAGCGCCTGGTAGAGCGGCACCGTGCCGATGGGGACGGGGGAGTTGCGCAGCACCCACTCGCGGGTGGTGTGGATGTTGCGGCCGGTGGAGAGGTCCATGACCGTGTCGGCGCCCCAGCGGGTCGCCCAGGTCATCTTCTCGACCTCCTCCTCGATGGAGGACGTCACCGCGGAGTTGCCGATGTTGGCGTTGACCTTCACCAGGAACCGCTTGCCGATGATCATCGGCTCGATCTCCGGGTGGTTGACGTTGGCCGGCAGCACCGCGCGCCCCGCGGCGATCTCCTCGCGGACCACCTCGGGAGACACGTTCTCCCGGATGGCCACGTACTCCATCTCGGGCGTGATCTCGCCGCGGCGCGCGTAGGCGAGCTGCGTGACCGCCTGGCCGTCACGGCCCCGGCGCGGCTGACGCGGGCGCCCGGGGAAGACCGCGTCCAGGTTGCGCAGCCCACCGCGCGGCGAGGTGTGCTTGATCCCGTCGTCCTCGGGGCGGACGGGACGGCCCGCGTACTCCTCGGTGTCGCCGCGGGAGATGATCCAGTTCTCGCGCAGCGGCGACAGGCCCCTGCGGACGTCGGTGTCGACGTGTGGATCGGTGTACGGGCCCGATGTGTCGTACAGCGTGACCGACTGCCCGTTGGTGAGGTGCACCTGGCGGACGGGCACGTGCAGGTCGGGGCGAGTGCCCTCGACGTACGCCTTGTGCCAGCCGATGGACTTCCCGGCCTCCTGGGACTTGTCGTCCTGGACGGAGGCAGGCGTGCGTGCGTCCTTGTTGGTCATGAGACCTACTCCCTACGCCGGCATTACCCGGTAACAGGTTCGGCGGTCGACGCAGCGGTTTCCGTCTGTCGATGTTTCCCGTGAAACCACGTTCCACGTGAAACATCGCAAATACGGAGGTCAGCGCCCTCTCAGCCCGGTGCTCCGAGCTCCCGCGTGTGCAAAGGTGCCTCCACGCTAGCGTCAATTCGGGCGCGGTGAACAGAGGGCCCCTATCGTTCTTGCGATGATCGGGCGGTGACCACGATGGAGCAGTACCCGTACCCGCCACCCGAGCCGCCGCGCGGAGGCGGCTCCGGACAGGGCGGCGGACACGGCCATGACGGCCACGGAGACGGTGACGGCCCCGGTCAGGCCCCCCGCGGCAGCAGCGGTGCCGACCACGACCACGGGCCGGTGCGCACCGGCCATGCTCCCGGGCATTCTCACGGGGACGGGCATGCCCACGCCTCGCGTGGCGACGGCGGCAACGGGCACCGGCACGGCCCGGGTCCGGGCAGCGGGCATGGCCACTCGCACGGTCACAGCCACAGCCATGGCCCTGCCGCGCCCGTCTCGAAGCATCTGCGCAAGGTCATCGCGGCGATCCTGATCCCGTTCACCGCGGCGGTCGTGGTCGGCCTGGTGCTGCTCTGGCCGGGTGGAGCACCGTCCCACGAGCGGACCGGCGTCGGCTTCGACCGGCAGACGCAGCAGGCGACGGTCGCCAAGGTCGTCGAGGTGAGCTGCAAGTCGGTGAATGCCTCCGGGGACGCCCCGACCGGCGACACCTCCACCGCGGAGGGCAACTCGGCACAGCAGGAGGCAAAGGGCACCTGCAAGAAGGCGACGGTCCGGGTCGACACCGGCAAGGACGAGGGCCGTACGTTCACCGAGATCGTGCAGCCGGACCAGTCGCGGCAGTTGCGGCAGGGCGAGAAGGTCGTGGTCGCCTACGAGCCCTCGGCGCCGAAGGAGCTGCAGTACTCCGTCACCGATGTGAACCGTAAGTTCCCGATGGCACTGCTCGCGGGGATCTTCGCGCTCGCCGTCGTGGTGGTGGGCCGGATGCGCGGTGTCATGGCGCTGGTCGCGCTGGCCGTGAGCTTCCTGGTGCTGACGCTCTTCATCCTGCCCGCGATCCTGCAGGGTTCGAATCCGCTGCTGGTGGCCGTCGTCGGGGCGAGTGCGATCATGCTCATCGCGCTCTACATGTGCCATGGGCTGTCGGCCCGTACATCGGTCGCCGTGCTCGGCACGCTGGTCTCCCTCCTGCTGATCGGTGTCCTCGGCTCGGAGTTCATCGACTGGGCCGCGCTCACCGGCAACACGGACGACAACACCGGCCTGATCCACGGCCTGTATCCGTCGATCGACATGAGCGGCCTGCTGCTGGCCGGCGTCATCATCGGTTCCCTCGGTGTCCTGGACGATGTGACGGTGACGCAGACGTCGGCGGTCTGGGAGCTGCACGAGGCCAACCCGGTGATGGGCTGGCGCGGGCTGTACCGGGCGGGCATCCGGATCGGCCGCGATCACATCGCCTCGGTGGTCAATACCCTTGTCCTCGCGTACGCCGGAGCCGCGCTGCCGTTGCTGCTGCTGTTCTCGATCGCGCAGAGCAGCGTGGGCACGGTGGCCAACAGCGAGCTGGTCGCCGAGGAGATCGTGCGCACGCTGGTGGGTTCGATCGGCCTGGTCGCCTCCGTCCCGGTCACCACCGCCCTCGCCGCCCTGGTGGTGTCGGCCGACCGGCCGGGACCGGACACGGCGGCCCCCGCCGGGGCCCAGCCCGCTGCGGCACGCGGCGGCCGGGGTCGGCGCCGGAAGCGGTGAGCGGCCCGGCCAGGGCCGGAAAACCGCCGGAGAAGCGTTCCTGCACAGTCTCACGCGGCACGGCGGAGCGCCCTGGCGCCCCGTTGCCGTAAGGCTTCAGCCGGCGCTCTGTTCCTCGGCCAGGATGCGGTCCAGGGCCTCGTCGAGGTGGGCGTCGAAGTCGGCCAGCGCAGCCTCCTGGCCGAGCGGCACGAGCTTGTCCGTACGGTCGAGGAAGGCCACGAGCGGCGGCGTCGAGGAGCGGAACAGGGCCTGGTCGCCACCGACCTGAAGCCGGATCAGCACCTCGCCCAGCACCTCGGAGTCGACGGGGGCGATGTGCACGTCCCCCTCCCCGCACGGCCGCCCGACCCCGTCGATCATCAGCTCACGACCGAAGGCCCAGGTCACCGGGGCATCGCCGGGCAGATGGAAGGTCAGCCGCACGGCATAGGGATCACAGGTCTCGTAGCGCAACTCCACCGGGATGCGGAAGGAGAGTTCCTCCGACACGAGAAAGCTCATCATGACTTCTGCCTGTACGGATTCGCGCATCGCCTACCCCGTCAAATGACATCGACCGGCCGGGTTTGATCCCCTCGACCGTGGTCAAATCTTGCTGAACGTACACAGCAGATCACAAGGAGTGAGTTTTCAGATACTGATAGAGAGCATCAGCGAGCCCAGTTGGCGCCCGATCTCGACCTGCAAGCGGTGGGCGGCGGGCAGCAGTCGTTCGGCCTGGTGGGCGGGGAGCGAGATGGCCATCGTGACCGCGGTGGTGCCGACCGTGATCGGAATCGCCGCGCAGACCGTGCCCAGCGCGTACTCCTGGCGCTCCACCACCGGCTCCATCCGCGGGATCCGGGCCAGTCGGCGCAGCAGGGAGTGGTTGTCACGCACGGTGTACGGCGTGATGGACTGCACCGGATAGCGGGCCAGATGGTCCCGGCGGGCCTCCTCGTCCAGCTGGGAGAGCAGGCACTGCCCGATCGCGTGCGCATGCCCCGTCTCGCGGAAGTCGGCCCATTCCTCGACCGCCGGGGACTCCCGCGAGTCGGAGACGTACATGACCTCGATCTCGCCGTCCCGGTACATCGCGTAGTACACCGGCGCGCCGATGGCATCACGCCAGTGGGCGAGGGTGTCGGCCACCGTGCTGCGACGTTTCTGCTGCGCTCCGCTGCTGCTCAACCGCTCGGCTGCGGTGCCGAGGAAGAACAGCCCTTTCTCCCGGCGCAGGTAGCCCTCGTGCACCAGGGTGCGCAACAGGTGATACGTCGTGGGCAGGGCGAGACCGGTCTCGCGGGCCAGCTGCTTGGCGGGGGCGCCGTACTCGTGTTCCGCGACGGTCTCCAGCAGTCGCATCGCGCGCTGGACGGATCCGATGAGGGTCGCGGCGGTCGGCTGCCCCGGGACGTCCGCGGAGTGTGCTGGTCCTGGGAGGGGGCCGGCGTGTGGCTGTCCTGGGACGGTCGCGGCGGGCGGTCGCTGCACGGGGGGCGTGCAGGAGTGCGGCGAGGTGAGCGGTGCGTGCGGTCCTGACGGTGCGGTGTCAACCGTGGCCAAGGGTCACTCCCGGAGCGCGAGGGTGGGGCAGCCCGTGCGGAGGAAACACGGGGTGGGGGTGTACGCCGCCCGCGGGGCCCGGCCCCGCGTGGGGTTCCGGACTCTAACCGCCCGCCACCGCGTGCAGACGGCCTGCCGGGGAAACTTCCCTCCCCCGAGGGAACCGGTGAATCCCGTTACCGGTCACCGGCTCCCACGTGCCTCACCAGTCTCCGCGCGACGAGGAGTTCGACATGAACTTGCGCACGATGTAGATCAGTCCGCCGACCAGGGCGACGAAGACCAGCGCCTTGAAGAGCAGGCCGATCACGAAACCGACGACGGTCGCTATCAGGCCGCCGAACACGACCAGGGCGATGACCGGCACCGCGACCCACTTCACCCACCACGGCAGCCCCGCGAAGATCTCTCGCATTTGCCCTCGTCCTTTGTGTTCCGGTGCGTTCACGGCGTACTGCCCGCTGTCGTGGACGCAGTTGTCGATGTCTGCCTCCGATGCTAGAGCCGCCGGAGGGGCCGGCGGGGGTCCCGCACCCCTTGTCCTCCCCTGAGCCGCCCCCTAGGGAACCCCGGGACCCGGACTCAGGCCTCAGGCGGAGAGAAGACGACCAGAACCCGCAGATCCTCGCTGATGTGGTGGAACTTGTGGGCGACGCCGGCCGGCACGTACACCACGCTTCCCCGCGCCACCTGCGTGGTCTCGGGGCCGACCGTGATCGACGCGCGGCCGCTGACGACGAAGTACACCTCGTCCTGGCTGTGCGGCTTCTGCGGGTCGTGCTCGCCCGCGTTGAGGGCGTACAGGCCGACCGACATGTTGCGCTCCCGCAGGAACTGCAGGTAGGCCCCCTCGTTGGCGGCGCGTTCCGTCTCCAGTTCGTCCAGCCGGAATGCCTTCATCGCTGTTGTCCGCCCTCGCCCCACTGCTCGCCGTCGATCTGGTCTGCCACGATCAGACACATGAAGAATTTCGTAGTCAAGACGATCGCCAACGCCGGCGCCCTGGCGGTTGCCGTGTGGCTGCTCGACAAGATCACCCTCACAGGTGACAACACGGCCAAGAAGGCCGGGACGCTGATCGTTGTCGCGCTGATCTTCGGTCTGGTGAACTTCCTGGTCAAGCCGATCGTGAAGGTGCTCACCTTCCCGTTGTTCCTTCTGACCCTCGGCCTGATCACCCTGGTCGTCAACGCACTGATGCTGCTGCTGACGTCCTGGGTGTGCGGCAAGCTCGACCTGAGCTTCCATGTGGACGGATTCTGGACGGCCGTGCTCGGCGGTCTGATCATCTCCGTCGTCTCGTGGGCCCTGAACCTCGTCCTGCCCGACGAGGACTGATCCCGCCATGACCTACCGCGTCTGTTTCGTGTGCACCGGCAACATCTGCCGCTCGCCGATGGCCGAGTCCGTCTTCCGTGCGCGCGTCGAGGAGGCCGGTCTCGCCGGCCTCGTGGAGATCGACAGCGCCGGCACCGGCGGCTGGCACGAGGGGGATGCCGCCGACCCACGCACCGTCTCGGTACTCGATGAACACGGCTACGGCACCGAGCACGTCGCTCGGCAGTTCCAGCCCTCCTGGTTCGCCCGTCTCGACCTGGTGATCGCCCTCGACACCGGCCATCTCAAAGCCCTGCGCCGCCTCGCGTCCACCGAGGAGGACGCCCTCAAGGTGCGTCTGCTGCGCGCATACGATCCGGCGGCCGGCGACGACCTCGACGTACCGGACCCGTACTACGGGGGCCGGGACGGCTTCGAGGAGTGCCTTGAGATGGTGGAGGCGGCGAGCACCGGCCTGCTCGCCGCCGTACGGGAACAACTGGAGGGACGGGCCGCATGAGCGACGCCACCAAGGACGCGCACCGCACCGGCGACGGCACGCGCGCGGTACGGGCCGGACTGCCCGAGCCGGTCAAGCACGAGCCGACCCTGCCCGGACCGGTGTTCGCGGCGCACTTCCATCTGCCGGGCGAGGTGACCGGACCGTACTCCTACGGCCGGGACGACAATCCCACCTGGACGCTGCTGGAGCGGGCCATCGGCGAGCTGGAGGCGCCCGGGCGGGACGACGCCGAGACGCTGGTGTTCGCCTCCGGCATGGCGGCGATCTCCTCGGTGCTGTTCTCGCAGCTGCGCGCCGGGGACGCGGTCGTCCTGCCCTCCGACGGCTATCAGGTGCTGCCGCTGGTCCGCGCCCAGCTGGAGGCGTACGGCATCGAGGTGCGCACCGCGCCCACGGCGGGTGACGCGCAGCTGGAGGTCCTCGACGGCGCGCGGCTGCTGTGGATCGAGTCGCCGTCCAACCCGGGGCTCGACGTGTGCGACATCCGGCGACTGGTGGAGGCGGCACACGCGCGCGGCGCCCTGGTGGCCGTCGACAACACCCTCGCCACCCCGCTCGGGCAGCGCCCGCTGGAGCTGGGCGCCGACTTCTCCGTGGCCAGCGGCACCAAGCAGCTGACCGGGCACGGTGACGTCCTGCTGGGCTATGTCACCGGTCGCGACGCCGAGGCGATGGCCGCCGTACGCCGTTGGCGCAAGATCGTCGGTGCCATCTCCGGGCCCATGGAGGCCTGGCTCGCGCACCGCTCCATCGCGACGCTCCAGCTGCGCATCGACCGGCAGAACGCGACGGCTCTCACGGTCGCCGAGGCCCTGCACCAGCGGCCCGAGGTCACCGGGCTGCGCTATCCCGGGCTGCCGGACGACCCGGCGCACAAGATCGCCGTCCAGCAGATGCGCCGCTACGGCTGCGTGGTCTCCTTCACGCTGCCCACGCGCGCGCGTGCCGAGCGGTTCCTCGAGGCGCTGCACCTGGTCGAGGACGCGACGAGCTTCGGCGGCGTGCGCTCCACGGCCGAACGCCGCGGCCGCTGGGGCGGAGACCCGGTCCCGGAGGGCTTCATCCGCCTGTCCGTGGGCGCGGAGGACCCCGAGGATCTGGTGGCGGATGTGTTGCGCGCCCTCGACGAGTCGGCGCAGTGAGGGGATGAGGGGCACCCGGCCCGCTCTGCCGGCGGTCCGAGCCTCCCCCCTCGTGGCTCGGACCGCCTCCGGTTCCGCGCGCGAAGAACCGCGCGACCAAGGCTAGTTGACTCTCTGTCAGTGTCCAATCACGGTAGCGACAGAGACCTATCGACTTATTTATAGTTGGTGCCTGCCTGGGTGCCGGACGAGGGGCAGGGAAAGGGGAAGCCCGCCATGGATCTGGCCTTGCTGCGCACCTTTGTCACCGTGCACCGGGCCGGCTCCTTCACCCGCGCCGCCGCGCTGCTGGGCCTCTCGCAGCCGGCCGTCACCTCCCAGATCCGCACCCTGGAGCGGCAGCTGGGCCGCCCCCTGTTCCTGCGGCAGGCCCGCGGGGTGACGCCCACGACCATCGGCGACGAACTCGCCCACAAGGCCGCGCCGCACCTCGACGCCCTCGTCGAGATAGCCGAGACCGGCCTGGACGACGAGTCCGCGTTACGCACTCTGCACCTGGCGGGCCCGCCGGAGTTCACCGCCGAGCGCGCCCTGCCCGCCCTGACCGAGCTGACCGGCGACGACGGCCAGGGCTTTGCCCTGCGCGCCTCCTTCGGCACCGCGGAGGAGACACTGGAGGGGCTGGCCGCCGGACACCATGACCTGGCCATCAGCACCGTCAGGCCTCGCGGCGCCCTGCTGACCGCCAGCCCGCTCTGCGACGAGGAGCACATGCTGGTCGCCGCCCCGCGCTGGGCCGAGCGGATCGGCTCCGGAGCACTGCGCCTCAAGGGGGCGCCCGCCCTGGAGAACCTGCCTGTCGTCGAGGTGCACGAGTCGCTGCCCTTCGTCTCGCGCTACTGGGCCTCCGTCTTCGACTCGCGCCCGGCTGCCTCGGGCACGGTCATCGTCCCCGATCTGCGCGCGGTGCTCGCTTGTGCGATCGCGGGCGCCGGGCTGGCGGTGCTGCCCCGCTATCTGTGCTCCACCGGCCTTGAACAGGGCGAGATCGTGGCACTGCACGACCCGGCGGTGCCGCCTTTGCGCACGTACTTCCTGGCGGTGCGCACCGGAACGCTCGCCATGCCGCATATCGCGCGGGCGCACGAGTGGCTGCAGCGGACGGCCGCGAGCTGGTGCTGAGGCGCAGCTACGCGATGCGCTCGGGCCGTGGTGCCTCGCGATGTTTCACGTGGAACCAGTCGGGCCACATTTCTCCCATGACCGTCCGACCCGTGGTCAAGCGCACCGCCCGCGCCGTTCTTCTGGACGGTGACGACCTCATCCTGATCAAGCGCACCAAACCCGGTGTCGATCCCTACTGGGTCACCCCCGGTGGCGGGGTCGAGCCCGGGGACCCGACCGTCGTCGACGCCCTGCACCGTGAGGTGTACGAGGAGCTCGGCGCCAAGATCACCGACGTCGTGCCCTGCTTCGTGGACACCGTGGAGCACATCGGCGAGGACGGCGGCGCAACCGGCGTGAAGGTGCAGCACTTCTTCGTCTGCCGGCTGGGGTCCATGGACCCGTCGCTGCGCCACGGCCCCGAGGTGGACGAGCCTGCGGGCGAGTACGAGATCGTCCGGGTCCCGTTCACCCGGGTCGGCATCGCCTCCGTCCATCTCGTTCCGCTGTCGCTGCGGCACTACCTGGACGGCAATATCGAGGGCGTCCGCGCCATGCACGCTCCCGACCTCGGGTAGTCAGGCACCCGGTCAGTTCCCTACGACGACCAGCTCCTCGACCGAGTCATGCCGTATGCGGTCCGAGGGGATACCGATGTCGCGCAGTGCGTCGACCCCGCTGCGGATCATTCCGGGCGGCCCCGAGAGGTAGGCGTCGTACTCGTTCCAGGGGCCGTACTCCCGAATGACGTCGGGAAGCTGGAGATGGGCCTGCTGGTCGATGATCGCGCGGACGGAGAGCCACGGATGGCTCTGCTGGAGCCTGAGCATGGTGTCCATGTCGTACAGGTCGTGGCCGGTGCGGGCGCCGTAGAACACCTCGACCGTACGGCGCCGGCCATGCTCGGCCACGTCCTCGACCAGGGCCTTGATGGGCGCTATTCCGGTGCCGCCGCCCAGGCAGAGCAGCCCGCTGTCGGTGGTGTGGTCGATGGTCATCGAGCCGGTCGGCGGGCCGAGGCGTATGACGTCTCCGGGCCGGGCGCGGTGCACCAGTGCGTTGGAGACCCAGCCGGCCGGAACGGCCTTCACATGGAATGTCAGCAGGCCGTCGGAGCGGGGCGACGAGGCAAAGGAGTAGTGCCGCCAGACCCGCGGCCACCAGGGCGTCTCCACACTGGTGTACTGCCCGGCGAGGAAAGGATACGGCTGGTCCGGGCGGACGGTGAGGACCGCGACATCGGGGGTCCTGAGGTCGTGCGTGACGACCTCGGCATGCCACCAGGCAGGCGCGCGCAGTCCGTCCGCAGCCGCTGCGTCGATCATCACCTGGGAGATCGTCGTGTAGGTCCGTACCCAGGCCGCCTCGGTCTCCGGGCTCCAGACGGCGACTGCGTACTTGCTCAACGCACCGATGAGGCATTCGCCCACGGCCGGATAGTGCTCGGCGCGGGTGCCGTACTTCCGGTGTCCGCGGCCCAGGTTCTGCAGGTAGTCAACGAGGACAGGCGTGTTGTCGATGTGCTCGGCGGCCGTGAGCAGGGCCCTCAGCAGCCGGTCCCGCTGGGTGTCCATCGCGGGCGGGAACATGGGCCGCAGGTCGGGATGGCGGACGAAGAGGAGCGCATAGAAGTAGGAGGTGACCTTGTCGGCGAGGGGTGCGATCTCGGCCATCGTGCGGCGGATGACAACCGCGTCCGGGGAAGCCTCCTCGACGGGTGGAGCGGGGCGTTGGGGAGGGACCCGCTGCGGAGCGGTCGACCCGAAAGTCGGGGGCGACGGCTCGAAGGCCCCTGCCGGCCGGGGCGCCGGAGGGCCGGGCGGGGCTGGTGCGAAAGGCCCGGCCGGCTGCGCGGCGGGAGCCGCCGGCGTGGGAGGGGCGGCGGAAGCGTCGGGCGCGGGGCGGGCGGCAGCCTCACGGGACGGCCGGCCCACCGGACGTACGACCGCGGGCCTGCGCCCCTCGGCCGTCTCCTGATCACCCTCAGGCGGCGGGGCAGGAGGCACCTTGCGCGGCGTGAACCAGCCGCCTCCGCCCGCTATGCCGTTCTCCCCCGACGTGGTGGTCGGAGCATCCATGGTGCCCTCGCCTCGAACATCTTTCGGTCGGACTGCACACCTCCTCCTCGGAAGGTGCATGCTTTCCCCCGGCGGGCGGCCAGCCGTAGCACTCTCTCCGCAGCATCCCATCCTGAGCGGATGCCGCGCCCTTTACCCGGAAACGCGGGTCTTCGATCTCTTCGTCCCGTTAGGCTGCCTGCCCTGCTCGCGGCCCGCACGGGATGCGTGCACTCCATCCCGGACGTGAACCGGAGTCGACCCTACCGGCCGACGCCATGCGCACAAGTCCCCCCTTGCTTCCCCATGGAACGAGCAAGGGTCGAAACCATGAGCTCCCTCAACTACCGGACGCGTGTCACCAATTCATAGGCATCCCACAGATCCCGCCCGGTGTAGGAATATGTGGCGAGTCCGGCCACATGGCCATCCGCATTCACCGCGACGGAAACCGGTACAGCAGCAAACAGGTCCCGGTCCGAGAGCGAGTCGCCGTACGCGACACAGTTCGCCCTGGTCACACCGAACTCCTGACAGAGCCGGTCCGCAATGGTCACCTTGGCCGCGGCGCTGAGCACCCCGGCCGGATCCACGGGCTCGGTGAACGGCACGGCGGGGAAGCGCGACCCGTAGGCCGCGTGTGCACCCCAGCCGAGAAGGCGTTCCACGAAGAAGGACGGTGAGAGGGACACCACCGCGCAGTAGTCGCCCGCGCCCCGGATCTCTGCCCAGACCTCACGGATCCGCGTCAGCCAGGGGGCGGCTTCGAAAGCCGCGCTCACATGCGCCTCGGTCAACTCCGCCCACAGGTCGTACACCTGGGTCGCATACTCCGGCGGACCTATCCTTCCCGCCGCGATCGCCCGGTCCAGCGCCGCCGCCTCCGCTTCCCTGCCCAACTGGCGGGAAATCTCCACGGGAGCGGTGGTGCCATGCAGCAGAGTGCCATCGAGGTCGAAGAGATGAAGTCTCGCCATGGCCCGAGGTTAATGGGCCCCCGGTGTTTCACGTGAAACACCTATTGCCTGTCCACGACCTGTACGAATGGCCACGACATGGCCAAAAGCACCTGCGTCTGCACCGAAACAGGTGGACGTCAGGGGTGCCGGTCGGACAGCCTGACCTGCGTGTCGACTCCTTCCCTCGCTGCTCTGCCCATCCGCCGTCTGACGCTTCGCGATCTCACCGCCTGCGCCGACTTGTCCGAGGATCGGGGGTGGCCACGCGAGGAGCACAAATGGAGCCTTCTCCTCACTGCCGGTAAGGGATACGGCATCGACACCCCCGACGGCGGGCTCGTCGCCGCCTGTGTCGTCACGGAGTACGGCTCCTGGGAGCGGTCGGAGCTTGGCGCGATCGGCATGGTTCTGGTGGCCGGGCGCCACGCCCGCCAAGGTGTCGGACGCCGCCTGATGCGGCATGTCGTAGCGGCCATGGGCACCACCCCCCTCACCCTGCACGCCACGCCCAACGGGCGGCCGCTCTACGAGGAACTCGGCTTCAAGGTCACGGGCCGGGCGGAGATGCTGATGGGGCACTTCATCCCCGGCGGACCGGAGTGCGACGTGGCGACGCGTGCTGCCACCGCTGAGGACCTGCCCTCCATCCTCCGTCTCGACGAGGAGGTGTTCGGCACCGACCGCACTCCCCTCATCACCCGCCTGCCCGCCTTCGCCGACCAACTGCGCGTGGCCGAGGACGATGGCCGGATCACCGGCTACACGGCCGCGTGGCCCAACATGGACACCCATGTCGTCGGTCCGCTGATCGCACGGGACACGGAAACGGCCAAGGCACTCATCGCCTCGCTCGCGGCCCATACGGACCGCCCGCTGCGCACCGACATCGACGTACGCCACGAGGAGCTGCTGACCTGGGCCAAGGCACGGGGGCTGGCGTCCGTGGCGTTCAACGCCGTCATGACGTACGGCATCACGGATCTGCCGGGAGACTGGACGCGCCGGTTCGCGCCGCTGACGGTCGCCGCGGGCTGAGCGGCCGCACGGCAAACGCCGGCCACCGCTCCAGGGCAGGGCCGGCGATGTCACGCCTCGGCGCGTGCGGTCAGACGAGCGCCTGGACGGCCGCGGTGGCGAAGCCGTGGTCCTGGTCCGGGGCACCGCCGCCGACGCCGATCGCGCCGATCAGACGGCCGTCCCGGTGGACGGGGAGACCGCCCGCGATGAACAGCAGGGGCCGGTCGAGGGCCGTGGGCAGCGTGTGGAAGAGGCCCCCGGGCTGGACGGCGTCGACGAGGTCCGCGGTGGCCGCGTTCAGCTGGAGCGCCGTGTAGGCCTTGCGGGTGCTGGTCTCACCGGAGATCAGCACGGCCCGGTCGTCCCGGCGGAAGGCGAGCAGGTGGCCCCCCGCGTCCAGGACGGTGACGCTGACGGTGACTCCGGCCTCCTCTGCCGCGCGACGGGCCGTGGCGACGAGCAGCTCAGCGTCCTCGGTGGTGAGCGGGGCGACTGTTGCGGTGGTCATGGAGCGTTCTCCTTGGTGCGGTGGTGCGTGAGGTGAGGTGGCACCGGACGGGCCGGGGCGATGTACGCCACGGCAGTCCTGCCATCGGTCGGGTACAGGTGGCGATGCCCTGTGGTGCGGGCGGGCTCAGTGGTGGACGGGGGCCCGCTGTCCGACGGGCGCTCCGGAGGCCACCACGGCGCTCCGCGCGCCGTCCCGGCGCTCCAGGGCGGCCGAGAGGACGGCGAGGACCAGGGCGGCCGCGGCGAGGGCAGCACCGACCCAGTTGGGGGCGGTGTAGCCGAAGCCGGCCGCGATCACCATGCCGCCGAGCCAGGCGGCGAGGGCGTTGCCCAGGTTGAAGGCGCCGATGTTCACGGCCGACGCGAGAGTCGGGGCGCCGTGGGCCTGGTCGAGGACGCGCTTCTGCAGCGGCGGGACGGTCGCGAAGCCGAGGGCGCCGATCAGGGTGATGGTCACGGCGGCCGCGATCTTGTTGTGAGCGGTGACCGTGAAGAGTGCGAGGACGACGGCCAGGGCGCCCAGCGAGACGTACAGCATCGGCATCAGGGCGCGGTCCGCGAACTTTCCGCCGATGAGGTTGCCGCCGACCATGCCGAGGCCGAACAGGACCAGCAGCCAGGTGACCGACCCGTCGGCAAAGCCGGCGATGTGGGTCATCATCGGCGCGATGTAGGTGACGGCCGCGAAGACACCGCCGAAGCCGAGCACGGTCATCGCCATGGCGAGCAGGACCTGGGCGTTCTTGAAGGCGGCCAGTTCATGGCGCAGGTGCACGCCCTCCTGCCTGGGCATCTCGGGCACCAGCTTGGCGATGCCGGCCAGGCCGACGACACCGAGGGCGGCGACGATGCCGAAGGTGACACGCCAGCCGACGTTCTGCCCGATGAGCGTGCCCAGCGGGACGCCGACGACATTGGCGACGGTGAGACCGGTGAACATCATCGCGATGGCGCCGGCCTTCTTGTCGGGAGCCACCAGCTCGGCCGCGACGACCGAGCCGATGCCGAAGAAGGCACCGTGCGCGAGGGAGGCGATCACCCGTCCGATCAGCATGATCGAGAAAGTGGGGGCCACGGCGGAGATCAGGTTTCCGGCGATGAACAGGGCCATCAGGAACATCAGCACCCGCTTGCGCGAGATCTTGGTGCCGAGCACGGTCATCAGCGGGGCACCGATGACCACGCCGAGGGCGTATCCGGTCACGAGCAGGCCCGCCGTGGGGATCGAGATCCCGAAGTCACCCGCGACCTCGGGCAGCAGGCCCATGATCACGAACTCGGTCGTTCCGATTCCGAAGGCCCCGATCGCGAGAGCCAGAAGCGCGAGAGGCATGTGGGGGTACACCTTCCAGACGATTGCAGAAGCACTTTGCGTGCGTCCACAATAATTGCAGACGCGGGCTACGTGCAACAGCGGACTATTGCGGGAGTGCTCTACTCTGGATTCAGTCGCTCCGGGACGGAGGAAAACGCCAATGACAGCGACGGACCCCGCGCTCACCGCCCTCGCCCAGGGCTGGTGTGCCCTCTCACTGCTGCACGGGAGGATCGAGGCGCACATCGAGCGCGCCCTGCAGTCCAAGCACGACCTGAGCGTGCGCGAGTACTCCCTGCTCGACGTGCTCAGCCGGCAGCACGAGGGCGAGGGGGGCCATCTGCAGATGAAGCAGGTCGCCGACGCGGTCGTGCTGAGCCAGAGCGCCACCACACGGCTGGTGACCCGACTGGAGGACCGCGGCCTGCTGGAGCGCTACCTGTGCCCCACCGACCGTCGCGGCATCTACACCAACGTCACCGAGGCGGGGCTTCAGCTGCTGGGCGAGGCGCGGCCCACCAATGACGCCGCCCTGCGCGAGGCCCTGGACGAGGCGGCCAGAAATCCCGAGCTGGCCCCGTTGGTCAAGGTCGTGGAGTCCCTCAACGTGCCCGCATAGGGTGCGAGCATGGGAGATCTTGACATACGCCGCGCGACCGCGGACGACCTGCCCGCGATCGTCGCCATGCTCGCCGACGATCCGCTGGGCGCCCAGCGCGAGTCACCCGACGATCTGACGCCCTATCTGACGGCGCTGGAGCGGCTGAGCGCCGACCCGAAGCAGCATCTCGTCGTGGCGGTGCGCGAGGGCCAGGTCATCGGTACCCTCCAGCTGACGATCATCCCCGGGCTCTCCCGCAAGGGAGCGACCCGCTCGATCATCGAGGCCGTCCGCATCCACGCCGACGAGCGCGGCAGCGGCCTGGGCACACAGCTCATCGAGTGGGCTGTCGAGGAATCCCGTCGCCAGGACTGCCAGTTGGTGCAGCTCACCTCCGACAGCAGCCGCACGGACGCCCACCGTTTCTACGAACGGCTCGGCTTCACCGCCTCGCATGTGGGCTTCAAACTCCAGCTCTGAAAAGTGGCCGGGGGCGGGTGTTTCACGTGAAACACCCGCCCCCGGCCATGTTCGAGCGGCTACTCCGCGATGCCCCGCCAGCCCTTCGGGTCCACTCCGCCGGGCACGTCCACCCCCTCCTCGTACGGCTGCCGGGTGAACACGAACGACCCGAGGTCCAGATGACTCATGGCCCCGTCCGGGCGACGTACGGGCCGAAGCAGCTCTCCCGCGTAGTAGCCCTCCAGGCCCGTCCACGTCCCGTCCCCGTTCGAGCGGAAGCGGGCCCGGCGGCCGCCGGCGCTCAGCGGTCCCAGCGAGATGAGCCCGTCGGCCATCACTCTCAGGGCAAAGGCCTGAGTCCCCCAGTACCACTGCCCGGCCAACTCAAGCACGTCCGGGTCGACTTCACGCAGCGGCCGCCAGGGCTCGGGGATACGCGGTTCCGCCTCGGCCACGATACGGACGAGGTCGGCTCCCACCCCTCCCAGCAGCGGGCCACTGGTGCAGTTGGCCAGCACCACCGCCGCCACATCGTCCTCCACGCTGACGGTGAGGTTCGCCAGGAAACCCGGGAGCGAGCCGGAGTGCCCGACGAGGAGCCTGCCGTCCCGGTGCTGGATCTGCATGCCGAGGCCATAGGTCGCCCCGTCCACCACATCCGCGGCCTCGGCAGGCGCCGCGGGCGTCCGCATCTCCCGCACCGACTCGGCGCTCAGCACCCGGTCGTCTCCCCCGGCCAGGAAAGCGGCGAATCGCGCAAGGTCCCCGGTGGTGGACCACAGCTGACCGGCGGGGGCCATCCGGCCGAGATCTTCCAGCGGTTCGGGTAGCAGCGCGTCGGCCCAGGGATGCACTGCCCAGCCGCCCGCGTGCGGCGCCTGCGGCTGCGCGGAGGTGCGGTGGAGGCCGAGCGGTTCGAGTACCTCTCTGCGCAGCACCTCCTCCCAGGAGGCGCCCCGAAGCTCCTCCACCAATGCGCCGAGCAGCGTGTAGCCGGGGTTGGAATAGTGGTGGCGTCGGCCGACGGGATGCAGGAGCGGCTGCTCACCCAGGACATCGCTCAGCTCGGGGCGCAACGAGCCCGGCGTCCGTTCCCACCAGGGGGCGGGCGACTCGGCAGCCAATCCGGCGGTGTGTGCGAGAAGTTCAGCGATCGTCGCCTCACCGACACCTGTGCCCGGCAGATGCTTTTCCAGGGGATCACCGAGATCGAGCACACCCTCGTCACGCAGCCGCAGCACCAGTACGGCGGTGAATGTCTTGGTGATCGAGCCGATCCGGTACTGCACGTTTTCGTCCGGGCCATGTCCGTCCACCGAGGACCGTGCACCGTGCCAGACAGCCCCGCCGCCCCGCACGATTGCCGCGACCAGGGACGGCGCCCGGCCTTCGGCCTGTGCGACAGCGATCCGGTGCAGCAGGGCCCGCCGGGTTCCCGGGAGCAGCTCTTCCTGAGATGTGGTCATGGGCCCAGTCCATCCGCTGGGACGGCGTGCGTCGAGTTCATTTCCCCAGCAGACGGGCGGGTCAGGTCTGTGCCATGTCCACGAAGCGGGAGTAGTGGCCCTGGAAGGCGACTGTGATCGTCGCCGTGGGGCCGTTTCGGTGCTTGGCGACGATCAGGTCGGCCTCGCCCGCGCGCGGGGACTCCTTCTCGTAGGCATCCTCGCGGTGCAGCAGGATGACCATGTCGGCGTCCTGCTCGATGGAGCCGGACTCACGCAGGTCGGAGACCATCGGCTTCTTGTCGGTGCGTTGCTCGGGGCCACGGTTGAGCTGGGACAGGGCGATGACCGGGAGCTCCAGCTCCTTGGCGAGCAGCTTGAGGTTACGGGACATGTCCGAGACCTCCTGCTGACGGCTCTCGGCGCGCTTGGAGCCGCCGGACTGCATCAGCTGGAGGTAGTCGATGACGACCAGCTTCAGGTCGTTGCGCTGCTTCAGCCGCCGGCACTTGGCGCGGATCTCCATCATCGACAGGTTCGGGGAGTCGTCGATGTACAGCGGAGCGGCAGAGACGTCCGGCATGCGACGGGCGAGCCGGGTCCAGTCCTCGTCGGTCATGGTGCCGGAGCGCATGTGGTGCAGGGCGACGCGGGCCTCGGCGGACAGCAGACGCATCGCGATCTCGTTGCGGCCCATCTCAAGCGAGAAGATGACGCTGGGGAGGTTGTTCTTGATCGAGGCAGCACGCGCGAAGTCCAGCGCGAGGGTCGACTTACCCATGGCGGGACGGGCTGCGATGACGATCATCTGGCCCGGGTGCAGGCCGTTCGTCAGTGAGTCGAAGTCCGTGAATCCGGTGGGCACACCGGTCATCTCACCGCTGCGCGAGCCGATCGCCTCGATCTCATCGAGGGCGCCCTCCATGATGTCGCCGAGCGGCAGATAGTCCTCGCTGGTGCGCTGCTCGGTGACGGCGTAGATCTCGGCCTGGGCGCGGTTGACGATCTCGTCGACGTCGTCGTCGGCCGCGTATCCCATCTGCGTGATCCGGGTGCCGGCCTCGACCAGGCGACGCAGGACCGCTCGCTCGTGGACGATCTCCGCGTAGTACTCGGCGTTCGCCGCCGTCGGCACCGTCTGGACGAGGGTGTGCAGATACGACGCGCCGCCGACCTTGTTGATCTCGCCGCGCTTGGTGAGTTCGGCGGCGATGGTGATGGGGTCGGCCGGCTCGCCCTTCGCGTAGATGTCCAGGATCGCCTGGTAGATCGTCTCGTGAGCGGGCTTGTAGAAGTCGTGGCCCTTGAGGATCTCGACCACATCGGCGATGGCGTCCTTGGACAGCAGCATGCCACCCAGCACGGACTGCTCGGCGTCCAGATCCTGCGGTGGCACCCGTTCGAAGGAAGAGCCCCCGCCGTCCCAGTCACCGCTGTCCCGGCCCCGGTCGTGTTGTTCGTCACGACCCCGGCCACCGTCGCTTCGCCGGCGGGAGGCGGGCAGACGATCGCTGGGTCCGCTGTCGGCCCACGGATCGTCCAAGGGCTCGGAAATGCTCACCGAGCCACCTCCTCCCGTCCGCACGGCGGACCTCGCCGTGCCCTCTGTTGTACGGCACGACACTGACAAATGAGAGGCCCAACTCCGGTTCTGGCACGTCGGATTTGTGACGTTTCCCGGGTCGAGGAAAGGAGCGGGCGCCGGACAACGGTAGGCCTGTCGGCACCGTCAGCCAATCTGGTTATCCACAGGCCATGTGGACGACGGCCCCGATGCTGTGGAGAACCCGCCGAAACCTGTGCACGACCCGGTGGACAGCCCTGTGAACAAGCCCTCGATCTCACCCGACACAATGCTCTGACCTGCACTCTTACCGTCCACCGGCTGTGCAGAAGAAAAACTTCCCCAGTCGGACCAAGATCGCCTCGAACGGTACGCGCATGTGCACGGTTCAAGACTGGAAGTAAGGGTCACTTGGCAATTGCATCTCTTACCTGTGGACGATTAGATTAGTGCTCATGACACAGGCTCCAGCGATACCCCAGGCCACCCGCCGCCGGCACGACCGAGAGATCATCGCGCTGGCTGTTCCGGCCTTCGGTGCACTCGTCGCCGAGCCTCTGTTCGTCATGGCGGACAGCGCGATCGTCGGCCACCTCGGGACCGCCCAGCTCGCCGGTCTGGGCGTGGCCTCGGCCCTCCTCACCACCGCTGTGAGCGTCTTCGTCTTCCTCGCCTATGCCACCACGGCCGCCGTGGCCCGACGCGTCGGTGCCGGCGATCTCCAGTCAGCCATCCGCCAGGGCATGGACGGCATCTGGCTTGCACTGCTCCTCGGCGTGGCGGTCATCGCCCTCGTCCTCCCTCTGGCCCCAGGCATCGTGGACCTCTTCGGCGCATCCGCCACCGCGGCCCCCTACGCCACGACGTACCTGCGTATCTCCGCGCTCGGCATACCGGCCATGCTGATCCTCCTCGCCGCCACCGGAGTGCTGCGTGGCCTGCAGGACACCAGGACCCCGCTCTACGTCGCCGTCGCCGGGTTCATAGCCAACGCCGGACTCAACGCGGGACTCGTCTACGGCCTCGGCCTCGGCATCGCCGGATCAGCGTGGGGCACCGTCATCGCACAGTGCGGCATGGCGGCCGTCTATCTCACCGTGGTCGTACGAGGTGCACGAAGGCACGGGGCCTCCCTGCGCCCGGACGCCGCAGGCATCCGGACTTCGGCCCAGGCCGGAGTTCCTCTGCTCGTCCGCACGCTGTCGCTGCGGGCGATCCTTATGATCGCCACCGCTGTCGCGGCACGCCTCGGTGACGCCGACATCGCCGCCCACCAGATCATCCTGTCCCTGTGGAGCCTGCTGGCCTTCGCTCTGGACGCGGTCGCGATCGCCGGCCAGGCCATCATCGGCCGCCACCTCGGCGCGAACGACACCGAAGGCGCCCGGGCGGCCTGCCGCCGCATGGTCCAGTGGGGCATCGCCGCCGGTGCCGTGCTCGGACTGCTCGTGGTGGCCGCCCGGCCGCTCTTCCTCCCGCTGTTCACCAGCGACTCCGACGTCACGGACACGGCGCTGCCCGCACTGCTGATGGTGGCCCTCTCGCAGCCCGTCTGCGGGATTGTCTTCGTCCTGGACGGTGTCCTGATGGGAGCCGGGGACGGGCCCTATCTGGCCAGGGCCATGGTGGTGACCCTGGTGGTGTTCTCCCCGGTGGCGCTGCTCGTCCCGACGATGGGTGCCGGCCTCACCGCACTCTGGGCGGCCATGACGCTCATGATGACGGTCAGGATGCTGACCCTCTGGTTGCGCGCCCGGTCGGGCCGTTGGATCGTGACCGGTGCGACGCGCTGACCGTTTCACGTGAAACATGAGCGTGTCGCCACCACCCCCGGGCATGAGAAAGGGGTCGCACCCCATCCAGGATGCGACCCCTTTCACCGGCTCAAGCGAGCACAGCGATCACGCGGCGATCAGCCCGCGATGACCTCGATGTTGACCTTGGCGGCAACCTCGGGGTGCAGACGCACGGACGTCTCGTGGGCGCCCAGGGTCTTGATCGGCGCGGACAGCTCGATACGACGCTTGTCGACCTCGGGGCCACCGGAAGCCTTGATCGCGGAAGCGATGTCGGCCGGGGTGACGGAACCGAAGAGACGACCGGCGTCGCCGGAGCGGACGGCCAGGCGGACCTTCACGCCCTCGAGCTGGGCCTTCACAGCGTTGGCCTGCTCGATGGTCTGGATCTCGTGGATCTTACGGGCGCGGCGGATCTGCGCCACGTCCTTCTCGCCACCCTTGGTCCAGCGGATAGCGAACTTCCGCGGGATGAGGTAGTTGCGAGCGTAACCGTCCTTGACGTCGACGACGTCGCCGGCGGCACCGAGGCCGGACACCTCGTGGGTGAGGATGATCTTCATGTGTCAGTCACCCTTCCCTTAGCGCGCGGTGGACGTGTAGGGCAGCAGCGCCATCTCACGGCTGTTCTTGACGGCCGTGGCGACGTCACGCTGGTGCTGCGTGCAGTTGCCGGTCACGCGGCGGGCACGGATCTTGCCGCGGTCGGAAATGAACTTCCGCAGCATGTTCGTGTCCTTGTAGTCCACGTACGTGACCTTGTCCTTGCAGAAAGCGCAGACCTTCTTCTTAGGCTTGCGCACAGGCGGCTTCGCCATGGTGTTTCTCCTGTGTGATCAAGAAGTTTGGGTACGACCCACCCTCGGTCCGAAGACCTAGAAGGGGGGCTCGTCCGAGTAGCCGCCACCGCCGCCGGAGCTTCCGCCCCAGCCGCCGCTCTGCTGGCCGCCGCTCTGCTGGCCGCCACCGGCGGGAGCGCTGGTGGCCCACGGGTCGTCGGCCGGAGCGCCGCCACCCTGCTGGCCGCCACCGGAGCCACCGCCCCAGCCGCCGCCACCCTGGCCGCCACCGCCGCCGTAACCACCCTGGCCACCGCGAGCGCCACCGGCGGTCTTGGTGACCTTGGCCGTGGCGTTGCGCAGGCTGGCGCCGACTTCCTCGACGTCCAGCTCGTAGACCGTGCGCTTGACGCCCTCACGGTCCTCGTAGGACCGCTGCTTCAGCCGGCCCTGCACGATGACGCGCATGCCTCGCTGGAGCGACTCGGCGACGTTCTCCGCCGCCTGACGCCAGACCGAGCAGGTCAGGAACAGGCTTTCGCCGTCCTTCCACTCGTTCGTCTGGCGGTCGAAGGTGCGGGGAGTGGACGCGACGCGGAACTTCGCGACCGCCGCACCGGACGGGGTGAAGCGCAGCTCGGGGTCATCGACAAGGTTGCCGACGACCGTGATGACGGTCTCGCCTGCCATGGGGGAACCTCTCGGCGGGTTTGCTGCTGGCTGCTGGTGCTGCTACTCGAATCCCGAGATCGGCTGAGCGGGAAAGCTCAGTGGGTCTCGGGGCGGAGGACCTTGGTCCGGAGGACCGACTCGTTCAGGTTCATCTGGCGGTCGAGCTCCTTCACGACCGCAGGCTCGGCCTGCAGGTCGATGACCGAGTAGATGCCCTCGGGCTTCTTCTTGATCTCGTACGAGAGACGACGACGGCCCCAGGTGTCGACCTTCTCGACCTTTCCGTTGCCCTCACGGACGACGGAGAGGAAGTTCTCGATCAGGGGGGCGACAGCGCGCTCCTCCAGATCGGGGTCGAGGATGACCATCACCTCGTAGTGACGCATGTGGAACCCACCTCCTTTGGACTCAGCGGCCACGGTCGTTCCGTGGCAGGAGGGTTGTGATGCGTACGCAACGGTATCGGCCACCACTGACAATCGGGGGTTTCCGCGGGGATCCCCACAGCGGCCTGGGCAGACACCGGTGCAGACCGTACAGACTACCCGCACACCCGCTTCCGGTTGAAATCCGGCGGTGGGGACCGTCAGTCTGTACACATCGGGTGTGTAAGGCGCTACAGTGCGCCGCGATCCGCAGGAGGTCCCTCATGACCCAGGCATTGCGACCCAACACCGCCGGATCCTTCTTCGCCACTGACGGCAAGGCCCATCCACTCCAGGACGCCCTGACGGTGGCGACACTGGTCCTGGGCGTGCTGTCCTTCGCCACCTCCTTCTTCCATGGCCTTCATCTGCTCACGTCCTGGACCGGCCTGCTGGGGATCATCGTCGGGATGTACGGGCAGTGGATCTCGGAGACCACGCGCGAGCGGACCGGTCTGATCCTGGGTCTCGGTGCCTCGGGGGTCGGCTTCCTGATCGGCATGGCACACGGCGGGCTGTTCGGCGGGCTCATCGGCTGACCCTCCCGGCCATCGGTCCGGCACCGTCTCCGACGCCGTAAAAACGCCCCAGCGGCCCGACAGCCGGGGCGAAGGTGCCGTACGCCCAGTCGGGGCGCTCGCAAGGCGCAGTAGGCTTCGGCGCGAGAGCCGGAGCCCCTGTACCCATGGGGACACACCAGCCCGAGGAGCGCCCCGACATGAGCCTGACCCTGAGGACCATCAGCCGCGAGCAGCATCTGGCCTACATCCAGAGCCTGCCGGCGGCGAGCCACATGCAGGTCCCGGCATGGGCCGATGTGAAGGCTGAGTGGCGCTCGGAGAGCCTCGGCTGGTTCGACGAGCGCACCGGCGAAATGGTCGGTGCGGGCATGGTCCTCTACCGCCAGCTGCCCAAGATCAAGCGCTACCTCGCCTACCTTCCCGAGGGCCCGGTCATCAACTGGTTCGCACCGAACCTGGACGACTGGATCCAGCCGATGCTGGCACACCTCAAGCAGCAGGGCGCCTTCTCCGTGAAGATGGGCCCGCCGGTCATCATCCGCCGCTGGAACGCGGAGACCATCAAGCGGGGCATCCAGAGCCCGGACGTGAAGCGCCTGCGCGACATGGAGGCCGACTTCATCGAGCCGCGCGCCTTCGAGGTGGCCGACAAGCTGCGCCGTATGGGCTGGCAGCAGGGCGAGGACGGCGGCGCCGGCTTCGGCGATGTGCAGCCCCGCTATGTCTTCCAGGTGCCGCTGGCCAACCGCTCCCTGGAAGAGGTCCACAAGAACTTCAACCAGCTGTGGCGACGCAACATCAAGAAGGCCGAGAAGGCCGGCGTCGAGGTCGTCCAGGGCGGCTACCAGGACCTCGCCGAGTGGCAGCGGCTGTACGAGATCACGGCCGTGCGCGACCACTTCCGGCCCCGCCCGCTGTCGTACTTCCAGCGCATGTGGACGGCCCTCAACTCCGAGGACCCCAACCGCATGCGGCTGTACTTCGCCCGCCACAACGGCGTGAACCTGTCCGCCGCGACCATGCTGATCGTCGGCGGGCACGTCTGGTACTCCTACGGCGCCTCCGACAACATCGGCCGTGAGGTCCGGCCCTCGAACGCGATGCAGTGGCGGATGCTGCGCGACGCCTACGCGCTCGGCGCCACCGTCTACGACCTGCGCGGCATCTCCGACTCGCTGGACGAGACGGACCACCTGTTCGGCCTGATCCAGTTCAAGGTGGGCACTGGTGGGCAGGCCGCGGAGTACCTGGGCGAGTGGGACTTCCCGCTGAACAAGCTGCTGCACAAGGCGCTCGACATCTACATGTCGCGCCGCTGAGCCGCGGGCGTTTGATTCCATAGGCTTCACAGCTTTCACACCTCTGATACACCGCAGCCACGAGAAAGGTTCCGGGTCCGGCCATGGCGCTCACGCTTTACGTCGACACCGCGCGCTGGCGGGCGCACCACAAGCACGTGCACGAGCAGTTCCCAGGTCTCGTCCCGGTCTGCAAGGGCAACGGCTACGGCTTCGGACACGAACGGCTCGCGGAGGAGGCCACGCGACTTGGCGCGGACGTCCTCGCCGTCGGCACCACGTACGAGGCCGCACGCATCAAGGACTTCTTCAGCGGGGACCTGCTGGTGCTCACGCCGTACCGGCGCGGTGAGGAACCCGTCCCGCTGCCGGACCGGGTGATCCGGTCGGTGTCGTCGGTCGACGGCGTGTACGGCCTGGTGGGTGCCCGTGTCGTCATCGAGGTGATGTCCTCGATGAGGCGGCACGGCATCAGCGAGCAGGAGCTGCCGCAGCTGCACGCCGCCATAGAGAACGTCCGGCTGGAGGGCTTCGCCATCCACCTGCCGCTGGACCGCACCGACGGCTCGGACGCCGTCGAGGAGGTCATCGGCTGGATGGACCGGCTGCGCGCGGCCCGGCTGCCGCTGCACACCATGTTCGTCAGCCACCTGAAGGCCGAGGAACTCGCGCGACTCCAGCAGCAGTTCCCGCAGACCCGGTTCCGCGCCCGCATCGGCACGCGGCTGTGGCTGGGGGACCACGAGGCCACCGAGTACCACGGTGCCGTCCTGGACGTCACGCGCGTGGCCAAGGGCGACCGCTTCGGCTACCGGCAGCAGAAGGCGGCCTCTGACGGCTTCCTGGTGGTCGTGGCGGGCGGTACGTCGCACGGAGTGGGCCTGGAGGCCCCGAAGGCCCTGCACGGCGTCATGCCGCGCGCCAAGGGCGTCGCACGGGCCGGCCTCGCCACGGTCAACCGGAACCTTTCTCCGTTCGTCTGGGGCGGCAAGCAGCGCTGGTTCGCCGAGCCGCCGCACATGCAGGTGTCGATCCTGTTCGTCCCGTCGGACGCCCCCGAGCCGAAGGTCGGTGACGAGCTGGTGGCCCACCTGCGGCACACCACCACGCAGTTCGACCGGCTGGTCGACCGCTAGGGCCGGCCCGGGCGGGCTGCCGAAGCGAAAAGGCCGTACACGAATCGCTCGTGTACGGCCTTCTCCACGGCCGCCGAAGACCCTGTTCGCTCAGAGCGAACGGTCGTCGTGCCGCTGCGGTTCCGGCCTTCCCCAGTCCACCGGAGGCGCGTCGAAGTGGGCGGCGTGCCGCGGAGGATGGGCCGCCGCGCCGAGCACGAAGACGTCCTTCGCCCCGTCGAGCACCCCGCCCGAGGGATCGTCGTCCCCGGACCGGCGCACCACGTCCCGCTCGGGCATGAGGATGTCCCGTACGACGACGGCGCACAGGTACAGCGTGCCCAGCAGATGCAGTGCGATCGCCCAGTGGTAGCCCTGCGTCGGCAGGCCCTTGTGGGCGTCTCCGCTGGTCGTGTAGGCGAGGTACAACCAGATGCCCAGGAAGTACGCCACCTCGCACGCCTGCCAGATGAGGAAGTCCCGCCACTTCGGCCGGGCGAGGACCGCCAGCGGCACCAGCCACAGGACGTACTGCGGGGAGTAGACCTTGTTGGTGAGGATGAAGGCGGCCACCATCAGGAAGGCGAGCTGGGCGAAGCGCGGCCGGCGCGGTGCGGTGAGCGTCAGCGCCGCGATACCGACGCAGCACAGTGCCACCAGCACACTGGCCGAGGTGTTCACGAAGTCGGTGGTGGGCGGGTTGCTGGAGTTCTGCGCCCAGATCAGCCAGAAGGAGCCGAAGTCGACGCCCCGGTCGTGACTGAATGTGTAGAACTTCGACCAGCCCTGGAAGGCGAAGAGCATCACCGGCAGGTTCACGACGAGCCAGGAGACGACGGCTCCGCCGACGGCCTGGAAGAACTCCCGCCACTTGCCGGCCCGCCAGCACAGCACGAACAGCGGGCCGAGCAGGAAGATCGGATAGAGCTTGGCGGCCGTGGCGAGCCCCAGGAGGACTCCGAAGGCCACGGGGCGGCCACGTGACCACATCAGCATTGCCGCGGCCGTCAGGGCCACCGCGAGCAGGTCCCAGTTGATGGTTGCGGTGAGGGCGAAGGCGGGCGCCAGCGCGACCAGCAGACCGTCCCAGGGACGCCGGTGGTGGGTGCGGGTCACACAGACGGCGATGACGGCCGTGCACGCCATCAGCATCCCGGCGTTGACGAACCAGTACCACTGCTCCTGGTGCTGGATGGTGCCGCTGCCGGGGGTGAGCCAGGCGGCCACTTCCATGAACACACCGGTCAGCACCGGGTATTCGAGGTAGTCCATGTCGCCCGGCAGCTTGTCGAAGTACGGCACCAGCCCGTCGGCGAAGCCGCGCCCCTGGTAGAGGTGCGGAATGTCCGAGTAGCAGGCGTGTGTGTACTGCGAGCTCGCGCCGAAGAACCAGGCGCTGTGGTAGCAGGGCGCCTTCTGTACGAGGCCGAGCGCGAACATGCCGATCGCGACGATCGTGATGACCCTCACGGGGGTCCACCAGGACGCCCCGAGCAGGGCACGTCGCCCGATGGGGCCGCCGATCAGCTCACTCCCGGCCGCGGCGACCTCGTCCTCCCGGGTCGGCTGCACCGGCTCCGCACCGGCAGGCCGCACAGGCTCGGGCTCGTGCACGCTCGCGGGCGTCATCTCTGCACTGGGCATGGGGCACATCCTGCCGTACCTGCCTAGGAATACGGCGAGGGCCGCCGCACCTCGTGGGTGCGGCGGCCCGTGTTTCACGTGAAACACCCTTGGCGGGCGATTTGACCGCCAACCGGTCAGGCCATCGGGCTACCCGTTCTGACCTGCGAAGATTCCTCCGTTGCCGTTGCCATTGCCTCTGGTGGTGCCGGTGCCGGAGGTATCGGTGACTGTCGGCGTGGGCGTCGTGCCTCCGTCCGTGCCGCCGTTCCCCGTGCCGCCGTTGTTGTTGCAGTTGTTGCCCCAGCCGAACTGACAGGACTCGCTCGCCGACGGAGACGGGGACGTGGCCGTGTCGCTCGGCGTCGGGCTCGGCGAGTTGCTGGGGGTCTGGCTCGGCGTGATGGTGACCGACGGGGTCGGGGAAGGCGCACCTGCCTCGTCCTGGATCTCACCGATCTTCCCGGCGTCCGGGAAGCCGGGGTCATTCGCGTTCTTCAGTGCGGCTCTCATGTACTCGGTCCACACCGACGTCGGGATGTCACCACCGTGGATGGAGTCCTTGCCCGCCGTGCCGTTCATGGAGAGCAGCTCGTGGTCCTTCGGGTTTTCGCGGAACATCGCCACCGAGGTCGACAGCTGCTGGGTGTAGCCGACGAACCAGGCCGACTTGTTCTTGTCGGTGGTACCGGTCTTGCCCGCCGCCGTACGGCCCAGGGCCTTGGCGTTCGTACCCGTACCGTTCTGGATGACGTTCTGCAGGACGTCCGTGACGTTGTCGGCGATGTCCGAGCCCATGGCCTGCTTGACCTTGGGCTTGTCGAAGCCGAACTGGTCCTCGCCGTCCTTCTTGACGGCGGTCACCGAGTACGGGTCCGCCTGCTTTCCGGACGCCGCGAAGGTCGCGTAGGCATCGGCCATGCGGATCGCGCTGGGAGTGGAGGTACCGATGGCGAACGACGGGTTGAGGTCCTGCGACATGCTCTGGTCGAGGATGCCGGCCGACTTGGCGACGTCCCGCACGTGCGTCATTCCGACATCCACGCCGAGCTGAACGAAAGGCGTGTTGATGGACTGCTCCATCGCCTTGCGCAGCGTGATGTAACCCCACTTGTGCGGACTCTCGTTCTTCTGGAAAAAGGTCGAGTTGTCCTTGTTGAGATAGTATGACCCGTCCGGCCTCGCGACCTTGAGATGGTCGTTGCCGTTGTACTTGCTCAGCGGCGACACCGGTGTGCCCGGAGATTTGTACGTGCCGTACTCCATGGCCGCGGCCAGCACGAACGGCTTCCACGTCGAACCGACGGGGACACCGGAGGTGTCGGCGTTGTTGGTGAAGTGGCCGTTCTCGTAGCCGTCACCGCCATAGAGAGCGACGATCGCACCGTCATTGGGAACCACCGACGCCGCACCGAACTGGACGTACTTGTCCAGGCTGCGCTTGGGGTTGAGCCGCTCCTTCTGGATCTTTTTCACGGCTGCGCTGAGGGCGTTGACCTTGTCCTTCTTGAACGTCGTGTAGATCTGGTAGCCGCCCCTGTCGAAGTCCGTCTCCGAGATGTTGGAGTGCGCAAGGACGTACTTCTTCGCCGTGTCCGCCAGGTAGCTGATCTGGCCGGTCATGCCCTTCGTCGCCTTGCGCCCCTGAGGCTCGGGGTACTTCTTGATGGCTTCCTGGTACTGGGCATCGGTGAGGTGCTTGTCCTTGTGCATCTCACCGAGGATCCAGGACCAGCGCTCCTGGGAGCGCTTGGTGTTGGCCGCCTGGCTCGCCGCCTTGTCGAGGTCCTGGTTGCCGGCCGGGTCGTAGTACGTCGGGCCCTTCAGCAGCGCCGCGAGGAAGGCACACTCGCTCGGCTCGAGGTCGACCGCGTCCTTGCCGTAGTAGGTCTGAGCTGCGGCCTGGATGCCGTAGGCACCCCGGCCGTAGTACGAGGTGTTGAGGTAGCCCTGCAGGATCCGCGGCTTCTGGAGCTTCGTCCCCACCTTGATGGAGATGAACATCTCCTTGAACTTACGGGTGACGGTCTGGTCCTGGCTGAGGTAGGTGTTCTTGACGAACTGCTGGGTGATGGTCGAACCACCCTGCGTCTGACCGCCTCGGGCCATGTTGGCCAGCGCTCGTGCGATACCCCTGGGGTCGACGCCCGAGTCCTGGTAGAAGCTCTTGTTCTCGGCCGAGATCACGGCCCACTGCATGGCCTCGGGGATCTTGTCGATGGTGACGTTCTGGCGGTTCACGCCAGTGCCCGTGGCCACCATCTGACTCTTGTCTGCCCAGTAGTAGACGTTGTTCTGCGACTTGGCGGCGATGTTCTCGCTGGGGATCTGAACCATCGCGAAGCCGATGCCGACCAGGGCGACAAGACAGCCGAAGAAGCCGACGAACAGACCCGAGACGAGCTTCCAGGACGGCACCCAGCGATGCCACCCGTACTTGCCCGCCCGCGGGTAGTCGATGAACCGCTTCTTGCCGGGTGCTGTCGCCGCACGGCCTCTGCCGCGACCGGGACCAGTCGGTCCGCCCGGACCGCCACGCCGGCCACCCGGACCTGTGTTGTCGGCGGCCTTGCGTCGGCCGCCGCCTTTCTGCGCCGCCCGGCGGGCCTCGGCACGGCCGCTGTAGGGGCGCTCTTCACCCCCCGAGCCGTAGGAGTCCGACCCATGGGAACTGGAACCATAGGAGTCGGCAGAAGACCCGGTGGCGCCTCGCGGTGCCGCACGGCGGCCGGAGGACGAGCCGGACTGGCCGCGTCGGGCCGCGGCACGTCCGCCTCCCTGCGGCTGCGGCGGTTTGCGACGGTGCTCGCTCATCGAACGATTACTCCTCGGGCAGGCGCACCCGTGCGCGCCTGTAACGGCGGCTGGTTTCCGGTCCCCCCGAAGTACGGATGTGGTCGGTCCCGCATTCACCCGTACTGCACCGGGGACGATGACGCCCCCCAGGCGTCACTTGGTTCCCGGTGGTCTGCATGCCGCACAGACTACGCACCACCAAAACCATCCGAGCCCCGAAGTTCACCCCAAAACAGGCAACTTGCCTCCTGCGAATCGGTGATGTGATCCCGTTCACCGTCCTCCCTCTTGTCCCATGCGGAAGGCCGTTCTATCGTCTGGATGTATCGAGTCGATACATCAGCACGACATAAAGGCGCACGGACCGAGAGGAGGCGATCATGAGCCGACGTTCCGGCATCCTTGAGTTCGCCGTACTCGGGCTGCTGCGCGAGTCCCCGATGCACGGCTATGAGCTGCGCAAACGACTCAACACGTCTCTGGGTGTGTTCCGGGCGTTCAGCTACGGGACCCTGTACCCCTGCCTCAAGACGCTGGTCACCAACGGCTGGTTGATCGAGGAACCGGGCAGCACCCACGAGGACGCCCTTGCCGCTCCCCTCGCCGGACGCCGCGCGAAGATCGTGTACCGATTGACGGCAGAAGGTAAGGAGCACTTCGAGGAGCTTCTTTCGCAGACCGGTCCCGACGCGTACGAGGACGAGCACTTCGCCGCGCGGTTCGCCTTTTTCGGGCAGACCTCGCGCGATGTGCGCATGCGCGTGCTGGAGGGCCGGCGCAGCCGCCTGGAGGAGCGCCTGGAGAAGATGCGCGCCTCTCTGGCGCGCACCCGGGAGCGCCTCGACGACTACACGCTTGAGCTCCAGCGCCATGGGATGGAGTCCGTGGAGCGCGAAGTGCGCTGGCTGAACGAGCTCATCGAGAGCGAGCGGGCCGGGCGGGACCTGAGGGGTTCCGTATCCGGGGGGTCCGCTCAGCAGGACACCACATCTGGAGCGACGGGCGGCCTGCCCCGTCCCGGGGAAACACCCCGGACGGATACGCCCGGCGACACCGCCACGTGAGACCCACTCAGGGCCTCACTCGTACACACAGGGAGCAACCGGAATGGGTTCGGTTCGCGTAGCCATCGTCGGCGTGGGCAACTGCGCTGCGTCGCTGGTGCAGGGAGTCGAGTACTACAAGGACGCCGACCCGGCGTCGAAGGTCCCCGGCCTGATGCACGTGCAGTTCGGTGACTACCACGTCGGTGACGTCGAGTTCGTCGCCGCCTTCGACGTGGACGCCAAGAAGGTCGGCCTCGACCTCGCGGACGCGATCGGTGCCTCGGAGAACAACACCATCAAGATCGCCGATGTGCCGAACACCGGCGTCACGGTCCAGCGCGGCCACACCCTCGACGGTCTCGGCAAGTACTACCGCCTCACCATCGAGGAGTCCGCCGAGGAGCCTGTCGACGTCGTCCAGGTCCTCAAGGACAAGCAGGTCGACGTCCTCGTCTGCTACCTGCCCGTCGGCTCCGAGGACGCGGCGAAGTTCTACGCCCAGTGCGCCATCGACGCCAAGGTCGCCTTCGTCAACGCCCTTCCGGTCTTCATCGCCGGCACCAAGGAGTGGGCGGACAAGTTCACCGAGGCGGGCGTCCCGATCGTCGGTGACGACATCAAGTCCCAGGTCGGCGCCACCATCACGCACCGCGTCATGGCGAAGCTGTTCGAGGACCGTGGCGTGCGCCTGGAGCGCACGATGCAGCTGAACGTCGGCGGCAACATGGACTTCAAGAACATGCTCGAGCGTGACCGCCTCGAGTCCAAGAAGATCTCCAAGACGCAGGCCGTCACCTCCCAGATCCCCGACCGGGACCTCGGCGAGAAGAACGTCCACATCGGCCCGTCCGACTACGTCGCCTGGCTGGACGACCGCAAGTGGGCCTACGTCCGCCTCGAGGGCCGTGCCTTCGGTGACGTCCCGCTGAACCTGGAGTACAAGCTCGAGGTCTGGGACTCCCCGAACTCGGCCGGCATCATCATCGACGCCCTGCGCGCCGCGAAGATCGCCAAGGACCGCGGCATCGGCGGCCCGATCCTCTCCGCTTCGAGCTACTTCATGAAGTCCCCGCCGGTCCAGTACTTCGACGACGAGGCCCGCGAGAACGTCGAGAAGTTCATCAGCGGCGACGTCGAGCGCTAGCTCGACTCTGCGCAGCGCGCCGGCTCGGCATGACACGGTGCGCTGATCACGCCGAAGAGAACGCTCCTGCCAGGGCTGTGAGGGTCCCCGGGTTTCCCGACCCGGGGACCCTCCGCATGTGTGAGGCTGGGCCCCATGCCCGTCGTCCGTGACCTGCGCGTCCTGCTGCGCCTGCGGGACTTCCGACGCCTGCTGTACGTACGTCTCCTCTCTCAGGGCGCCGATGGCGTCTACCAGGTCGCGCTCGCCGCGTATGTCGTCTTCTCCCCGGAGAAACAGACCTCGGCCACGGCCATCGCCTCGGCGATGGCCGTCCTGCTGCTCCCTTACTCTCTGGTCGGCCCGTTCGCAGGCGTCCTGCTCGACCGCTGGCGGCGCCGCCAGGTCTTCGTGTACGGCAACCTGCTGCGCGCGCTGCTGGCGGTGGCCACCGCCGTACTGATGGTCAGCCATGTGCCGGACTGGCTGTTCTACGTCTCCGCTCTGTGTGTCACGGCCGTCAACCGCTTCGTGCTCGCCGGGCTGTCCGCCGCCCTGCCTCGCGTGGTCGACACCGAGCGTCTGGTGCTCGCCAACTCCCTGTCCCCGACGGCAGGCACACTCAGCGCCACCGCAGGCGGCGGCCTCGCGTTCGCCGTACGGCTCGTGGCATCGGGCTCCGATGCCGCGGTGGTACTGCTCGGCGCCTTCCTGTATCTGTGCGCCGCTCTGACCTCACTGAGCATGGCTCCCACACTCCTCGGGCCCGACCGGGAGCCGGCACCACCTCGCCTGCAGACCGTGCTCGCAGACACCGCTCGCGCCCTGCTCGCATCCGTCCGGCATCTTGCCGAGCCCCGGCGCCGGGAAGCTGCGTGGGCGCTGGCGGCGATGACGCTGATGCGCTTCTGCTACGGCGCGCTCCTGGTCCTGTTGCTCATGCTGTGCCGGTACGCCCTCTCCACGACCCCCAACGCCGGGCTCCGACTGCTCGGACTCGCACTGGCCGCCTCCGGCGCGGGCTTCTTCGCGGCCGCCGTGGTGACACCGTGGGCAGTGGGGCGGCTCGGCCCCGGCCGCTGGATCGCCGTCTGCTCCGGCGCCGCCTCGGTTCTGGAACCCGCACTGGGTCTGCCGTTCGCCACCGGCCCCATGCTCGTCGCGGCCTTCGTCCTCGGGCTGATCACCCAGGGCGCCAAGATCGCCACGGACACGATCGTCCAGGCGTCGGTCGAGGACAGATTCCGGGGCCGGATCTTCTCCGTGTACGACGTCCTGTTCAACGTCGCCTTCGTCGGCGCTGCCGGAGTGGCCGCCCTGATGCTCCCACCGGACGGCCGTTCGGTGGTGCTGGTGGTACTTGTCGCCCTGATCTATGGCGGGGTCGCTGCGGCCATGGCTCGCTTCGAAGCACGCCGAGACAACAAGCGGGGCGATGTTTCACGTGAAACATCGCCCCCTCGATAGGGCGTCGGGTCGTGTTTCACGTGGAAAAACACCCCGCCGCGGCCGCCGCGCAGCACGGCCCCCCACACCAAGTGGGCCGGCCACGCCCCGTCGTGGTCCATCGGGCCGTACACCAG